>JAJRWM010000165.1 GCA_024276815.1 bacterium
CTGTTTGCTTCTCTGATTGTTTATTGGAATATTGAAATTGATAGCGTTTTCTGGTTTACAAAGGAACTTGCCGAAGACCATTTGAAGTTTTTTCAGGGGGCCGAGGGGGCGATTTTGCCTTACATCTGATCGCAATACGCTCTAAAGTTTTTGCTTTATTTTTATTTCCAGATTGAGCAGATCAGGATTGTCTGGTTGTTGTTCCAGAGCTTTCTTCAGGTATACCGCGGCCAGTTTGTAGTCTCGTCGGCCATAATGGGCTTGGGCCGCGCCGTAAAGGGCGGCTATGTTTTTAATGTCCAGACTCAGAACCAGGTTAAAGCCATCAGCGGCGCTCTGATATTCTTTGTTCGCGAGGCTTTTGTTCGCCGCCCCGAGGTAAATATCCTGAACTTCCCCGATGGCCCGCCTGGCTTTTTCCCTGATTACCGGAGTTGAATTGTCTCGCAGCCATTTTATGAATATCAGGGCGTCAATCTGGGTGTGGTCGGTACGAATCGCTTCCATAAAGTTCGAGAGCGCCTTTCCCGGCTGGTTGTCGTCCAGATAGGTTGATCCCAGGTTGGTATACGACGAGGCTATGGCAAACGAGCGTCGGAAGCGCAGGGGCCAGTTAACGAGGGTGGCAGTCAACAGCAGAATCGCGGCCGTAAGCACTATTTTCCTGGCATCTCCGCCCCGGTAAAGTCGAACCACTTCCGTAACCGCCAGGCCGGCGTACACGGCGAGTAACGGAATCATGCCCATCCTGAGCCGGCCGAAAACCATAAACGGCAAAAGAGAGAGCGTGCAGCCGGCAATAATCAACGCTAATAAACTTAAGCGGTGGGTATTGCTTAATTCCACTAGCAAACCGCCAAGCCCCAGACTGCCTAGAATCGCGAAATTAAACAGCGGCCAATTGAGAAAAGGAATTATCCGCCCCATAAACTGGTAATCATAGGTATCAGGAAACTCGTAGGCGTTCCAGAAGATCAGCAGGCGGCGAAAAACATTTTTCAGATAAATTAAGGGTTGTTCCCGGATCAGTTTAATACCTTCCCGGTACCAGAAATCCGATGATTCCTTAATCGTCAGGTTGGGATTGCCGGTACGCCGCCGCGCTTCCGCCGGATAATCCTCCAACTCGCCCACGGTATTCGCCCGGACAAAATCAGGCGAACAGTATTCACCGTTATTTTCAGGGATACTGCCAAGGTAGAAATTATAGCCGCCGCCGGCCCGTATCAAGGTGAACTCGCCGCTGACAACATAATTACGGATGGTAAAGGGAGCGTAGGCGATTACCATTCCCGCAAGAATAAAGACGATTCCTTTCAGCCTGAAATCAGGCGCGTTGTGATAAAATACCCAGTGCAGAATAAAGGGAGTGACAACGATATAATTGCCGTCATTGGCGGTGGTCAGGGCCAGCAAGAATCCGGCCGCGAGATAATTTTTTGTTCGCGGGGCTTGAACCAGGAACCAGGTCAAAGCGATCATGAACAAAGAGCTGAGGTTGGCTTTCATGACCGCGACATTAAACATGATCTCAGGTTTGTAGGCCGCGAGAACAAGCCCGGCGACAACGCCGGCGGTCAGTCCGAACAGCTTTTTAGCGACGAAAAAGGTCAGAATGACGGTTAAAGTCCCCAGGAGTATTTGTATCAGGTAGAGGGGAACAAACCGGCCGCCGAAAACGAAGCGGTACAGTCCCAGCAGATAAGGATAGAGCGGGCTCATGTCAAAGGTCGAGTGACCAAGGACGTCGCCGGCGGCGATTCTGCCGGCCCAATCCCAGTAATATCTGGGATCAATCAGGAGATGGTTGAAATAAACAGTCTTTTTGAATTGGAAAAAGTAAATCAGACGCAGACTCAAAGAAAGCAGAGCGATGACAATCAGCCAAAACCATTGACTCTGTAAATATTTGTCAACCCGCCGGCGATACTGTTTGCCACCGCCACAACTAGCTGACGGGAACGAAGGGCCGGAATCAATACCATCAGCTGGAGATTTAAGAGCTTTCATACCAACCCGCACAGGCTCAAATTACATTTCGGAATAGAAATCTTTGCTCAGTTCTTCTTCCAACCGCCGCTGATGTTTGAGTTCCTGTTCCGCTAAAAACAAGAACATCTCCCTGGTTGAAGCGTACTCGGCCGTTTCCGCGACGGCGGTATAAAACTGATAGGCTTTTTTTTCTTCCTCAAGCGCCAGCCTGATCGCGTCAACCGGTCGTAGCTTGCTGATTTCACTCATCAATAATACTCCTATTCGCTTATCCTGGTTTTTTCAGGTATTCACGAATCCCGGCAACCGCCTGGTTAGCCGAGATCACACAGTCATTGAAGCCAATTCCCTTATACGAATTACCGGCGACAAAAATACCCGGCAATTCCGTCAGGCGTTTTTCAATTTTTTCAACTCTTTCGGCATGACCGACGTTATACTGGGGAATCGCCCATTTATGACGAAAGACCTTGATGAAGTCAGGTTTGCTCTCAACTCCCATAATCTCCCGCAGTTCCGTCAGGGCGATATCGATCTGGGCGTCATCGTCCTTTTCGGCCAACTCGGGACGACGCGCTCCGCCAATCATAATCCTGAGCAAAACGTGGTCCGCGGGCGCCCGGTAGCCGGGAAAAATAGAAGAAGTCCACAAGCAACCCAGGATATTACGCCGCTCCACGCTGGGTATGAGGAAACCGAAACCATCAACACCGGGCTTAAAATCAGCCTTGGGAAAACCCAGACAAACGACATTGACCTTGGTAAAGGCAATCCGGGCGTGCAGTTCGCTGAATTATTTGTCCAGTTCGCTGCTGATACGTGAAGTCGCGTAGGCCGGAGTGGCGAAGAGCACGACATCGGCTTCCAACGGATCAAGTTTCCCTGAGGAAGAGAAGGCGACCTGGTATTTCACTTTGCCGTTGTTTGACAGGTAACTGACCTTTTCAACCGGGTGACCGCTGATAATGGTCTCCCGGCCAAGCTTTTTCGCGATCTCCTCGATGATCTGGCTCAGTCCCCCTTTGAAAGTCGTCAGCACGCCGCCGGGTCCCGACGGGCCGCCGCCGCTTTGCTGTTTCTTTTTGTTTTTTCTCAACTGGATCATGGCCTTGGTCAGCGTGCCGTATTCCGTTTCCATTTCATACATACGGGCGAAACAACTCTTCAGACTTAGCTTTTCCGGGTTGCCGGCGTGAATACCGCCGACCATGGGATCGATCAACATTTCATAGGCGTTTTTGCCAACCCGCCGCCGGGCGAAGTCGGCGATCGTTTCGTCAACGCCTTCGGGACGCCGGGCGCC
>JAJRWM010000166.1 GCA_024276815.1 bacterium
ATATCTGTCATTTAATACATAACTATCTGCCCTTTTCCCAGAACTGGTTATATTATCAAATAAAGGGGATCGAACAGTTCCCGCCCCTGGTTCTCACCTGCTCCGAGCCGGTTAACCGACGTCATTTCCCCCTCAAGGCAATTCGACAGGCTTACAAGGTTAAAAAACGCTCCCTGGATGACGCTGAATATTATCTGGATAACGGTTTTTGGCCGGCAATGGCTGGCTTGGCGGAAGAGGACAAACCGGTCCTGCTGCACGCTCATTTCGGCGTCAATGGAGTCGCCGCTTTAAATTGGAAAAATTATTACAGCTTGCCTTTAATAACATCTTTTTATGGCTATGACGCCGGGATTCTTGGCCGGCAACCGTATTGGCGGCAGGCTTATCGCCAGCTCTTTCAGGCCGGCGAATTGTTTTTAGTCGAAGGGCCGCACATGCGCTCCTGTCTCCGGCGGTTAGGTTGCCCGGCTAAAAAAATCATCATTCAGAACATTGGGGTGGATTTAAAAAAAATCAAATACCGTCAGCCACCGGGGATAACCAGAAACAATCCCCTGACTATTATCATAGCCGCCCGCGTGGTCGAGAAAAAAGGCCACTTCACCGCCCTGAAAGCTTTCGCGGAATTCATTAAAAGCTACCCGGCCGCTCATTTGAAAATTATCGGCGAAGGGGAACTGTTGCCCGCCATAAAGCGGTTAGCCAGGGAACTGATGAGCAACAAAAAGGTTGCCTTTCTCCCCGGCTTAACCTACCGGGAATATCTTTCCGAACTTCAATCCGGTCACATTTTTCTGCAACCGAGCCAGACCGCGAAAAACGGCGATATGGAAGGCGGCGCGCCGGTCAGTTTGCTGGAAGCGCAGGCCACGGGGCTAGGCATTGTGGCGACTTCCCATGCTGATATTCCCTACTATGTTATCAACGAGGAAACCGGGTTGCTGGCGGCGGAAAAAGACTGGCGGGTGTTGGCCGGGCATCTCTTGAAGCTGGCGAATAACCCTTCGCTCTTGGGACTTTTTGCCGAAAAGGGCCGAAAGCACATAGAAAAAAACTTTAACCTTGTAGTACAAAAAAAAGGCTGGCGGCGATTTACAGCGATTTATTAAAGAGGAATAAAAAAGAAAACTTTTCCCGGGCAAATAAAGTTTATTACCTGCCCTTTCTGCAAGACGCCGCGACAATATTCTCGCTTAATTCCGACTGGAAAACCGCGCGAAAAATCCAGCGCCGGCTACTCGATTACGATAAAAACAACTGGCAAGCCTGGTGGCAATTGGCGCGAATCGCCGAGAGAGAGCAGGATTACAGGGAAGCGGTTTCTTGCTGGCGGCAATCTCTGCTGATTTTGGAAAAAGCCGGGGAAGACTCGCCGGGGATTTCTAAACACGCCGGCCTGGCGGCCTATAACCTGGCGATGAACCAACTCAGACTTCAGCAAGTTGACCGGGCGGAAAAATATTTTAAAAGAGCTTATCAAGATAATCCCGAGCTGACGAAGGCCTGGTATCATTTGGGTTCCATTCTGAAAAACCGTGGTCGGCTGGGGCAGAGCAGGGTGTTTTTTGAGAAATTCTTGACCGGAACAGACTTAAAAGATGTGATGTATGCCAAGACGTTATTTCACTTAGGCGATATCGCTCTAAGACAAAAGCGGCCAGTGCAAGCCGAAAAATTGTTAAAAGCCTGCCTGGCCAAATTACCCCGGCATAAAATGGCGGCCCGGCTGCTCGGCAAAACAACAACCGGTTAAACCCCTTACGGAGTTTAAGTAAACAAAGCATTCAGTCGATATTATAATATTGTCAAGAATGATATCTCAGGCAAAAACATGAAATCAGCTGTCGCCCATAGACATTTAATAAGTGCGTATACCCTGGAGCAAGCTGATTACAAACATTAGAATATATTTTTAAATCTGAAATTATCGGCGACACTTTATATATTATTATTCAAGGCTGAAAGATTATGCGTATAGGCATTGTTTACCCGGTGGCAACAGATCCCTTTAAGGCTTTGCCGGCAATGAATGTCATCCGCTGGTGGGCTATCGCCAAAGGTTTTTTGAAGCTGGGTTACCAGGTTGATCTGATCGCCTCTAATGATTGTCCAGCGAAAGATATTTCTTCGGGGTTAAGGGTCATGAACATTAAGGATGTCAGGTGGCCGGATTATGATATCCTGAAAACGTGTTACCAGCCGGCAATATCTTTGACGCCGGACCACCCGTTTATCATTTCCCGCATAGCCCATTTCATGAGTGAAGGCGAACCAAAGCGATTTAAAAGGTGGTTTGCCGAATATGAACCTTATCAAGAATTAATTAATAAAAAAGCCGCCTTAATTTCCTTTACCAATCCAGGCTATATTGAACGCTGGAGGCGCCGGTTCCCGAACTCCGGAGCCATTCCAGTAATTGTTCCCACCGGCAGCCCGGAAGAAATTCCGGTTGTTTCCAGAGATCCCTTTCCGCCGGGTAAAAGGGTATTATATGTCTGTAATATTACCTCTCACCATTTTGTCATCAAGATTAATGAAATAGCCAGGCGGTTGCAACGGCATAATATTAAAGTCTATTTCATTGGTATGCTGAACTTTGGCGTTGTCGATATAGAAACGGAACTTTCGCCGGTTATTGAGAATTTGGGTGTTATTAATTCTGACGACATCTGGCCATATATCCACCACGCGGATGTTGGTCTGTCATTTGCCTGCACACAGAACGATTATGAAAATGAAAGCAGCAAGATTTATTATTACTTACGAGCGGGGTTGCCGGTCGTCGCGGAAGAACACCTCCCCAATGCTCATGTCGTAACTGATTCAGGCGGCGGCGAGGTTTTCCAATACTATGACTTTGATGATCTGGAGGATAAGATCCTTAAAACGATTGAGACGCCACCCCAACGCCAGAGAATAGCAGGTTATATGTTGGCTAATCATACCTGGTCGAAACGGGTGGCAGTTTATCATAAAGAAATACAAAAACTTCAAGTTCTAAAGCATTGAAAGCAAAGCGCTATTACCTGTTATTTATAATTGGTAACCTCAACACCGGCGGAGCGCAAAAACAGCTATACTTATTTTTAAAATATCTGGATAGAAAAAAGTACTACTTCAAAATAGCTTGTTTGGGAAGCCGGGAAAATTGCCGGCAGTATATTGATAAATTCAGATCGTTAAGCGTGGATGTTGACTTTCTGAGTATCGGCCGGGAAGTTTTTTTCCATCAGACAATAAACAAAATTGTCCATTATCTAAGGCTGGAAAAACCCGACCTGGTTCAGGCTCACTTATACCCGGCGATTACCTATGGCGCGCTGGCGGCCACCTTAGCCCGGGTACCCTTTATCATCAGCAATCTTCATACCCTGCCGGCAAGCACAGATGACAACCTGTCTTCAGTCGAAAAGTTCGAAAGATTCGCCCTGACGAACTATCCGTCTGTTCTTTTGCCTTGTTCGGAGACTGTGATGACAGAACATCAAAAAGCATATAATCTTAATCCACAAAAGATGGTTTTATTTCCGGATGCGATTGAGATTGATTCATACCAGCCTGAAATGGTAAAGACCTCGCGGCTTAAAGAAAGCCTGGGTCTTAATGAAAATGATTTTATTTTTGGGACAGTTGGCCGTTTACACACTCACAAAAACCACAAATTCCTGCTCAACGCCTTTCAAAGGGCTTGCCAGGCCCACCCTGAATCCAGGCTGATTATTGTTGGCGATGGAGAACTGAAGACTTCCCTTGTTAAGCAGGCGGAAGAGCTCAAGCTAGGCGAGAAAACGTTTTTTGTTGGAGAAATATCCGAGGTTAATAACTTTTTGGCGATATTCGACGTGTTTATCCTGCCCTCTTCCTGGGAAGCTTTATCCATATCTATATTAGAAGCGATGCTGGCTGGCTTGCCGATTATCGCGTCTGATATTGGCGGCGTCAAGGAAGTTGTGATTAACGGAAAAAACGGTTTTTTAGTTCCCCTGAATGATGTCGACGCTTTGGCCGAAAAGATGATTTTTTTAAGGGAAAACCCGGGGCTCAGGGCCGAAATGGGTAAAAGCGCCCGGCTGAAAGTCAGCGAAGATTACAACATTGTTAACAGGATACATCAGCTTGAGCGTTTGTATGACAGTTTCTTTAAAAATCATCCGCCGGTTTTAAATCCCACCCGGATTTTAGTCTGGCGGCTTTGCCCCTGGGAAAGGCTGGTTGAAGTAATAAACGCCGTTAAGGAACGCTTTGGCGATCCTGAAATATTTTTTGTTAGCCAAGACGATACGGCCGGGAAAATCGCGCGGACATTTTCAGTACCAGACGAATCAGTAATTGAGTATGGCAAAGGTAAATTTAATCCGCTAAGAGGGTTTTTCAGAGTAAAAAAACAGCTGGCGCAAGGTAAGTTCGACTTGATGGTCGTTCCGCTCAATAATAGAAACGGCAAAGGTTACGGCGGCTTGAAATTGTTCTTACGTCTTTTTAACCAGGCGCCGATAATGTATTATGGCACTTGGAAAAACAGTAGGCCTCAACCTGTTATGCCGTCCGGTTTAAGCGCCAACATCAAGCGTTGGCTTGTAAACCTCACTAATGGCTTGATAAAAAAAGGCCTTTTCGCCTTTAGTCGGCGCCTGAGCGAACAAAGAAGGAAAATTGATGGACCGAAATTTTAAAAACAAGGACCTCTTGCGGCGTCATCCCAAGAATTGGCTGCATAAGGCTTATTTGCTTGATCGGTTAAATTTTGCCAAAAAATTTGCCCAAGGCCGCTTGCTCGATGTTGGCTGCGCGGAAAAGCCATACGAAGAACTTTTCAGCTCAAAGGTGACTGAATATATTGGCGTTGACCACCCGGCGACCTTTCATCCCCGTTCAAAAATAGATATTTTCGCCGCCGCCGCCGCTCTGCCCTTTCGTGACGGCGCTTTTGATACCGTTTTAGCGACCCAGGTCATCGAGCATTTAGCACAGCCAGCTCTTGTTTTCAAGGAAATACAGCGAGTGCTCAAGCCGGGCGGCTATCTGATTATTACCGCGCCGCACATCTGGGCCTTACATGAAGAACCATCTGATTATTACCGTTACACAAAATACGGGCTGGAATATTTGTGCCAAAAGGCGGGCTTGAAACCAGATATTATTGAACCCATGGGCGGATTCTGGGCGACCTTCAGTATCCGGCTAAGTTATTATGTTTATGATTATCTTCGGCGCGGTAAAATTATCAACAAATTAGTCGGGCAGCTTTGCCGCCTGTTGCAGTTGGTTGGTTACGAACTGGAAAAACTGGATCATGTCTACAGCGATACGCATAACTATTTGCTGGTCGCGGGGAAAGAATAATGGCTGAAAAAATGAAGGTTGGCTATGTCATGCCCGTCTTTGGCCAGCTATCAGAGACTTTTATCTATAATTACGCCAAAGACACCGCCAGCTATGACGCCTTCGTCTTCACCCGGCAGCGGGAAAACGCCTCCCTTTTTCCTCACTCACGGGTTACGGTAGTTCAAAGAACTGATGATCTTGCAGCGGCCATCGTTCAGGTCAAACCGGATGTTCTGCACGCCCATTACGGCCCGGTCGGGCTTTGGCTCCTGCCAGCCGTAGTGGAGCAGAAAATCCCCTTGATCACCATGTTCCACGGTCAGGACGCGACATCTTTGCTTAAAGAGCCGTCCTGGATTGCCAAGTATCAGCTTTTGTTTGATTACGCCAGCAGGATCACTGCTGTCTCGAATACTTTGCGTGACAACCTGATTAAGGCCGGCTGCCCCGAAGAAAAGATAATTATTTTCAGGCCCGGCGTTGAAACAGATTGCTTTAGCTTAACGCCCCAGCGAATTGAAGACAAAGTGAGATTCCTGACCTGCTCCCGGCATGTCGAGAAAAAAGGTCTGCGCTATGTTCTTGAAGCTTTCGCGGCCCTGGTTAAAGAAATGGGCGAAAGAGTCACCTTGTCAATTATTGGCGAGGGACCATTGACCAGTGATTTAAAATGTCTGGCTGATAAATTGGCCTTGGGTAATTATGTGCAATTTCTTGGGCCCCAGCCGTCCTCTGCCGTCCTGGAAGAAATGAAACGCTGTCACGTTTTCATCCAGGCCAGCGTCACGGCGGGAAATGGCGATATGGAGGGCACGCCGGTGGTTATCGCCGAAGCCATGGCTATTGGTCGTCCGGTAATCGGCACCTGGCACAGCGGCATACCGGAGATGGTTCGTCATAATATCAGCGGCTTTCTGACCCGGGAGCGGGATGTTGACGGCTTGTTACAATATATGAGAGCTTTGGCTTTGTCGCCCCGGCTACGGCAGGAGATGGGAAACGCCGGGCGTAAATTTATCGAGGAGGAATTTTCCGCGGCCGCGTTGAGAGAAAGGCTGGCGGCTATGTATCGGGAGGCG
>JAJRWM010000167.1 GCA_024276815.1 bacterium
CCCAGAAAATATGATTTTCTGGACCCGGAAAAGGTCATGGTCACCTATGACGGTCTGCCGACCTTAAAAAAGCTGCGCGACTACGAGGTCCTGATCGTCCTGGATAACAGCTTCCGCCATCGCCTGGAACGGGTCGCCGAAGTCGTCGATCTGGAAAATCTGCTGACCGTCAGCATCGATCACCACGCTTTTCACGGAGACTTGGGTTCCATCCGTATCCTGGATGAGAAAGCCACGGCTATCGGTGAAATGATTTTCAACCTGATAACCGAAATGGAGGGGGTAGTCACTCTGCCGATGGCCAACGGATTATACACCTCTCTGTTAACGGATACCAGTCATTTCAGCTCTGATTCAACCGATCATCGCGCTTTCGATCTGGCCGGCAAGCTGGCCCGGATTGGCGTGCGGCCGGAGAAGATTCACCGGCTTATTTATGAACGGAACAAGCTGTCTCAAACCAGGTTGCTGGGGCAAATGCTTACAACCGCCCAAACTGAATTTGACGGTAAATTAGCCCTGGGTTACGTTGATTACCAGATGTTCCGGACAACCGGCGTCGGGCCTGAGGACGCTGATTATTTTCCTGATTTTTTACGCGATCTGGACGGCGTTACGGTGGTTGTCCTATTCAAGGAGATTGAACCGCGGGTGGTCGCGATCAGCTTACGGTCGCGCGGCGATGTCAATGTCGGCAAGCTGGCCGAGGAACTGGGCGGCGGCGGTCATAACGACATGGCCGGCATGTTGATGAAAGGGCCGTTAGAGGTTGTTATGGAAACGGTGAAGGATGCGTTGGGGCGTTCATTATGTCGCCATTCATCCCACCGTCAGGAGGATGAATAGCGCCCGGGACTTTTCCCGCGAACCTGGAGCTCGCTGGCTGGAGGCAGGAGCCGGGTTTATCAACTAACACTCTCAGGAGGTCTGGAATGGCAGTTCAACGTGAAGCTGATAACCACCATATCAAGATTGTAATCGTTGGTTTGGGAGCGGTGGGCGCTTCTTACGCTTACGCTCTGTTAATGAAAGGTGTCGCCCGGGAAATTGTCCTGGTGGATTTGAATGAAAAGCTGGCTGAGGGCGAGGCGATGGATTTAAAGCATGGCCTGGCTTTTGTCAGCCCTTCGGTGGTTCGTACCGGTAGTTATGAAGACTGCCGGGACGCCCAGTTGGTAGTGATAACCGCCGGCGCGGCTCAGAAACCGGGTGAGAGCCGGCTGGATTTGATTAACAAAAACGCCGCCATTTTCCGGGAGATCATCCCCCGGGTCAGCGAGCATCTTAACCGGGGCGTAATCCTGGTAATCACCAATCCGGTTGATGTTTTGACCCGTTTCAGCCAGGAGATTTCCAGTTTGCCGGCGGAACGGATTATCGGTTCGGGGACCGTTCTGGACAGTTCCCGTTTCCGCAGTCTTTTGAGCGCTCACTGCGAGGTCGATACCCGTAACGTTCACGCTTATGTCATTGGCGAGTATGGCGACAGCGAGGTTCCGGTCTGGAGCCGGGTTAATATCGGCGGCGTTCCGTTATCCGAATACTGTACTGGTTGCGACCGCAGCTGCGGTTCGGCCAGCAGCGAAGCGATCTTTGAAGCGGTCAGGTCAGCGGCTTACCAAATCATTGAACGCAAGGGAAGCACCAACTACGCCATTGGTCTGGCCGCGCTCAGGATAACCGAGAGTATTGTCCGGGATGAGCGGAGCGTGTTGACTGTTTCAGTGCCTGTTGATGGCTATCTGGGGATCGATAATATCTGTTTAAGCATTCCGACGATTCTGGGTCAAAGCGGCGTAGTCAAGAAGTTGTTCACCAAGCTTGAGCCGGAGGAGGAGAAAGCTCTGCTGCGTTCCGCCGGGATCATAAAACAGACCTTTCAGTCGATAAACTAGAGCAAGTTACTATCAGTTGTACGGTTTTTGTCTTACATGTGTTCGTAAAACGCTTTAATTAACAGGTAGCGTGACAAAATGGAAAAAGCCCAAACAGCGAAGATTATCCGCTGGTCGATACTTTCAGTTATTCTGCTCCTGACACTTTTACGTTTTGTTCATCTGGAAGCCGACTTCCCGGTCGGGATTACTCAGACCGGCGTTTTATATACCGATGAAGGCTGGTATTCCAATAACGCGGTTGCCTATAACCTGACCGGTAACTGGTATGTCGGCGGAGACTTCAACCCGGCGGTCAATTTGCCGGTTTTTAATTTATTCCAGGCGTTAACCTTCAAGGTCCTGGGGCTGAGTCTGGCCTCGGCCAGAACGACGGCCTGCTTGTTTTTCCTCTCTTTTTTAGCCGTCCTTTATTTTTTCGTCAGGAAACACAGTAACGAAACGACGGCTTTAATCGCGACGGCTTTAATCGCGGTAAATTACGTAGTCTTTTCTTTCAGCCGTCTGGCCCTGTTGGAAATTCCCATGACCTTTTTTCTGTTGTTAAGCCTGCTGTCACTGTCTAACATCAGCGGGAAGCGCGGGAAAATTTATCTCCTGCTGTCAGCGGTCTCGTTTGCCGCCGCCATTTTGACCAAGACGACGGCCATTTTCGCCCTGCCCTTACTGTTTTTTATGATCTGGCGGGCAAACAAAACAAAAAATGATCGGCTGATTAACCTGGCGGTTCTAACCGGCGTCCTGGCAGTCTGCTTAACAATTTATTATTTACTGTTAGCCCGGCCATATTCAACGGACTTTCAGTATTTCACCACCCTGAACATCACTTCCCGGCTTGAAATGTCTTTCAGCGGTCTTGTTGGGGGTATAAAAACAGCGGTTTTTGAGGGGCGGAAAATTGATAACATACTGTATCCCCTGGCGATATTGTGGGGTCTGGCCCTGTTTGTCGGCGATAAACAGGCGCGGGAAAGCGTTTTATTGCCGCTTTCGCTGTTCTGGATTTTTTTGTACCTGATTATGTTGGGCGTTAACAATTATTTCCCCACCCGTTACTACCTGCCCCTGATCGCGCCCCTGATGATTATCATCGCGCTTACGTTTGATTACCTGCTCAAGCGGGACAACGCCGCGCTTGTTTCAGCCGTGCTTTTAGCGGCTGTCATCTTTTCTGTTTCAGCCGGCGCGGTTAACATCTCGAAGTATCTTTACGCTCCTCGATATACCTACCTTGACATGACAAAGGATATCAAAAATATAATCGAATCGGAAAAACAACCGCTCAACGTGATTCTGGGGCACTTTGCCAATACGGTCAGCTTGTCGACCGGCATTTTATCTTTGAACGACCGCCTGGGCACCGCCCCGCTAACCGCCAGGATCAGAAAATATTTGCCAAATTATTATTTGAGCCTGGGGAAGATCACGCCGGAGAATTTCCAGCTAATATCCCGTTATTACGCCTTGGAAAAAATTAAAACTTACAATATTTTAAATAATTATTATGGCGGCCGGAAAGTTTTTTTCTATAAATTAAC
>JAJRWM010000168.1 GCA_024276815.1 bacterium
AAAAAATGATGTAAACGCAGCCATGAAACTTTACTATCACAAAAAAAAATAATCCGTAACCAACTTTTTGATTCCGCCGCCGTTCTGTCTGGCTTGTCGTTTATCTCGCGCAAAACAAAGACCTCGCCGGTTAGATCGGCGGGGTCAGGTTCATTTCCTGCCGCATCCAGTCAATAGTTCTGCGCAAACCTTCCGCCAGATCAATCTGAGGTTCCCAGCCCAATAATTTTTTGGCCAGGGTAATATCGGGTCGGCGTACCTTGGGGTCGTCCACCGGAAGCGGATGGTTTTCAATTTTCAGTTCATAGCCAATTTCCTTGAGCACGGCCCGGGCGAAGTCCATGACCGTCAGTTCGGTAGGATTACCCAGGTTCACCGGTTCATGATAATCGGTCAGCATTAGACGGTGAATACCCTCAATCAGGTCGTCAACATAGCAGAAACTGCGGGTTTGCCGGCCATCGCCGAAAACAGTCAGCGGCTCTTTCCGCAGAGCCTGCCAGATGAACGCCGGAACGACCCGGCCGTCGTTAAGCCGCATCCGGGGGCCATAGGTGTTGAATATCCTGATAATCCTGGTATCAAGCCCATGGGTCCGGTGATAGGCCATAGTAAGAGCTTCTGAGAAACGTTTCGCTTCATCATAAACTCCCCGGGGACCGATCGTGTTGACGTTTCCCCAGTATTTTTCCTGTTGAGGGTTTTCCAGCGGGTCGCCATACACCTCCGAGGTTGAGGCCAGAAGGTATTTCGCCGACTTTTCCAGGGCCAGTCCCAGGGTTTTATGGGTGCCGATCGAACCGACCTTCAGAGTATGAATGGGATGCTGGAGATAATCTATGGGGCTGGCGGGAGAAGCGAAATGCAGGATAAAATCAACCTTGCCGTCCACAAAAAGATAGTCCGTCACATTGTAATTGATAAATTTGAATTTACTGTGGTCAAGATGAGTGATGTTCCCGGTCTTCCCGGTTATCAGGTTATCCATGATGATCACATAGTGGCCTTCCCTGATTAATCTTTCAGTCAGGTGCGAACCTAAAAACCCCGCTCCGCCGGTAATTAAAATACGCATGTAATTTCTCCTTAAATTAGGGACGCTCTGGCTTGGTACGAATCATTATCTGTTATTCGCGTGGTTCAGAATTAAAATATAAGTTTGGGCTGCGGCAACTACCGTCTCGCAAAGAGCTGAAACCCGCTCTATAAGAAATCGGCATAAGGTTACAGTCACTTGAATGGTTGCCCAAGGAGTGTGGCGTTCGGTTTTCTTTTCGCACGCTGTTATTTTACCATGGCTGGAGCGTGTCTGGCGCGGCAATTAAACACGATATCCGCAGGTTTGTATGAATTGTTATTGTCGAAAACAAACGGCGTATGCTATTATAAATATAAGGGGCTTTCCATTTTCCGCAGAGCAAAACCCAGCGAATTTAATGGAGTTATCTTGCGTTATTCCAGATTATACCGAGAGCGGATTACAGGCGAAACTTGTAAAATTTTGAAAAACGCTCTCATTCTTGTCTGTTTTGTTTTACTCCTTGGCAACAACCGGGTCTTTGCCGTTTCGACCAAGGTTTTATTAGTCGCCAACGAGACCAATTATCAAGGATCAGGCGCGTTTGTCGAGCAAGCGGCCTCGTTTTTCCAGGGGGCAAACCAGTTCTATGTCGCCGCTAAATTATTGATCCAGAATGGCGACACGGTTGAGAAATCGCTGAAAGCCGCCCAGGCCCTGGGGCTGGATTATATCGTCTCGTTTGATTTTGAGAACAAAAAACCCTTTATTATCCTTAGCGTCCGACTGGTTGACGTGGAACGGGTCGAAATCGTCAGAGTTTTTTATTACCAAACGGCGCGGGAAAATTTCACTGAAAACGCCGGGAAGTATTTTCAAAACAAAGTCCTGCCCTTCATGAGAAAAAATATCGCCACGGTGACGAAAACCAGCATTCTTGGTGAAATATCCCTGATTTCCGGGGATAACCTGATTTATTTAACCATGGAGAATAATCTTAATACGCCGGTTGGTTCTACCGCTGAAGTCTATAATAACCGTATGGAGAAAATCGGGGAAATCCGGATTACGGATTTTTCCGATGAATTTTGCTATGGCGTGGCGATCAACCAGAGCGAAAAGGAACCCTTTGAAAAAGGGAATATTGTTAAGGTGAACCTGGGCAATGGTAATTATGGTAAACCAAGACACCATGATGAAAAATCATTAATCTGCGCTGAATGTAACGGCTCCGGTAAACAGGACTGTCCGTTATGCGAAAAAGGGTATATTTTAAAAGATGGCCGGAAAGTCACCTGTTCCTTGTGTTACGGGTCCGGTTATCTTCCCTGTGAATTTTGCGACGGAGTTGGTTTCATCAACCAGCCCTGATGGCAATCAATATGGACAAGTTTAAAGTGACAGCGGCTTATCAACCCAGCGGCGATCAACCGGAAGCTATCGCCAGGCTGGTCGCCGCTTTAAAGGCCAAACAACAAAAACTGACCCTGCTGGGCGTTACCGGTTCAGGCAAGACCTTTACCCTGGCCAACGTCATCGCCGAGTTGAATCGGCCCACCCTGGTGATCTCCCACAACAAGACCCTGGCCGCTCAGCTATACAGCGAATTCAAGAGTTTTTTCCCGGAAAACGCCGTGGAATATTTTATCAGTTACTACGACTATTACCAGCCGGAAGCTTACGTTCCCCACAAGGATCTCTATATCCAGAAGGACCTCTCCATCAACGAGGAAATTGACCGTTTGAGGCTGCTGGCCACCAGTTCACTTCAGGAAAGACGCGACGTGATTATCGTGGCCAGCGTTTCCTGTATTTATGGCCTGGGTTCGCCGCAGGATTACCAGGACATGATCTGTATGATCAAAACCGGCGAGGAGCAGGCCCCCGAAGAAATCATGAAAAAATTAATCGCCATTCAATACGAAAGGAATGAGTTCGAGTTTTCCCGGGGCAAATTCCGCCTGCGGGGCGATGTCCTGGAGATTTACCCGGCTTATGCCCAGACGGCTGTCAGGGTTGAGTATTTCGGTGACCTGGTCTAGGGCATCTGGGACATTGAGCCGCTGACCGGCAGAAAGATCGCAAAGCGTGAACGAGCGGCGATTTATCCGGCCAAGCATTTTCTTCTGCCGGAACACCGGATCAAAAAAGCGATTGAGAAAATCAGGGCCGAGCTAAAAGAACGGGTGGAATTTTTTGAAAAAAACAATAAACCGGTCGAAGCTTATCGCATAAAAAGTCGTACTGAGTATGACATCGAGATGATGCAGGAAATTGGCTACTGCACCGGGATTGAGAATTATTCCCGCTTCTTGAGCGATCGTAAAAGCGGCGAGCGTCCCTATTGTCTGATAGATTACATGCCCGGTGATTTTTTAACGATCATCGATGAATCGCATGTTACCCTGCCGCAAATAAGAGGCATGAACCGGGGCGACCGTGCCCGTAAAAGCAACTTGATCGATTTTGGCTGGCGGCTGCCTTCCGCTTATGACAACCGGCCTTTATCCGCCGAGGAATTCAATTCTTTAATCGGCCAGGAAATTTTTGTTTCCGCGACTCCGGGCGATTACGAATTTAACAACAGCAACCAGGTAATCGAACAGATTATCCGTCCCACCGGCCTTACGGAGCCAAAGATCATTATCCGTCCGATTGAAGGACAGATTGATGACCTGATTGAAAGAATTAGGGAACGGGTCGAGAGAGATGAACGGATTCTGGTAACCACCCTGACCAAGAGGATGGCCGAGGATCTATGCAACTACCTGGGTGAAGTCGGTATTAATGTGCGTTATCTGCATTCTGATATTGACGCGCTGGACCGGGTGGAGATTTTAAGGGAACTGCGGCTGGGAGAATTTGACTGCCTGGTAGGCATCAATCTGCTCAGGGAAGGGCTTGACCTGCCGGAAGTCTCCTTGGTCGCGATTCTCGACGCTGACAAAGAGGGCTTCCTGCGGAGTGAACAGGCGCTGATCCAGACCTGCGGACGGGCCGCGAGAAACGTCAATGGCGAAGTCGTGCTTTACGCCGACAAGATAACCGACTCCATGCGCAACGCCATTGAAAAGATCACTTATCGCCGCAATCGTCAGCTTGAATACAATAAAAAACACGGCATCACGCCTAAAACAATAAAAAAAGCGGTCTCTGAAGGTCTCAAGGATAAAGTCGGTGAAGTCGCCGCTCCCTACGCCGAGTTGGTTACCGCCGCCCGGAAGGGTCATCTGCCCCCCCGAGAGGTGGAGAGTCTCTCGCTGAAGTTAATCAGCGAGATGGAACTGGCGGCCGGTCGTCTTGATTATGAAGCCGCCATTCAGCTACGTGACCAGCTTAAAACTCTTCGCAAGTCTACGACTTGAGGATGTTTGCCTTCGCAAGCGTACCGCTTGACCATGTAACGCTTCGCAGGCTTACAGCCTGAGGATGTAACGCTTCGCGACTTTTGATTCCGCCTCATAAGGGTATTCGGCTATGTATCAGGTGATGCTCAAACGAGCAACTCTTTGCGAGTGGAATTGACGTGCCGAAGGCAGCTAAAACAGGACGAAGTCCTGCGAGTGGAATTGACGTGCC
>JAJRWM010000012.1 GCA_024276815.1 bacterium
AAGTTTTTCAGTTGGTTCTGGACGAAAGATGTGGAAGAGTTGGATGATCAGGTTGAGCATGCCTTAAAACATTACCTTGATCGTCCACACCTGGTTAAATCAATTTGCGCTATGTCACATTTTCATTAATAGGTACTATAGATTCTTGAACAACGCGAATGATAGATAGATTCTTGAACAACGCGAATGATAGATATGCCGGGTGCCGAGGGGAGCGGTCTTTTTTTTATATCTATCGACGAACTGACTTTTAGCGAAGTCTAAAAGAGTTACCCCTAACAAATTTTACCCTTGGTTGCGCGTTGTTCTGACTGATTTAACCATAACTGGAGCTGGCTCTTGATGGATAAAGAACCGAACCGCCGGCGGCTTGATTTGGGGAAACGTGGTGAAACAAAAGCGGTTCGCTACCTGCGGCGAAGAAGATACCACATCGTCCGTCGTAATTACCGCTACCGGGGCGGAGAGATCGACATTATCGCGAGACGGGGCGATTACCTGGTTTTTGTCGAGGTCAAGACGCGTTCCAGCCGGCAGTTCGGCCGGCCGATTGAAGCCATCGATCAGAAAAAAATCGGCAAAATTGTCCAGACCGCCGCTCATTTTTGCCAGAGGTTCAACCTCGCTGGTTTCCAGCAACGCTTTGACATCATTGAGGCGGAGCGGGTTAAGTCTTTCTTTTTCTGGCATACCTGGAAGCTCACTCATCATCCTCGGATCCTCGATTTAAATTCAGCTTATTAACCGCGAAATTGTCATTCCGGCCGTGTTATTTCCGGCATCCACACCGACAATACGCCGGAGGAACCAATGCCGGGGCTGCCGATTTCGCCCTGCCTGAGTAAGGCTCAAACGGATTTGACCAGGCAGAAACGTGTTACAATATTTGTATGACAGCAATCAGGATTAATCAATACAAAGAATTTCTCCCGCTGGTGATCTTTGGCCTGGTTTGGTCTTTCTACCTGAAGCTGACGTCAGCGGTTATCTGTGTGGGCGATCCCCCGGAACTGATCGCCGCCGGGAAACTGCTGGGGGTAGCCCATCCCACCGGTTACCCGCTCTTCACAATTTTGCTGAAAATATTCTGCCAACTTCCGCTGGGCGGCATTGCCTGGCGGGCAAACCTCTTATCAACCCTCTCGGGCAGTGCGGCAGCGCTACTGTTTTTCTTGTTATGCCGACACCTTTACGATAACCAGACCGCTTTCTTCGCCACAACATTCTGGGTCTTTTCCACAACCTTCCAGGGCCAGAGCCTCTGCGCCCGGGTTTACGTTTTAAATATTTTCCTGACCCTGATGGTCCTCTATCCGCTGGCAACCAACAAGCGGAATCATTATTTAAGCCTGGTCGCCGTCACGATATTCGGCGTTGCCCTCGGTAATCATTTCGCTTTTTTAATCATGTTTCTTCCTTTGTATCTTTGGTGGGGTCGCGATCTTTTTCGGCTCAAAAGACTGATTACCGCCCTGGTCATAATCACCATGGGACTGGGATTATACCTGGAGCTGCCCATCCGCTCTTCAGCCGATCCGCCAGCCAACTGGGATAAGCCGGCTACCTGGGAAAGCTTCAAAGGGGTTGTCACTCAGCGAAGATACCGCGGCAAGATGTTGCAGCGCGACTTCACCTCGACGGTATGGCTGGTAAAAAAGATAGCGACCTCGCTCAGATATGAGTTCCGCCTGGGCGGGGTGGTGTTGCTTGTGACGGGCTTAATCATTTTGATCATCAAACCCGGCGGTCAGGTTGTCTGGCTGTTTTTGCTCTCGGGTATCCTGAACGCGCTTTTACATATCATTTATGGTAAACCTTTTGAGTTTCACCATGTTTACCTACTGCCGTTTTATCTCTCCGGCCTGATGTTAATCGCGCACGCTCTCTCCTGGTTATTCAGTGTTGCCAACCGGAAAACCTGGCTGACAGCTGGTTTGGCGCTCGTTCTGTTTGTCATGATCGGGTTCCTGGAAAAATTCAGTTACCCAATTGCTAACCGGCGGAGCTATTACCTGGCAGCCGATTACGGCCATAACCTGCTGATGTCGCTCGCGCCCGGCTCAACCCTGGCAATGCAGGGCGATGCGGTTACATTTATCGTTGAGTATCTGGTCAACGTGGAAGGTAAGCGTCCCGACCTGACCTGGCGGCATTTAAGCCAAATAAGTGTCCGCGATTCATCCCGCAAAGTGTTTTTCCCGTTTGACCTGATCTCCTATTTTCGTCCCTATTTAAAAAAGAACGAAAAAATTCAGCAGCGGGGCCTGCTGTTTGAGATAGTCGGGGCAAACACGGCCCGCAAGAATTTTCAGCCCTTTTTCCGCTGGCGTAACACTGGCGGGATAGTTGAAAAATATAACCGGCTTCTGCTTGCCGAGTGTTACTTCCTGTTCGGACTTGAGAGTTACCAAAGCAATCTCGCCAAGGCCGAGTTATATTTTCGTAAATGCCTGGAATGCGCGCCAAAAAACATCCGCTACTATAATTTTATCTCCGCTATCTATTTTGAGAAAGGATATTACGCCGGCGCGATTGAAGTTCTGTTTAAAGCCAGTAAACTGCCGCCGGAGAATCATTTCATCTACTACAACTTGGGCAACGCCTATAAACTGCTGGGAGATTATCGGCGGGCGAAATTTTATTATGAAAAAACGTTGCGGCTCAAACCTGATTTCCCAAAAGCCCGATCCAAGCTGGACCAGATAAGCTTACAGCTTGAGGAAATTACGCTTCGCGACTTTTAAACTCGTTCGCAAGGTTGCTCACTTATGTCTTGGTAATACTTAAGCGAGCACTGTTGCGAGCGGTTTTGAGCTGCCGAAGGCAAATATCCCCAGGTCGCAGACCTGTTGCGAGCGGTTTTGGTGTGCCGAAGGCAAGCATCTTCAAACCGTAGGTTTGTGGTATAATATCTGATATTTTATCTGGTTGAGAAAAAGCACTTGAATAATAAAAAATGGGAACCTGAAGCCAAATATCTCATTGTCAACGCTGATGACTTCGGCTTGTCCGAGGGGATAAACAAGGCCATTGCTCAGGCGCATGATTTCGGCATCCTGACCAGCGCCACGATTTTAGCCAACATGCCGGCGACCGGACAGGTCGCGGAGCTTTGCCGGGATAATCCCGGTCTGGGCGTCGGGGTGCATCTCAACTTTATCAGGGGAAAACCGCTGGCCGAACCGGAGAGAATCAAAAGCCTGCTGAATAATCAGGGGCGGTTCGTGCAAAAAACCGGCGTGTTTTTGCGGCGGCTGTTCCTGGGTAAAATAAAGCGCGAGGAACTCGAAGAGGAATTATCGGCTCAAGTGCGAAAGGTTATGGATCTGGGCATAACCCCCACTCATCTTGACAGTGAAAACAATCTGCACCTGTTGCCGCCGGTAACCGAAGCCTTGATCAGCGTGGCGGATAAATTCAAGATAAAAGCCGTCCGTTTAACGAATGAAATGGCTTTAACGAGAATTATCAGGCGTAAAAGCAACTGGTTCAATCCTCAGTTTCGTAAAATGCGGTTTTGGACCATGTGTTCAAGCCTGGCGCGTTTGAAAGTCGAAAACGCCGGGTTGAGGTTTGCTGATTATTTCTGGGGCATAAGAGATAGCGGTCAGATGAACGGAGCGGCTTACAAGGCGCTTTTGCCGGGACTTCCCGTGGGGGTTACCGAAATAATGACTCACCCCGGATTTGTGGATGATGAGCCGGGAAATTTCTCCCAAAATATTGGCGGGTATGATATCAATAAGAAGCGTGAAGATGAGTTCCATGGTCTGGTCGCGCCCGGCTTAAAAGAGATTATCCGTAAACGGAATATTACTTTAATAAATTATCGCGATCTATGCGAGCTTAAAAAAAGGAGTTCCCATGAGTGATATTTATTGCTCAATAGTTGTCCCTTTTTATAATGAAGCGTAGAGCATTCCCGAACTGTATCAGAGATTGTCCGAGGTAATGAAAAAACAAAAGCAAGGCTATGAACTTATTTTTGTTAATGACGGTAGCCTTGACCGAAGCGCTGAAATCCTTGAGGGAATACAGCGGCGGGATAAAAATGTTGTGGTCATCAACTTTTCCCGTAACTTTGGTCAGACAGCCAGCCTGGCGGCCGGCTTCGCCAGGGTGCGGGGAGAAATCATCATCGCCATGGATGGCGATCTGCAAAGCGCTCCTGAAGAAATCCCCGCCTTCCTCGAAAAAATAGAAGAGGGCTACGATGTTGTCAGCGGCCGGCGCGTTAACCGCAAGATATCGTTTTTCAGCCGCAAATTACCATCGCTGATCGCTAACAAGATCATGGCCAAACTTTCCGGCGTGCCACTGCATGATTTTGGCGCCACTTTCAAAGCCTACCGAAGATTTATCATCGATAATATTCAGCTCTACGGAGAGTTACACCGTTTTATTCCGGCGCTGGCCAGCAACCTGACCACTAAAATTGTGGAGATTCCGATTAGTGACGCTGAACGCCAGCATGGAAAATCAAATTACGGTATTTCACGAACTTTCCGGGTCATATTTGATTTAATAACGGTTAAATTCCTCCTGAGTTTTTCCACCAGGCCGTTGCATGTGTTTGGTATGCTGGGCCTTTTGAGTGGAGGGTCGGGTTTTCTGATCCTGGTATTCATGGCGGCGAAAAAGTTGATTCTGCATGTCAACATAGGGACAGAGCCAATGTTACTGTTAGGCGCAATCCTGAGCATCATCGGGGTTCAGTTCGTCAGCCTGGGGGTTATCGCCGAGATTGTGGTCCGCACTTATTATGAGTCACAAGACAAGAAAATTTACCATATTAAAAGCGTTTTTGAGCATAACCAGGATAGTGAATGAAACGTTCGATCAAAGTTTCCCTGTCAGTTCTGCTAACAATCGGACTGGTCGCGCTGTTAATAAAACAGATTGGCTCTCAGGAGTTATTGGGTTTATTTCGTGAGTTTACCTGGGAAATTGGCCTGATAGGCTTCCTCCTTTATCTTTCAAGCTATTTTCTTCGCTGTTGGCGCTGGCGTTATTTTTTCCCGGGGCAAGACATCAATCTGCTGGACCTTTTTTCCTTAACCAGTTTGACCATCGTGAGCCAGAACATTCTGCCGGGGGGATCGGGCGAAGTCTCTTTTGTCCTGGTTCTGAAAAAGATATTCAACATCAGTTACAGCCGGGGTATCATCGCTATGATCGTAGCTCGATTATTCGATTTAATCGCCATGCTGCTGGTCTTTTCTGTCGCCCTGCTGCTTCTTTTACAGGATAAGCGGCTTGGTTATAACTGGCTGATATTGGTGGGTGTTTTAGTCGCTGTTCTGGGACTGGCCATTTACAAGCTGGATAGACTCACCGCGCTTTTAATCAGGTTAAATAACAGGATTGCCCGGCATCTTAAAAAACTGGCCGGGTTGAGTGAAAAACTGGCCGGGTTTCAGGAAAATATTGTCGAATTACATAAGAGCAAGGTCTATGGAAAGGTTTTTGGCGTTTCCCTGGTCAACCAGGTGGTGCGTTTTGTCGCTTTCCAGAAAATGGTCGAGGCGATTATCAATCGGGAGTTCAGCCTTCTGAGCACAATTTACGGCTCCACCTTTTCCGAGATATCCAGTAAAATCCCGATCCACGGCGTGCTGGGACTGGGCACCTATGAAGTCAGCTGGGTAGGCCCGCAAATGTTAATGGGAATGAGTAAAGAGGAAGCTGTTCTTTCCGCTTTTGGCTTACATGCCGTGCTTCTGATATTCTCAGCGATAATGGGGGGGCTGGGGCTGATAATTATGCTTTATCGCAAGAGGGGAATAAATGCGGGGCAGCCGTAAACATAAACTTGTTGATTACTATTTGGGGATCAGCCTGGTAGGCCTGCTTGGCATACTTAAAAGAATCATTCCCGCTCGTTTTTTTAAAAAAAAACAAAAACCAAGACGGGTACTTTTTATCAAACTGGCGGCTATCGGGGATACCGTTTTATTTTTAACGGCTGTTAAGGCCTTTAAAGTGAAGTTTCCTGATGTCGAACTTGATTTTTTGTGCAGTCCCATTAACCGGGAGTTGCTGGAGAGAGTTCCGTTTATTAACCGCTTGTGGGTAATGCCCTTAAGCGGAAAACAGTTTCGGCTCAAGGCTGTTTTGCAAATGTGCGGCGAGATCAGGGGGCAAGCCTATGACCTGGCGATTGACGGCGAGCAATGGAGCAGGATAACGCCCCTGATCGCGTTTTATGCTAGAATAAATAAGTTGGTTGGCTTTAAAACACCTGGGCAGTATCGGCATTATTTGTTTGACGAGGCGATTGACCATGGTCAAAACGCACACGAACTGGAATTGTTCAAGGATCTGGTGAAGGGGCTGGGTGTCACGGAGTTTGAACCGCCCCAAATATATTTTAAGGAAGAGGATGCCAGAAAGGGTGGAAAACTTCTTCGGGAACTGACCCGAAAAGACGCTAAAACCATAATCATTCACCCGGGCTGCGGCAGCCACGGCTGGCAACGGGAATGGCCGCCCGAAAACTATGTCCGGCTGATAACCGGTTTAAGAAAAGAACTGGGCAAGGTCACCGTTATTTTTACCGGTGGTAAGTCGGAAGTTGCTTTGGGGGAAGAGCTTAAGGTGAAACTGGGAGACACGGTTAACCTTTGCGGCCGGTTGGAATTAATGGAGATGTGCTTTTTAATCAGCGGGGCGGATATCTTCATCAGCGGTAATACCGGGCCGATGCACATCGCGGCGGCCGTGAAAACACCGTTAATCGCTTTGCACGGGCCGACGGACCAGCGGAAATGGGGACCGGTTGCGACCAGCGCCGGGGCAATGGTAATAAAAAGTCCGTTGGAGTGTTCGCCCTGTTTATCATTGGGATTTGAATACCAATGCGGCGGCAATGAATGTCTGCGGTCGATAGAGCCTGGCGAGGTTTTGGCGGCCGCCTTGAAACTGCTGGGAACGGTAAAAAGAGATGCTTAAAAAACAGAACCAGTCGTATATCACGGTTTTG
>JAJRWM010000013.1 GCA_024276815.1 bacterium
CGGAGGTCAGCCGCCGCGAACTGGGCATTCCCTGGGCGATCATGGCCCGGGCTGACACCATGGATGAAGAGACCCTGGCGGCCTTAAAAGGGGCCGGTTTATACTCGCTGAAATACGGCGTGGAATCAGGCTGTCAGGAATTGGTCAACAACGCCGGGAAAAAACTCGACCTGGAAAAGGTCAGGGAAATCGTTCACCTAACTAAAAAAACGGGCATCAAGGTACACTTGACCTTTTCCTTCGGTCTGCCGGGCGAAACCTGGCGGACCGTGCGGCAAACAATCGACCTGGCCAAGGAACTGGACCCGTTTTCCGCCCAGTTTTCCATTGTCACGCCCTATCCCGGCAGTCGATATTATCAGGAACTGGAAAAGGATAATAAAATTCTGACCAAGGACTGGTCGAAATATGTTGGCAGCGAGGAAGCTGTTTTTTTTACCGACGAGATGAGCGCGGCCGACCTGCAAAACGCGCAAAAGCTGGCGATCAAGGAGTGGCAGGATCATATTATCAGAAGACAGTTGAAAAATGGATTCCTGGAAAAGGCGATTCAAAGCCTGCCTCAACAAAATTTATGCCGGGTAACCATTATCCGCACCAGTCCGTTGCCGCACCTTTATGAAGCCATCAAGGCTCTCAGGGTTAAATATTCCCTGGCCCGCATTACGGTAATCGCTCAGGAAAGCGTTTTTGGCGATTTAGTGGAAGGTAATGATATTGACAGGATAATCACTATCAAGGATGGATTTTTAAACTGGCAAAGCCTGCCTCCCGAATTACAGTCCACCATCCAAAACGAGCCGACCGATCTCTTGCTGTGTTTATACAGCACGGCGGCCCGGAAAACATATTGCGATGTGGAAGATATTCTGAAAAAGAGCGGAGCGCGCTACGCCGGCGGCCTGACTCTGAATGGAGAGTTTTTAAAAATCAGATGAAAGTCACGGTAGTTGTACCCTGTTATAATCAGGAAAAATATATCAAGGATTGCCTGGACGCTTTGTTGAACCAGACCAGGCCGGCGGATGAAATACTGGTAATCAACGACGGCTCGAATGATAAGAGCATGGAGATAGTTAACCAATATCAGGAGATCAGGATAATAAATCATGAGGGTAACAAAGGATTGGCCACCGCCCGCAATACCGGCTATAAACACGCTGACGGGGAGATAGTGGTCTATGTCGATTCCGACGCCAACGCCGACCCTGAAATGCTGGAAAACCTGCTCAAAGAATATAATGATCCGGGAGTGTCCGGGGTAGGGGGGCGGGGCATCGAAGCGAACATCGCCAGCAAATTCGACTTATGGCGCAAGATCCATTCCTCGCAGCAAAGCGGCGAAGAGCTTATTCCCAATCATAAATGGCTCTGGGGTTTGTGTTCTTCATACCGTAAATCGGCCTTGGCAGCCGTTGGCGGTTTTGACGTGTTTTACCGGACCAACGCTGAGGACGTTGATATTGGCTATCGGCTCACCAAAAAAGGATTTCGTCTGGTATACACACCATACGCCAAGGTATTTCACCAAAGACAGGACAATTTCAAGAGTTTACATAAAATGGTAATGCGCTGGTATTACTGGGGGTATGTGGCCAAGTACCGCAATGGTTCTCCGCCCGGGAAAGAATATTACCGCATAATCAACTCAGCGCTTTGGCGCAACCTGCGTTACGACCTGTTGCGTGACCATGACTTTGGCCTGGCGTTTTTGGATAAAACTATCTATCTTGCCAGGATGTACGCCGTAACCAAAGCCTGCTTTGACTGCTGGCGGGGGAAACACGATTCATGAAACTTTCAGTCATTATTCCCACCCACAACCGAAAAGACTTGTTAATCAGGGTCATAAACGCCTATCTGGAGCAAACCCTGACCCGTAACCAGTACGAGATTATCGTTATTGACGACGCTTCAACCGACGGCACGGAATCGGCTGTCTCGGATTTCAGCGATGAGATAACCTACGTCAAACAGAAAAAACTGGGACCGGGTTACGCGCGCAACCGTGGCCTTGATTTAGCCAGGGGCAATTATGTCTTTTTCACCAATGACGACATGCTACCATCCCCTGATTTATTAAGCAGGCATCTGGCGGCTCATGAACGATGCGATTCGCCTGAAATTGCCGTATTGGGATTCGTCGAATGGGGCAACGATATTGAGGTAACCCCCTTTATGCGCTATATTACCGAGGTCGGAGGCGGTCAGTTCTCCTATTTCCGCATTCAGGACCCGGAAAATGTTCCCGGGCAATATTTCTATACCTGCAATATTTCTTTGGCGAAAACATGGTTTGAGCGGGAAAGATTCGCCACCGATATGATCTATCCCATTCTCGAAGACGTTGAACTGGGTTACCGTTTGTATAAAAGGGGGTTACGGATAAAATTCCGTCCGGATATAGTTGTCCGTCATGAGCACCGGATTGATTTTCACCAATTTCTGGAACGCCAGTATAAAGCTGGCCAGATAGCCGCCTGGATCGCTGATAAGCATCCATCTTTAGCGAAAACGTTAGGCGTTGAAAGAGCTCAACAAGTGTTCTTTAATAACGATATCTTGCAATTTAGCGAAGAACTGCGTATAATTTTGGAGAACAAGTTAAGCGAATACGAGGATATCCTTCATCCCTTCGGCTGGGAAAAGTTACTGTGTTCTTTAAACCAGTGTTATTCAACTCTGGTGGGAGCCAGTTATTACCGGGGAGTAAAAGATTTTCTAAAAAACAATGAAAAGTTATCGCCATAACCAGCTAAAATTCCTCTTTTTTGTCCTAATCGTTTTTTGTTTAAGCTCCTATCATATCTACCCTGAAAATCAGGAACAGGTGAAAGTAATCGTCATGGATTTCGAGTCCTTCGGCGTACCGGAAGTTACCGCGACCTACCTGACAGACAAATTAAGGGGGTTTCTTCTTGACAGTGGCCAGTATCTCATTGTCAGCGAGGAAACGACCCAAAAAACAGCCCGGCATAAAAAACTGGACATTGATGACTGTTTCGATGACGGCTGCGTGACCTTGCTGGGTGAATCCGTTTCAGCGGACAAAGCGCTCCTGGGCACGCTGAGCAAGAGCGGCGCGAGCTACCTGCTCACTTTGCGCATGGTAGACATCAAGGACAAAAAAGTGACCAGTATGGTAACCCAGGAATGCCTTTGCAGTGAGGAGATGTTGCCCATACTGGTCAAAAACACCCTCAACAACCTTTTGGAATCTGAAAGAAAGATATTAGCCGGCCAGGACCTGGCAGGCAAAATACCCAAACTGAAGATAGCGCTCATGGACTTACAGGATTTAGGCGTATCCGAAGCGGCCGCTTACTCGATTTCCGACGTCATCCGCTCGCAGCTTTTTGCTCACAACTTTATTGATATTATTGACCGCAGCACCATGAACAAGATTTTAAAAGAAAATGATTTTTCACTGGCTGACTGTACATCCAGTGAATGCGCTCAACAGGTTGGTAAGTTGCTGAATGTCGAGAAAATCATCCTGGGAACTTTTGGTCGTTTGGGCCGTAAATACTCCTTGTCGTTAAAGATGGTCGATACCAACAGCGGTGAGGTTATTGCCGCCGTAGGCAAGGCTTTTTACTGCCAACTGGAGGAGTTATCAAGTTACGTGAAGTTCCTCGCGGACAAATTAGTGGTCGGGAAAATCTCGGGAAAGACCGCGGGGCTGATAGTTTTTTCTCCTTTGGAAAGCCGGGTTTACCTGGAAGACGAATTTCGTGGCGAGATAAAAAACTCTAATCAGCCGTTAAATCTGGTCGGACTGACGCCTGGTATCTACAATCTTAAAATTGACCGCATCGACGGTACAGAGGAAACGGGCAGCGTAATCCTGAGAGAAGGTGAATCCGTATCATTTCCGTCCAGCAGAAGCATTGTCCCGGATTTAAGCAAAACAAAAGGAAGCCGCCTCAGTGCCAGCGCATTAGCGTTAATCAGTCATCCATCCGGCGCGTCCATCTTTATCAATGGTATCTATAAAGGGGTAACCCCCTTGCTTTTGGTAGACTTGGAACCTCAATTTTACGAGGTAAAACTTCTTCATAAACGTCATAAGGAATCCGTGGATTATATTTTTGTTCCTGAAAAAAAGTTGGTTTCAATCGAGAAATTTTTACGGCCCGCGGAACAGATCCTTTTTGTCAGTGACCGGGACGGCAACCGGGAAATCTACCGGATTGACAGCGACGGGGATAATTTAACCCGCTTAACCTACGAAAAACAGGATGACTATTCGCCGGCCTGGGCGCCGGACGGTTCAGGTTACGTCTTTATCTCCAATCGGGATAATCCTCTCAAGTCCAACCTGTACTACTCGGAGATCAACAGCGCTGAAGCCGTAGCCCTGACCAACGAGTTTGATAAAGTTTATTCGCCCAGCTTCAACCCCACCGGCAATGAAATTCTTTTCCTGGGCCTCAAAGATGAGGAGAAAAATCTCTATGTTATCGATAAAAATGGAGAAAATTTACGACGTCTCAAAGATATTTATCAGGAAATTGTGATGCCGTCCTGGGCGCCAAACGGCCGCCAAATTGCCTTCGTTTCCGATCATATGAACAGTTCGGAAATCTTCCTGCTGGATCTGGCCGACATGAAATCATATCCGATAACCGATAATTATAACGCCTGGAACGGCTATCCCGCCTGGAACTATAATTCCAAACAAATTGCTTATATCTCCAAGGGGTTTACGGATGATTACGATGATATTATCATTAAGGACACTGTTAGCGGCCGGGAGAAAGTTATCCTGGATGAGCTTATAGTCGCCATTTCAGATCCAAGCTGGTCGGCCGACGGCAGACAAATTATCTATACATCGGTAAACGCTGAGGGCAACAGCGACCTTTACATCATTAACAGCGGCGACGGTTCCAACAAGGTCCGTTTAACCAATCATGTCGGCTATGACGGCGAACCGGCCTGGATGCCGCCGGATCCGGTAAAAAAGAACCTTTTGCCGACAGCGAAGCCGACCATCGGGAAGGTTAAAAAATTCCGTGAGTTTGAGCGGGCGACCATCATCATTGAATACGAGCCAAAGGGAGCGGATGTTTATATTGACGGCGTCAAGTATAATGACGTCACTCCGATAACCATTCACAATTTAAAGTACGGTCTTCATAATATTGTCTTAATGACTGAAAAATATATCAAGTGGGGCCTGATTGATGTTCGTGAAGGCGACAACCTGTTTAATATTTCCTTACAGAAGAAAAAGAGCGTTGTTGAGATAATTTCAGAACCCCTGGGCGTAACTGTATACGCTGACGGAAGAAATATGGGAACAACCCCGCTGACTTTCAGCGTTATGTGGGGTTTGCATAATTTTCGTTTCAGCAAATCCGGCTACGTCACCAAAGAACAGTCATTCTACGCCGAACCCTTGAAAATGAATAAAATCAAGTTACTTTTGGAGAAGATGTAAGTTGATGGATTTTCATTCAAGCGTTCAGGCCGCGGAGCAGATCGCGATAATCAGATCAAGTTATCCCCGTCATCTTGACGACGCTCTCAAAATTATCAGGGGGATTAATCCCCGAATCAGGATCAACGTCATCGTTATGCCGAGAATGGCCCCGCCCTTGAAAGACAACCCCAATATTAACGAGTTAATAATTTTACCGGCTGATCACGACACTTATCCGGCGGCAGTGGCGGAGAATTTCCTGGACTCGGTGAGAAAAAAAGAGTTGCCGCTAATCGTCATTTTATACAACCGTGCCAACCAAATCGGCTATACCGAAGTCGAACGGCTGGTCATGAGCTTTCAGCCACGCCATACCTGGGGAATGACAACTACGGATGATTTTTTCAGGTTAAGCGGTTTTTATCGTTTCAGGAGAGCTTGCAAAAGATTTGGTTTGGCTCTAATCATGGCGCCGGTAATGCTTCCGCTTATTCTTTTTCTCCGTTTTCTGGCTTTTTATACCAGATGGGAGACCGGCAAATGAAAAACGCCTCGATTATCATTGTCAGTTTTAACGGGGAAGAGTTGCTCAAAGCGAATTTGCCGTCGGTCGTTAAAGCCGTGGAACGGGCCGGCGGCGGTCATGAGATTATCGTGGTCGACAACGGCAGCGCTGACCGCACGGAAGACCTAATTAAAAACAGTTTCCCTTCCGTTAAACTAATCAGCCACCCTTACAACCTGGGCTTTATCGCCGCCACCAACGACGCGGTAATAGAAGCCGACAAAGAAATTATCATCACTTTAAACAATGATATCAGGGTTGATGAGAACTACCTGACGCCGTTATTGAAACATTTTGAAGATGACCAGGTCTTCGCCGTTACGCCCAAGGTATATTTCTCGGACGGCCGTTCCCTGAACGCCGGCTTGAAATACGGTTACCTGGATAAAGGACGTTTTTGGGAAGTCATGGAGACGGACGAAAAAAAGTTATCCGTTTCGAGGCCGACTCTTTACGCGCATGGTGGTTCCGCGGCTTTTGATAAGGAAAAATTTGTCGCCCTGGGCGGTTTTGACGAAATCTACGCGCCCTTTTATCAGGAAGCGCTGGACCTTTCCTACCGTGCCCAGAAAAGAGGCTGGCGGGTGATTTTTGAACCGTCATCTGTCGCTTACCATCAACACCGCTCTACGGTAAACCGTTTGTACACCGCAACCCAGATTGACCGGATTTTAATGCGCAACCGATTGCTTTTCTTCTGGAGCAACATCAGCGATATCTCAAACTTCACGGCTCACTTCAGCTACCTGGCGGATAGGTTATGGCAGGCGGTAAAATCGGGCGATGAAACCTTTGTCTCGGCTTTTTTGTTGGCGCTGATGAACCTGAGAAGAGTTATCAACCGTCAGAGGGCCAGAAGCCCGCATTGGGTCCGTAGCGACCACGAAGTCCTGGAATCAATCAACAATGCCTGAAAAGGTTCTTAGTATAGGAGCCGGCAAACATCAGACGCCTCTGATTAAGGCGATCAGGGACTCAGGTTATTTAGCTGTCGCCGTGGATATTGACCCCCAAGCGGATGGCGTTAAGTATGCCGACATATTCTATCCTGTCAGTATTTTTAACCGGGCTGAAGTTATTAAGTGCGCCCGACAGGTTAAGACAGACGCTGTGATTACGGCGTCTTCTTTGCTCGGAGCCGGCAAAACAGTCAGCGCGGTTGCTCAATCACTCGGCCTTAAGGGGCCGTCAGCGAAAGCCATTACCAATTCAACCAACAAGCTTAAATTAAAGTCTGCCTTACTTGCAAACGGCATTCCCACTCCACGATTTGGTGAACTGAGTTCAGATGCTCTTAATCAACCGGAGTTCCCGGTATTATTAAAACCGGTTTCCGGCGTCGGCGGAGAGAACATCAAATACTTTAAAAAGCCGGAAAACATCCGAAAACAATCATGGGATACGGCCTGTTTTTGGGAAGAGTATCTGGAAGGGGAGGGGATTTCGCTTTATGGATTGGTGGGTGACGAAGTATGTCAATGTATCTTGGCTGCCAATAAAAAGCACTCAGGCCCGCCGGATTTTACCAGACACGAACTAACGCCCATCCCTTTTCGGAGGAAGTATCAGGATCTTTTTCAGAAGATTGTAAAAGTTCTGGGAATCAACTTCGGCCCTTTTTTTCAGATAGATTGTCTGAAACGGGGAGGGGAATTATACGTCATCGACGTAGGCATTGAAATTGACCCGCAAATCGCCGGGCTGCTAAACAGTGAATTTCAGCGCAATATTTACCGGGAAATGATCAAACTCGCTTTATAAACCAAAACAAATTAAAACCCCGGCTAAACAGGAACCGCAGACACTCCTTTCCAGACTTCGCTAAAAGAGTCTCCTGACAAAAACCACTCATGGTTGCGCATTATTTTATAATTATGAAAATCGCGTATTATAATTTTATTAATTGCTCTGCTCTATCTCTCAGCGGTAACCCTTAAATTACCACATCTCTTACAGCGGTAGACAACTGTCAAAGCGTCTTCCTTTTCCATGTCATGGCCGCAACAAACGCAGGTTTTCATGATAACCACCCCTTTTCAATCTATTACTTTTGTTCCCCGGTTAATAACAATCAAGGAGAAACGACACTACTGATTATGCAAATTGCGTGCCACAATAAAACAAGCCGATTAATACTGACTTTTTTCTGCAATACCAACAAGTTACGTTCAATTATATTTTTTTGTTTTTTTTTATTTTGGAGTTTTATTACCCAACGCTAGGAAAAGTTTTGCCCATTATTTATTCGTTTTTCCTTAAAAACAATGGACGCGTAAAATTAAAACAAAAAGATTTAACTACTTAAGGAACTGAAGACTCTTAGCCCATGATCATTGCCCAGTATCAATTCGGCGCACCGTTCAGGATGCGGCATCATACCGAGCACATTGCCCTTTTCATTACAGATGCCGGCGATATTGTCGATTGAGCCATTGGGATTGCTTGCCCCATCAATTTCCCCTTCAGGCGAGCAATACTGAAAAACGATCTGGCCGTTATCCCTGAGCCTTTTCAAAGTCTCATCGGAAGCGAAATAATTACCTTCGGCGTGAGCGATGGGAATATTCAGGACTTCACCCGCTTGATATTTCCGGGTAAAGGGTATCGCGTTATTAACAACTTTGACCGGAGTAAACTTTGAGATAAATTTTAATGTTTTATTTCTCTGCATGGCGCCCGGCAACAAACCGGCTTCCAGAAGGATTTGAAAGCCGTTACAGATTCCGACAACCAGTCCGCCCCGGTCGGCGAAGTCCTTAACCGACCGCATAATTTTACTGAACATGGCCAGCGCGCCGGCTCTCAAATAATCACCATAGGAAAAACCGCCCGGCAGAACAAGGCAGTCAAAGCCGTTGGTTATCTCCTTTTCATGCCAGAGATATTCAACGCTTTCCCGCAATACGTGTTTAACAACATGATAACAATCATGGTCCCAATTTGAGCCGGGAAAAACTACAACACCATATTTCATAGGTCTACTTTTTCGGGCAGGATTTCAAAACGATAGTTTTCAATGACCGGATTGCTTAACATCTCATGACAGATACGCTTCAGTTTTTCGGACGCGGCCTCCTGATCCTGATCATCCAGCCTGATTTCGAAGTACTTACCCATTCTCACCTCATTAACGCCCTGGAAACCGATGTTATTCAACGCATGCCGTATTGTCTTGCCCTGGGGATCCAGGACGCCTTCTTTTAAAGTCACATAAACCTTCGCCTTCATTTAACTTGCCATCACTTTCTCCAGCACTTCCTGGTAAGCTTCCTCGACTTTACCCAAATCACGGCGGAAGCGGTCCTTATCGAGCTTCTCCTTGGTATCGCTTTTCCAGAGCCTTGAAGTATCGGGGGAAATCTCGTCACCCAGTAAAATCGCTCCGTTATGCTCACCGAACTCAAGCTTAAGATCAACCAGGTCAATCCCCAAGGCTCGAAAGTAGTTAACCAGCACGGTATTGATTTTCAAA
>JAJRWM010000014.1 GCA_024276815.1 bacterium
AGAAGAGTTTCCTTGAAATCGCGGCGCAGGTACCCGGATTATATTTAAAGGTTATCGTAACAGAAAGCGCCACCTATGAGGAGCTTGAGGATCTCCTGAAAATAACCAGGGTTTTATCCGTCTCCCAGCCCATCGTTCTGCAACCTGTCACAATAGCCGGCGAACTCGGCGTTGGAACAAAAAAAGCGCTTGAGTGGCAGCGCAAATTGGCAAAAGATTTTCACCGGGTCTTGTTGATTCCCCAGACCCAGGTTATTTTAGGCCTAAAATAACAGGATGTTTTTAGACCGCCTCGTAAAGATACTCGGCTATGTATCAGGTGTTTACCCTGTAAGCGAGCAAACCTTTGTCAAGCGATACGCCTGACAAAGGCCATAAAAAACGAGGCTCACCAGCCGGCATTCAGGTCGCGGACCCGGTGGTAAGCCGGGAGGGATTAATAACAGGGTCTTTAAAACGGGTAAAGCCTTCCCTTTCCAAGTACAGCCTCAACCACAACTCCAGGTTCAGCAAGCCCCACAAGGTGCGATTAAAAGGCTGTTTGCCGCTCAGGTATTTCTCCAGGACATTATCGAGAAGCAACCCGCTGCCCTTCAGCCGTCCCTGGTCAAAAATATCCAGGATATACCCTTTTAACTGATTTTGCGACCACTGATTCAGCGGCACCGGAAAACCCAGTTTGTCCGTACGATCCAAGACCTTATCCGGCACAATTCCCCTCATGGCCCTTTTCAGAATATATTTCATTTGTCCCTGATGCAGCTTGACCCTGGCCGGCATACGAAAAGCCAGCTCAATGATCCGGTGATCCAGCAAGGGCACCCGGGATTCCAGAGAGACCGCCATCGAAGTGCGATCCTCGACCTGCAACAAGGCCGGCAGGGAGGTCTTGCACTCGTAATAGAGAAGCCGATCCAACAATTCCGCCCTTTCCGGCCGCCCGAAAATCCCGCGATATTCCCGGTAGGGATCGTATCCGTTTAGTTCCCGCTTTATCTAGGGATTGATTAATTCATCAACGTTACTCCTCTTAATCAGCCGGAAATATCTCTCTTCACTCTCCCCAAAAATATTACCGGCAAAATAACTGTTCATCAATGGCTGATACTTGTTTAACTGGTTCAGGCCCGGCGATAAATCCTTCAGATTCATCCCAAGATTACAGTCTTTGCCAAAGATGTCCTGTTTCAGCGCCGCTTCAAGGTAAAGCAGGTAATACCTGGTATAGCCGCCGAATATTTCATCGCCGCCCTGGCCGCCAAGCACCACCTTGACCTGGCTGGCGGCCAGTCGCGAAACGCAATACTGAGGGAATATCCCTTCCGCGGCGGCCGGTTCATCCATGTGCCAGGCCAGGAGCGGTAACATCTCTTTGAAATCATCAGCGCCGGGAAGACTTTCAAAGTGCTGAGTCCCGGCGGCCGCGGCTGTTATTTGACAATAGTCAAAATCGTAAAAGACCCCGCCTTCCTCAAAGCCGGCCGAAAAAGTTTTGAGCTGGCCGGACAGCATACCCGAAGCGACGCTGACCAGGCTGCCGCTGTCAACCCCGCCGCTTAAATGCGCTCCCAGCGGAACGTCGCTGCGCAAGCGCAACCTGACAGAATCATGGACAGCCGCCTTTAATTCCTCCGCCCAGTCGTCTACCGTACGATCCTGATAATCGCCGGTCGTGATTTCCCAATACTGCCTGACCGCCATTCTTTTATTGACTATGGTCAGATAATGCCCGGGCATTAATTTTTTTATATTTTTGAACAAGGTCTTATCGTTAAGGGTGTACTGAAAGGTCAGATAGTACATCAATCCTTCATAATTAAGAGCGATTTTAACCTGAGGATGAACCATCAGCGATTTGATTTCCGAAGCGAAAACCAGAACCCGGTCATCCTGGTAATAATACAAAGGCTTGATGCCGATTCGGTCCCGGGCCAGGAACAGTGATTGTTCCCGCTCATCCCAAACAGCGAACGCGAACATCCCATTCAGATAATCAAGGCATTTCACTCCGTATTCCTCAAAAAGATGAACCAGGACTTCCGTATCAGTATGAGTATGGAAAGCGTGACCCCGCCGGACAAGGTCGTCGCGCAGTTCCGGATAATTATAGATCTCGCCGTTGAAGACTATCCAGATCGTGTTGTTTTCATTGGAGAGAGGCTGGTGACCGGTCTCAAGGTCAATAATTGACAAGCGATTGTGAAAGAAGCCGACGCCATTATTCAGGTAAAAACCCTGATCGTCGGGACCGCGGTAACGAATCAGGCCGGCCATCTCGACCAACAGGTTTTTATTAACCGGTTCGCCGTCAAAAGAATAGACCCCGCCGATACCGCACATTATATTGTATTATTCCTTTTCCCGCCAGAGTTTCAGCATAAATCCCAGGTGACTCCTGATTGTTTTGAAGGTTTTTAATTTTGACTGGCCGAATTTCCTTTGATAGACAACCGTCGGGTACTCTTTCACCCGGTAACCGGCTTTTAAAGTTCGGATGAGAATTTCCGCGGTCGCCAGAAAATCGTTGGCTTCAAATTTCACCGAATCGATTACGGCGCGACGGTAGACCCGGAAACCGCTGCTGTAAGTTGAGATGTTTGGTATTTTGCTGCCCAGCAGCATGGAATACAGGCGGGAAAGACTGACGCTGAAGATAAAACGATGAATCGGGAAGTTGGACTTGGCGCCGCCGGGATGCCAGGGGGAAGCGGTGATCACGTCATAATCGTCTGATAAACACTTGATAATTTCCGGGATCTCAAAATGATCATAATTGCTGTCAGCGTCGATGGTCACCACCAGGTCCCCTTTGACCTGCTCCAGACCGCTACGTAAAGCGCCGCCAAACCCCTTGTTTTTTTCATAACTGATAATCCTGACGCCATCGATATCCTGGAAACCGATCTCCAGGAATTTCAAGGTCTTGTCTGTGCTGCCGTCATTGACCAGAATAAACTCGCAGTCATAGCCTTCCTCGGCCAGCATCTGCTTGACGCCTTTTACATGCAGAACCAGATAGGGAATCCCGTCCTCTTCGTTATAGCAGGGAATCACAATCGAGACCAGCCGTGAGACGTTTTTTTTCTTGTTATCTGTTGACATAACGGTTTACCAGGATATCAGCGATCTTAACCGCGGCGTCGCCCCGACCAAAAAGATTCGGTCTTTCCGCCGGCGGCCTGAAGTTAACAATCGCGTCCAGTATTTTCTCCTTATCCGCGTCAACGATCAGGGCGTAGCCTTTCTCGACCATTGAGCGAACCCAGACGATATCGATCAAAAGAATTACCGGTTTTTTCAAAATATAAGCCTCACGGCGTACTCCGCCCGAATCGGTTAAAACTTTATCCGCGCCGGCCAGGTATTTAATAAAATCCAGATAGCCCAGGGGCGGCAACAGTTCGATCCGGGGATTGTCCTCCAGTTCTTTTAACAGGCCGAAATGCTTCAGACAGGCCCTGGTCCGGGGATGTACCGGGAAGACAAAAGATGCTTCTGATTCATTCAGAGCGCTGACGATTGACTGCAAACGCTCCGCGTCATCGGTGTTTTCGGCCCTGTGCAGAGTCAAAAGATGGTAATTACCCCGTTCAGCCCTGATCTTAAAATCCCTTTGAATTGATAACAGGGTATCCTTCATAACGTCGCCGCAAAGGTGGACATTCTCCGGGGAATAGCCTTCTCCCAGCAGCGAGTCATAGGCTTCCTGAATATGGGGAAAGAGGATTTCCGAGCAGGTATCGGCCACCCGCCGATTAATTTCTTCCGGATTATAATAGGAAACGCTGCGCAAACCGGCTTCGATATGGGCAACCGGTATTCTCAGTTTAGCTGAAGCCAGGGCGCCGGCGACCGTACTGTTAACATCGCCGCAAACTATTGTCAGATCGGGCTTCTCCTCCTGAAGTACCTCTTCAACCAAGGCCAGCATCGCCCCGGTCTGTTTGCCATGGTCGCCCTTGATCACGTCAGCGATATAATTGGGGTTGGGAATGTCAAGCTCCTGGAAAAAAAGTAACGACATCTCAAAGTCATAATGCTGTCCGGTATGGACAATAACCTCTTCGATATCATTATCTTTGAAAGCCTTGAATAACGAATATTCCTTCATGAAATTTGGTCTGGTGCCGACGACAGAAACTATTTTCATTATTTACCCCTAGGCAAGCATATTAACATTTTAACGGGTTAATTAGCAAGCGGCTCCACTATTAGTTTTGATATTTCAATAAATCAATCAAAGAATGAGATTGCCCTGAGCGCCGAATGTTTTCGATGTTAAATTACAACAAGTATGCTAAACTGCATGTTGAGGCTGGGAGAAATACGCCAGGGGGGAAACGAGCTTGCCCTGACGCCGCTCCGCGTTTTCCTTTTTCCGCCGAGAGTGGGGCGCCGGTTTGCGGGGATGTTAAAACAACTCTGTTTTTAGGCACGGGAACTCTAATGGCTAAAAATTGTTGGGAATTTAAAAAATGTGGCCGGGAAAAGGACCGAACTTGCCCGGCTGTTGTCGAAGGCGCCGGCCGGAGTTGCTGGTATGTCGCCGGCACCCTGTGTGATGGCAATGGTAAGACCGAGGGAACATTCGCTCAAAAAATCGGCGATTGCCAAAAATGTGAATTTTATCTAAAAATTCAGGAAGGTAAGATTTAGAGCAAAGCGCAATCAACCGTAACTTTTCGGAATACCATGTTTTCCCGAAAAACGTTTTTCTCCAACTGTAATATTTTCTACTGTAAAGCGTTCAGAGCGTTTAACGTTCAAAGGTAAGGTGCGTTTATAACCGCTATAACCGGCCGGAACGGATTATCGCGATCAATAACCAAAAACCTAAAACAGCGCACATCGCGTAACCAAACAAACCTAAAAATGAATAACCGAACAAATGGGGACCTTTGTCCAGGTAAAGAATGATCGACGAACTAATCGCGATCATGCCCAGCACCAGGCTGAAAGCGATCCGGTTCCCTACCCGGTCTATCGTATTCAGTATGGGCTCCAGCCCCTTGTGCTCATTGATAATTTTCAGTTTGCCGCTCTTGGTTTTTTTCAGGATGCGATCGAGATCGTGGGGAAAATCCCTTAAAAAGTTGGTAGTTTCCAGGACCACTTTTTGCAGGGCACGATACAGATGTTTGGGACTCATGCGTTCCTGAAGCAGGCTTTTGGCGTAGGGTTTGGATATTTCGATAATATTCAGATCAGGGTCCAACTCGCCGGCCAGACTTTCGATTATCATTAAGGTTTTAACCAGGAACAGGAAATCCGGCTTGAGCTTGATCTGGTGCTTGATGGCGTTATTCAGGGTATCATTCAAGACGTCGCCAATTTTAAGATCTTTCAACGGGATGTTGGTATAGCGGTCAATACAGTCGACGGCGTCCTGCCTGAAGCTCTCAATATCTATGTCTTCGGAAATCATACCCAGCTTGAGGTATTCGTCAATCAGCTTGTCAATTTCCTTGTGAATCAAAGCGATAAAGATGTTGGCGATGCTGTCCATCATCTTGTCGTCAAGATGCCCCATCAAGCCGCAATCAATGATCGCTATTTTATCCCCCGGCAGGACAAAAAGATTGCCGGAATGAGGATCAGCCTGGAAATAACCATGCTGGAAAAATTGCTTCATATAGGCGTCAATGAGACGGGCGGCAATTTTTTTCTTGTCATGCCCGGCCTGCTCCAGGGCTTCATAGTCGTTTATTTTGATTCCGCGGACTTCTTCAATAGTAATAATTTTAGCGCTGGAAAATTCACGGTAGATACGGGGGATGACAATATGTTCATCCTCAATGAAATTACGCCGGAAACGTTCATAACTGTTCGCTTCGGAGGTGAAATCCATTTCCCGCCTGATCGCTCTTGAGAACTCGTCCATGATCCCCACCGGGTCATACAGGTGGCTTTCCGCTATTTCTCTTTCAGCGATGGAGGCCAGAGTGTAGAGAATATCGAGATCGGTTTCAATCAGGTTGCGGATGCGGGGCCGCTGAATCTTGACGACCACCCTGGTTCCGTCCAGAAGCGTCGCTTTGTGCACCTGGGCGATTGAGGCGGCGGCGACCGGCTCCTGGTCAAAAGATGCGTAAACTTCCCCCAGACTTTTGCCCAGTTGAGTTTCAACGATTTCCCGGGCTTCCTCGAAAGGAAAGGGCGCGATCTGGTCCTGAAGCCGGCAGAATTCCTCGATGAATTCCTGAGATACCAGATCCGGCCTGGTGCTCAACACCTGGCCAAACTTGATGAAGGTCGGCCCCAGTTCTTCCAGAACCAAATAAGCTCTCTGAGGAATGGAGAGCCTTTTTACTTCCTGACCCGATTCTTTTTCAACGGCGAAACGGCGACGCAGGGGAAGATAACTCGACATTCCCATCATGGCCAGCAGGTGACCAAAGCCGTGTTTGGAAAGAACCGTGAGGATTTGCCTCAGGCGGTTGATATTTTTGATAATACGGTTAAACCGATGAATCGGCATGGACTAAGGCTTGGCTCTTCTTAAGGATTCCAGTTCGTCTTCCAGTTTCTTGACCTTACGCTTCAGAGCCAGAATATCCTTTTTATGGGCGACATTGAACGAGTTCAACGCCTTTTCAATCTGGAGCTTCACCCGGTCTTCCAAGCCGGTGCGGGTATTTTCGACCTTTTGCAAAAGCTCGCGCACCAGTCCTTCGCCTTCTTTTTCGCTGACCTCGCCTTTCTTTACCAGTTCATTAATCGTTTCCCTGATTTTCTCCTCGGTCATCATCACCGCGCCTACTGAAGCAAACAAAGTTTTTTTAAAAATATCCAGCATGGAAACATCCTCCTCCTCGGTATTGAAAGCGGACGCTGTTAATCCGCTTTTTCCCAATATAGTATCCGGCCGCAGGACTGGCAAGTCTGAATACTGTCATTTTTCATGACTTCATTAACCAGTTGGGGCGGCAACTGAAAGTAGCAACCCTTACAAGCGGTTTCCGTTATTCCGACAACAGCCAGATTCCGGCGTGCCCGGGCGATTTTTTCATATCTGTGTTGCAGATTCTTTCCCACCCGCTGGACGATTTCAGCTCTTTTCTTTCTGATATTCTCCTGTTTGCCCTGTTCCTGTTCTATCTGCCGCTGGAAGCTGGCAAATTGTTCCTCAAGGTCTTTTTTCTTTTCCAGGAATATTTTTTCTTCCTCGCCCAGCAGTTGTCTTTCTTTTTCCAGCTTGTCCATCAAGACCAGGATCTGTTCCTCTATTGATGAGATCTTTTCCCGGTTCTCCTTTATCTCAAGCTTAATGGCTTCGTATTCTTTGTTGTTTTTGCAGGCGAAAAGCTGCCCCTCATACTTTTTTACCGCTTCCTCCGCGCTTTTCAGCTCCAGTTCCGCCTGCCGCTGTTCTTTTTCATGAGCGCTGACAGCGGCTCTCTGTGATGCGACCGTTTCTTCCTCCGCCGCGATCTCGGCTTCCAGTTTTCGCTGGGCTTTCGGAATCTCCCGCAGTTTTTCCCCGGCTTCATTCAGGCTGCTGTCAATTAATTGCAACTCCACCAGCGTCTTTAATTCGTCAAGCATTACTTTCTCCTACCTGTCAATTATTAGATATATTTATAGGGCAATCTGTTGCTGTCGGATTTCACGATTTTTAACTTATCGCCCCAAATATTACTCAAAACAGCCGCCACGCACTCAATAAAGATAATTTCGGAATGATAGTGTCCGATATCAATTAAACTGAGATTTAATGCGGCGGCTTTTTGATAATCATGATATTTCAGGTCGCCGGTTATCAGCAACTGGGCGTTCTGTTGAGCCGCCTCGGCTATCAGGCTGGCTCCGCTTCCGGAGACAACGGCGATTTTCTCGACTACCCGTCCAGGAGCGCCGGTAACCTTCAACCAATCGATGTTTAACTGACTTTTCAACCCGCCGGCTATCTCGGCAATGGAGAGCGGTTTTTCTAACATACCGATCCGCCCCAGACCCACTCCCGGCTCTTCGTTCAGCAACGGATAAAGATCAAAAGCCGGCGCTTCATAGGGATGAGCCTGTTTCATCGCCTGAACCGCACGCGCCAGCTTGCTCTCCGGCAGGATCATCTCCAGCCGGACCTCATCGACGACTTCCAGTTTGCCGATCTCGCCGATACAGGGCGAGGCGCCGCTCAACGGACGGAAAGCTCCTTGTCCGTTGACCCGGAAACAACAGGAGTCATAATTGTCAATACGGCCGGCCCCGGCCGCTGACAGGGCCCCGAAAACAGCATCGAGCTGTGGGCGGGGAACAAAGACCACCATCTTTACATAGGGCGAATCTTTGCGCCGGCTTAAGGCGGAGATGTTTTTCAATCCTATGAGCTTTGCCAGGTGAGTGGACAAACCAAAAGGCGCGCTGTCGAAATTGGTGTGAGCGGCGTAAAGGTTAAGCTGTTGACGGATCGCCCTTATCAGTAGCCGCCCCTGGGGATCATGGGCGGTAATTTTCCTGACCGGGGAAAAGAGCGGCGGATGGTGAGCGATGATTAACTGGCAGTTATGGGCGACCGCTTCGTCAAGAATTTCCAGGTCGATATCCAGGGCGACCAAAACCCGCGCTACTTGGGAATCGGCGTCGCCGACGATTAAGCCGCAGTTGTCCCATTCTTCGGCCCAGCTCAGAGGAGTGTCTTTCTCAATGCTCTTGGTTATTTGCCGGACAGTGAGCATTTTTCTCCCCTCCCGTCAGCTACCGCGGCTGATATTGGCGGCGGTAATACTCCCTGAATTCGCCGTTTTGATTGGCTGCCACCACTCGGGATGGTCTTGGTACCATTTAATGGTCTCAATAATGGCCTGGTCAAAATCAAAACCGGGCCGCCAATTGAGTTTTTTCCGCAACTTGTTGGTGTTAACGGCGTGACGTACGACATGACCGGGCCGGTCAGCGACAAAATTAATCAGGGAATCAGGCTTGCCCAACACCTTGAGGATGGTCCCGGCCATCTCCAGGACGCTGACTTCACGTCCCGAACCAAGATTAAAGACTTCTCCCTCGACCTCAGGCTCCCACATCAGCTTTTCGATGACTTTGCCATGGTCGGCGACATAAATCCAATCCCGGGTGTTCCGGCCGTCGCCGTAGACCGGCAACGGCCGGTCTTCAAGCGCGTTGGTGACAAACAGCGAGACCATCTTTTCCGGGTATTGATAGGGACCGTAATTGTTGGTGCAGCGGGTGATAACCACCGGGGTCCGGTAAGTTGTCCAGTAAGAGTAGGCCAAGCGGTCGCCGCCGGCCTTGGAAGCGGCGTAGGGGCTTTTGGGATTAAGCGCTGATTCTTCCGTGCTGGGAACCGCCCCGGCTTCTCCGTAGACTTCATCCGTCGAGATTTGAATGAAACGCCTGACCTTGATTTTGCGCGCGGCTTCCAGCAAAACGAAAACACCGAAGATATCGGTCTTTAAAAAGTCCGCCGGATCGCCGATCGAACGGTCAACATGAGTCTCGGCGGCGAAATTGACAATAAAATCAACGCCCTCGCAGGCTCGCTCCACAATCACGGGATCGGCGATATCGCCCTGAATAAATTGATAATCGGGAGAGTTTTCCTGGTCCCGGAGGTTTTCGAGGTTGCCGGCGTAGGTCAGCTTGTCCAGGTTTACTATCTGATAATCTTTTTCACTATTAATCAACTGCCGGATAAAATTAGCGCCGATAAACCCGGCGCCGCCGGTTACCAGGACTTTAGCCATTAACCATCTTTCCTGTCCCAGGAGTAAGGAATATCCGAACTGTGAGGATCAAGCCTGACCGAATCAGGATTCTCATAATTGAAAACTTCCGTCGGCGCGTTGATTACCAAAGCTTCCGTCTCGGAAATACACTTGAAACCGTGGATTACTTCCTTGGGGATCTGGACGGCGAGATGATTGTGCTCGCCAATGAAAAACTCGTTGACTTCGCCTTTGGTCGGGGAGTTCTCGCGGTCGTCATACAGCACCACCTTAAGCATTCCCTTCAGGCAGAAGAAGGTATCTGTCTGGTGTTTATGATAATGCCAGCCCTTGACGACCCCGGGGTAGGCCGAGGTCATATAGATCTGACCGAACTTGATGAAGAGTTCGTCATCATTGCGCAACAGTTCCATAACCCGGCCTCTTTCATCCGGGATCAGCTTTAATTTCTTGGTTCTGACGCCATCAATCATCTTTACTCCGGTTTTCACATCAATTAAGCGTTTCGCGGATGTCGATTATACCTTTTTATCCCGGAAGATCAAAGGACTAAATTCAAACCGCAGGCTTACAGCCTGAGGATGCTTGCCGTCGGCAAGCGTACCGCTTGACCATGCTTTGCTATCGCGTCTTTCAAAACCGCTCGCAAAGAGTTGCTCGCTTTAGTATTACCTGGTACGCAGCCGAGTACTTTTACGAGGCGGTGTTATGAGTGCCGAAGGCCATTAAAACAGGCTCACCAGCCTCCGAAGCGTTATTTCCCCGAGCCGTAGCTTGCTCGCTTTAGATTACCTGATACGCAGCCGAGTACTTTTACGAGGCGGTGTTATGAGTGCCGAAGGCCATTAAAACAGGCTCACCAGCCTGTTAGACGCCGACCCGGCTGTAGTCGCCCAGCATGAAACGATAAGCCTTGGGCTTCTGTCCGCTTTTTTCAACGACCACCTTGCGGCCAATCAGGCTGTCTTCCATGCGGGCGGGAAGATTGGTTACCGTGCTCTCTTCCAAAACAATGCTGTGCTCAATTTAACTGTTTTCAATGACAACCCCGTAATAGATCGACGTGAAAGGGCCGATATAACTGTTTATTATGGAGGTGTTCTCCCCGATGACGACCGGGCCCCGGATGGTACTGTTTTTAATGACGGCGCCCTGAGCGATAACCACTTGGCCGTCGATCCGGCTGGCTTTGTCAACATCCCCTTCGACGCGGGACTGAAGGTCTGTCAGGATAATGCGGTTAGCTTCCAGCATATCGTCTAGTTTACCGGTATCCTTCCACCAGCCTTTGATGATATGGGACTGCACATTATAGCCGTCGTTAATCAGCGTTTGAATGGCGTCGGTTATCTCAAGCTCGCCCCGGCCTGAAGGCTTTATCCTGTCAATGGCTTTAAAAATATTGCGATCAAACATGTAGACGCCGACCAGCGCCAAATCGCTTTTTGGCCGGACGGGTTTTTCTTCCAGGAGCGCGACCTTGTCACCCTCAAGCGAGGCGACGCCGAATTGTTCGGGATGTTTCACCCGGGCCAGTAAAATCTGCGAGGAAGGCTTGTTCCTCTCAAATTCCTCAACCAGCGGCTTGATGCCGTCTTTAATCAGGTTATCGCCCAGGAACATGACAAAGGGGTCGTCCTGCAGGAAGCCATGAGCGATTTTAACGGCGTGGGCCAGGCCCAGCGGCTCATCCTGCTGAATATAACTCACCGAAGCTCCCCATTGATCGCCGGAGCCGACAGCGTCTTTTATCTCCTGAGCCGTTTCCCCGACAATGATGCCAATGTCGGTTATCCCGCATTCAACAATGCTTTCAATCGCGTAGAACAAGATAGGCTTGTTGGCGACCGGGATCAACTGTTTGGCTCCGGTATGAGTGATCGGTCTCAGCCGCGTTCCCTTTCCGCCGCTCAGAATTAGCGCTTTCATCGGGTCTCCTTATTTAATCTTGTAGATTTGCAGCCGGCTGTTATCCGAAATCTCAGGATAGTCAATATCGGAAAGACTGATGATAATCTCCGCTTCCTTGTCACCGTCGATATCACCGCCGCACAGGTTGTAGATGCTGCCCGCCAGCAATGGCGACTCAAACAATTTGCTTAAGCCGATACCGTCCCACTTGAGCACGAAAAACCGGTCCTCTTCGCCGGGAAGCGCGTTCGAACTGACGCCGACCTCCTGCTGGCCGTCGCTGTCAACGTCAACCAGGCTTAAGGCCAGCCCGAATAAAGGAGTGCTTTGCCAGCGGAGAGTTAAGTCCTGGTTGTAAACATTAATCCGGTCATCCGGGTCAACGATCAGCCATTCGTTTTTACCATCCCGGTCAATATCGCCGCAAACCACCTGGTAAAAATCTTTCGGCAAGTTAAGCGTGTTATCAATAATCCGGGAAAAACTTCCTCCCCGGCTGATTTCTTTCATGTCTTTACCCTGGAAATAATTGCGGGTACCGAGATAATGCCCCATCACCAGGTGGTTCGCTCCCTCACCCCGGTAAGCGGTCAGCGGATGATAATAAGTAAGGCTGGATTTCAGGAAGAACTTGCCGTCCCATTCCACCATTTCACCGAGGCGCATATTGCCCAGGGAATAGTAAATCTCGGGACTGCGGTTGCGATTAATATCAGCTATCACGAGATTGCCCAGTTTCTCCCGGCTGAATAACGAAATATCCCCGGGCGAGTTGATTTCCAGCACTCTCTCTTCGTTAAAAAACAAGCCATCCCAGTTCAAAAAGCGTAACTGCCCGGGGGTTAAAACCACCAACTCCGGCTGGTTGTCAAGATCGACATCCCGCAGGCTTTGGGCAAAAATCGGAAAGTCAAAATCCTCTTCCCCGATTTTGACCAGTTGCCGGACAAATTCGCCCTGCTGGGAAGCGGATGAGGGCCTCAGGCTGACAAACGCTTTAATACCCTCGGTTTCCGGAATGTACTGTTCGAAAATCTGCACCGCCTTACCCTGCTTGGTGTCCATCAGGCGAACATTGAGCAGGTACTTGTCTTTCCCCTTGAAGATATTACCAAGGAGGATACCGTCCACACCCAGCAACTTGCCGATTTTCATGATCGTTTTCCTGGTCAGGAAGCCGTTATAGTTACTTAGATCGATATCCTCAAATTTCTTCAAGGTGGCTTCCACGTCATCGGGAGGCAGGATCTCCAGTCCCGGTTGTTTAGTCAGAGCGTGGACAAAGATATCGGACATAATGCTGTAAAAGGGAATCACCTCGGCGGATTCGCCAACCAGGCGCATGACGGCGATTTTTCGTTGTCGGGAAGCCAGGTAAACCCGGTCGCCGATTTTTACTTTTTCAGCGGTCAGAGGAGAAATGGGCGTCGCTATCGCCAGCTTTTCCCGAACCCGGTTAATCATCACTTTGCCGAGAGTCTGCTCGCTGCGACCGATGATCTCGCCGCTGACCGGGTGAGGAATATCGCTGATCTCCCTGATAACATCCCACTCCTGACCGACTTTACCGCCGGCGGAAACGCCTATGTCAAGGTATATTTCATTGGAGCGGATATATACGACATAGCCGGAGCGCTGAACGGCGCTGACGGCGATCTGGGCGGCCAGCGCGTCAACATAACGGTTGAACTCGACGTCTTCAGCCTGAACCCGGCCGGCCGGTGAAAACGGGCAAAGGCAGAGCAGGCCCGCTAAGGCACAGCGGATCAAAGCTCCTGGTTTTATTGAGTTAAATAATCGCAAAGAGAGGCGAACTCCTCTAAACTCAAATTTTCTCCCCGTATCCTGGGAGGTAATTTCAGGTATTTTAAACCGGACTCAACAGCCGCGCGGCTGAACTCTTCCCTTTTCAGAGCGGCCAGGGCGTTAACCAGGGTTTTTCTTCTTTGGCCGAAAGCGGCTTTAATCATCGTCCAGAAGATGACTTCATCGCCAACTTTAACCGCCGGCGAGGTTCGCGGTTCAATTTTTAAAATGACGGAATCCACTTTAGGCCGTGGTCTAAAAGCCGAGGCCGGGACCGTGTTTATTATTTCAAGAGTAGTATAATATTGCAAGTATAAAGTGACCGCCCCGGCTTCCCGCTTGCCCACTGACGCGCTCAGGCGGAGACCCACCTCTTTTTGCACCATCACCACGATCAGGGAAATAGCCTCTCTTAATTCCAGAAGCCTGGTCAGAATGGGCGTGGTCACGTAATAGGGCAAGTTGGCGATTATCTTAACTGGTTGCCCGGCCGGGAACAGCGTCGCCAGTTCCGCCGGCGTCAGCTTCAGGAAATCTTTCTCAACCAGTTGGAAATTGGCGTTATCATGAAAACTGTTTCTCAGATGGACGGCCCACCTCGGATCAATTTCGACGGCGGTAACCCGGGCGCCGCGGCCCAGCAGCAGTTCCGTCAGCCGACCGTCGCCGGGACCAATTTCAATAACAGGATCACCTTTTTTCAACTCTCCGGCGGCAACTACCCGTTCCAGGTAATAGCGGTCTTCCAAAAAATGCTGGCCCCATTTTTTTAAACGTCGGGGGGGGGGCGAGCTGAAATTACTCATGTGATTTCAGGTTCGAGATCTGAACCGCGGTTTCCAGGGCTTTGAGCAAGCTGCCGGCGTCAGCGCGATTTTGCCCGGCGATATCGAAAGCGGTGCCGTGGTCAACCGAGGTGCGGATAATCGGCAGGCCCAGCGTTATGTTAACTGCCGCGCCGAAGCCCAGCAGTTTTATGGGAATCAGCCCCTGGTCATGATAAAGGGTGATAACGGCGTCGAAATCCCCCCGGACCGCTTTAACAAAAACGGAATCGGAGGGAAAAGGGCCGGCAAGATCAATCCCCTCTTGCTTACATAAATCGACTGCCGGCGTGAGGATTTCCGTTTCTTCATCGCCAAAAAGCCCGGCGTCGCCGGCGTGGGGATTAAGCGCGCAGAGCGCGAGCCGGGGACGCTCAAGGCCAAAATATTCCCGCATACCCTGATGGGTAATTTTGATAGTGTCAATTACTTTATCGCCGCTGATATTCCCGGGCACGTCCTTTAAGCCGATATGAGTTGTCACCAGGGTGACTTTCAGCTGTTCGCAAGCCAGCATCATGGCGTAACGGGAGACACCGGTCAGCCGGGCAAGCAGTTGAGTATGGCCGGCGAACAGGAAGCCGGCGGCGTTGATGGCCGCTTTATTGATCGGGGTTGTGGTAATGGCGGCAATTTTTTTATTGAGCGCCAGGGCCGCCGCTGTTTTAATATACTCGACAGCGGCCCGGCCGGTCATCGCGCTGCCTGAACCCATCACCAACTCGGCCGGGTTGACGTTGGCCAGGTTAAACACGTCAATCACTCCCGGTTGATAGCGGGCCTTGCTGATTTTGTCGATATCATTGACCGCGAGAGGCGACCGACATAATTGAACGCTTTTCTCAAGACAAGCGGCGTCTCCGATCACCAGCGGGCGGCATTTTTGGTAGACCCGTCTCTCCCGCAGAGCTTTAACTATGAGTTCCGGGCCGATCCCGGCCGGGTCTCCCATGGTAATCCCGATAATCGGCAACATAAACACCCCACCAATTTAATTATTTATCTCAATCAAGCACCGTTTACGCCTGTATTATAACATAGGCAGGGCGTGTCCGCGGGCTATCCTGCCTGTTTAAGACAAAACCGGACCAGTCCGTCCGGGGATAGCCCCGCCCCGCTCCATAATTCACTCTATAGGCATTTCGTCAGGATTGTATCGCCGGAAAAATAAAACCTTGACAAAACCAAAAGACTTTGTTATTTTAGAAAGTACAGTTAGGAAATTGTTTGTCGAAGAGACGTTTTTGAGAGGAGCTTTGGCTGATTTATGTCAGCTAATTTTCTGTTAGACCTAAACCAGAAGCAATTGGAAGCGGTTAAGTGTATTGATGGTCCATTATTAGTTCTGGCCGGAGCCGGCAGCGGTAAAACGAGGGTTATTATCTACCGCCTGGCCTACCTGATAAAATCAGGCGTGGATCCCAGGAATATCCTGGCCGTAACCTTTACCAACAAGGCGGCCGGGGAGATGAGAGAACGACTTGTCTCTTTGGTCGGCGAACACAGCGGCAAGCTCTGGATCAGCACTTTTCACGCCGCCTGCGTCAGGATACTCCGTTCCCACATCCAGGAGTTGGGCTTCAACCGTAATTTTGTCATTTACAACGCCTCAGACCAACTCTCGCTGGTCAAGGAATGCCTCAAGGATCTTTCTCTGGACAGTTACCGGGTAAATCCGTCGTTGCTGTTAAGCCGGATATCCCAGGCGAAGAACTATCTTTTGCGGGACAACGAGATTAAAATCGTCAAAGGCGATTTCTGGTCCGAGAAAATCGGGAGTATCTACGCGGTCTACCAGAGGAAGCTCAAAGAAAATAACGCGCTGGATTTTGACGATCTGATCAGCTTTACCGTTGAACTGTTTAAAAGCCGCCTCGATATCCTGCATCAATACCAGAACCAGTTCCAATACGTGATGGTGTACGAGTACCAGGATACCAATTTTGCCCAGTATCAGTTAATACATCTTCTGACCTCGTCTCATCAGAATATCTGCGTCGTCGGCGACGAGGATCAGTCTATCTATCAATGGCGCGGCGCCGATATCAACAACATTCTCAATTTTGAAAAAGATTACCGGAACGCGAAAGTTATCCGGCTGGAACAAAATTATCGTTCAACCCAGGTGATCCTGGAATCTGCCGGCACGGTGATTAAAAACAACCGCCAGCGCAAAGGGAAAAATCTCTGGACCACCAATTCTTACGGCAATAAGATTATTTATTTCTCCGCTCCCGACGAGCAGGATGAGGCGCAGTTCATTTCAGAGCAGATCAAAGCCCTCCTGACCGACGGCAATTATAAAGATTATTCCTCCTTTGCCATCTTTTACCGTACCCACGCCCAGTCCCGGGCTATTGAGGACGGCCTGAGGCGGGCCAATATACCATATTCTATCGTCGGCGGCACCAAGTTCTATGACCGCAAGGAGATCAAGGACTTGCTGGCTTACCTGAGGCTGCTGGTTAACCCCACTGACATCCTGAGCCTGAAACGCATCCTGAATGTCCCCCGGCGGGGCCTGGGCGCGGCGACCATCGACAAACTGGAAGACTATCTCCGGGATAAAAACCTTAATTTCTGGGATTGTCTGCGTGCGGCTGATGAAATACCTAAACTCTCGGCTGCGGCGAAGCGTAAATTACGCGGTTTTGTCAGCATGATCGAAGACCTGCGCGCTTTCAGCCGGGAAAACAACGTCGAGGATACTCTGAGGAAAGTTATTAATTATACTGGTTATGAGGAAGAAATAAAAAACGAGAACTCCTTCATCGCCAAAGGCCGCCTGGAAAACATCCAGGAGTTTTTCTCCGCCATTCAGCAATTCGTCGCCGAAAAACCTGATACCAGCCTGGATGATTTCCTGGAGGGTATTTCCCTGGCAACCGATCTCGACGGCTGGGAAGGCTCCAGCGGCGCTGTAACCCTGATGACCCTGCATAACGCCAAGGGACTGGAATTTCCGGCTGTTTTTGTCGCCGGGCTGGAGGAGGGACTGTTTCCGCACATCAATTCGGCGGATAACGCTTCCGAACTGGAAGAAGAGCGCAGGCTGTGCTACGTGGGAATGACCAGGGCCAAGAAAAGACTTTTCTTCACCTCGGCCCAGAAACGACGCATTTATGTAAAAATGCACTACAACCGTCCCTCGTCGTTCATTTCCGAAATCCCGGCGAAATTTATCACGCCGGCCTTCTCCGAGAAAAAATGCGTGGGCGTTATGGAGCGGCCAAAATCTTCCACGCCAGCCTATAACGTGGGCGAGAGACTGCGCCATTCCCACTGGGGCGAAGGTATTGTGGTGGCTCAACAAGGCTGGGGCGATGAAATGAAAATCGAAATAAACTTCGCCCAGGCCGGACGAAAACGCCTCCTGGCCAAAGTGGCTAAACTCGAACGTATCCAACCAGAAGAAATCACTAACTGAAAAAGTCAAAGATAAAAGCAAAAGATAAAGTCCTGGGGCAAACCTTTTTTATAAAAAGGTTTTAAAACTTTCAAGCCGGTCAAACCTGATATTTGGTCGTAAACCGCTCTGATTATTCATTTCACCCTTTTAAACAGAGCGTAAGTGTAGGGTCTGGGGGCGCCATAGGGATTAATGTAGGTGTACTCTTCGCTTCTGACTAACTCGAACGATGCCAGGCGCTTCTCAAGATCAGCGGTGTCATATTGTCTTAAATCAAGCCCTGCGCATCTCTTGGCGCCGGCTTTGGAAAACTCGGCGAAGAACGCGTAGCCGCCGACTTTAATAACGGCGTGGACGTTTTTAAAGTATTGCTCAACGCAATTATCGTCCGTCAGAAAATGCAAGACCGCCCGGTCAAACCAGATATCAAGCTCCCGTACGTCAGAAGGCAACGGCTGGGCGATATCCTGACAAAGCCAGTGGACCAGCCGTTCTTTATCAGCGACTTTACTTTTCGCCTTTTCCAGGGCCGCGGAACTTAAATCGTTTAGATAAAGTTCGGCGGTGGATTTCAAGAGCTTTTCGATTAACCCCGAAGTCCCGACTCCGGCCACAAATATTTTCGCTTTTTGCCAATCCGGGATAAGGTCGATAAATTTCAGGGTCTGAGAAAAGTCCGTTTCATACCAGCCCAGTTTTTCCTCATCCGTTTTTTGAAATATCCCATTCCAGTGATTCGTTAATGATTCCATCGCGCTCTCCTTTTCACTTACTAAAGCGTTTCACGACCAATCATGCTGTCTGTCATACCTGCGAAAGCAGGTATCCAGTACTGGCTTCCCGACCAAGGCTGAAAAGCGCCGTACATTTGATCGTAATTTGCTTTGAAGCGTATTTCAGGCTGATGCAAGGCACTGGCCGCCATCCCAGGTTTAAAGTTTTTAGTGCTTGGACTAGCCGCACGACTACATAAGGTTTTAATTTGCTTTAGGTAATAAATTATTCTCTCTGTTGAACGAGGCTCAGATAAACATCCCTCAGCTTTCTGGCGATTACAGCCCAACTGTAATTTTCAGATACTCTTAAAAAAGCCTTCTCCGCCAACTCTTTTCTCAGTTCCGCCTCTTCCAGGAGCTTGGCCAGTATTGCGGCTAACGCCGAAGCGTTTCTTTCCGGGAAAATCAGGCCGGCCTCGCCGATAACCCGGGGAATAGCCCCGGAATCAGAGCCGACCAGCGGACGGTGAGCCGCCATCGCCTCAATCAAGACCCGGCCGAACATCTCCCGCCATTCGGGCCGTTCGGAATCCCCGGTTTGGGACGGCAGAACAAAAATATCCATCAGGTGCAAATAGTCGGCGATTTCCCGGTGACCAACCCTCCCGGTGATTATCAGCCGGTCGCTCAAGCCCAATTCGGCGGCTTTCCGCTCCAATTTCCCGCGATGCGCCCCGTCACCAACCCAGAGCATCTGGAACGGTTGTTTCAGTTTCGCCGCCGCGCTCAGCAAAGTGAACAACCCCTTCTTTTCCCGCAACACCCCGATATAGCCGATTACCGGCCGGGTCAGACGATACCGCTCTTTCAGCTTACTGACATCACGGGAAGCGAAAGCGTCCAGTTCAACTCCATGAGTAATCACCTCGATGCGCCTGGCAAACCCTTTATTACGTAACAATTCCCGGGCTTTTTCATTACGGGTGACGGCCAGATCAACGTTTTTATAGACATACTTTTCCAGCCGGTTGAAGGGAAACTTGTAAGTTTTACCGGTATTGTCGGAAGTATGAAATATCGTTTTACTGCCGGGCGAGAAAAGGTTTTTGAAAAAGATCGCCTGCGCCGTGACAATTCCTCTCGGTTCTTCGACGATGTCAATAATGTCCGGCTTCTCCCTGATTAAATCCAACATTTGTGTCAGGTAAAAATGCCTCACCCCGCTGCCGGTGTAACAAATTTTGCCGACCCTGATCCGGTAACCGGGATCCGACGTCTTCTCGGCGGGCGTTGGGAAACCGCTCTCCGGCCAGCTTGGCGGAATCAAAAGCGTAGGTTCAATATCCGGAAACTTCGCCAATTCCTTGAGCTTGCCCTGATATAAAGCCAGAACCGAGGTATGATTGATAATCAGAACTTTCAGCGGAGCCACAATGACGCGACCTCTTCCAGAACATCGCCCACCATAATCGCCTGCATACATTTCATCGATTCGCATTCGAGCAAGGAACAGGGCTGGCAACCGACCTCCTTGTAGACAACCCGGCTTAATTCCTTATCACCCCAGGGGTACCATTTGTTAATCTCGCCGGGACCAAAGAGCACAACCTGCGGAGTCTTGAGCGCCGCGGCCAGGTGCATCGGCCCGCTGTCAATGGTAACAAACAGCCTGAACCGCCTGATAAACTCAGCCAGCTCCCCCAGAGTGGTCTTTCCGGCCAGGTTAAAAGTTTTGGTTTTCACCTTGCTCCGGATCCTCTCAATAATCTCAAAATCATCCTTCGCCCCGGTGAAGACAATCGGTATCTGGTAGAGTTCCACCAGTTTTTCCACCAGGACCTGAAATTTTTCCACCGACCAGTTCTTGACCATTCTTTTTGAGCAGGGATGAATGCCGATAACCTGAACCGGCAGGTCCAGTTCCCGCCACCGCCTTTCAACCGCCTTCCGCTCCTCTTCCCTGATCTGAAAAATCATCCGGTCACAAATCGGTTCCAGTTCCAGCGCGCGGATAAAATCAAGATTACGTTCCACTTCGTGCCGGGAACGGTCATTGGTAATCGCCGGGGCGTATATCCAGCGGCTTAAGAGACCGATATCAAAACCGATTTTTTGTTTCGCCCGGCTAAGCAGGCTTAAAATCGAGATCCGGCTGTC
>JAJRWM010000169.1 GCA_024276815.1 bacterium
AATGTTGACGTCATAGTGAAGCTGATTATCCCGATCGCCATGGATAAAGAGCTGCGTTTCGCGATCCGTGAAGGCGGACATACCGTGGGCGCCGGCGTTATCAGCGAAATTATAGAATAAGAAAAAAGGGAAGTGGGAGAATGGTTACGCAAAAGATAAGAATCAGGTTAAAGGGTTATGATCATCGCTTGTTGGATCGGTCGGCAGCGGATATCGTTATGACGGCGAAAAGAACCGGGGCTAAAGTATCAGGGCCGATTCCCTTACCAACGGAAATCTGCCGCCAGACTGTTTTACGTTCTCCCCATGTTAATAAAAAGTCGCGTGAGCAATTTGAGGTGCGTACGCATAAAAGGCTTTTGGATATTTTGGAACCGACCCCTAAGACAGTTGACGCTTTGATGAAGCTGGAACTGGCCGCGGGTATTGGTGTTGAGATAAAACTGTAATAGGAGTCGGGAAATGCCCGTAAGATTGTTAGGTAAAAAAATAGGCATGACACGGATGATCCAGGAGAATGGCGATATGGTACCAGTCACTGTGTTGCAGGTTAATCCTGGCAAAATTGTGCAGGAAAAAACGCCGAAAAAGGAAGGTTACCGAGCTGTACAGTTAGCCTTCTGCGAGGTTGGCGAGAACCGGGTCAACAAGTCGAGGCTGGGTCACTTTAAAAAGGCCAAGACGAAGCCGCATCGGTATTTGAGAGAGTTTCGGCTTCTGGGTGACGAGAGCTATAAGCTGGGCGACGAGGTTAAGGTCGATGTCTTTGTTGAAGGCGAACTGGTTGACGTGACCGGCGTTTCCAAGGGTAAGGGCTTTGCCGGCGGTGTTAAACGCCACCACTGGAGGGGCGGACCGAAGACCCACGGGTCGAGGTTCCATCGGGCGCCCGGTAGTATCGGCGCCTGCGCGACACCCGGGGAAGTGGATAAGGGGCGGAATATGCCCGGGCATATGGGGCAGGAAAAGGTTACCGTGCAGTGTTTGAGAGTTATGCGCGTGGACGCCGACAAGAATTTGCTTTTGGTTAAAGGCGCTGTGCCGGGAGCCAATAACGGAATTGTAAGCGTTAAGAAGAGCGTAAAAGCTTAATACGCTTGAGGGTATAATAATATGATTATGGCAGATTTATACGGAAAAAATGGTAAAAAGGCCGGTGAAGTTGAAGTTCCCGCTGTCTTCGCTCAAACCAAAAACAGCCCGGGGTTGGTTCACCAGGCGGTTGTGCGTGAGCTGGCGAACAAGCGGAGCGGTACCGCGGCTACCAAGACCAGGGGCATGATTTACGGCGGCGGCGCCAAGCCTCACCGGCAAAAAGGAACCGGGCGGGCGCGGGCCGGCAGTAACCGGTCGCCTCTGTGGGTCGGCGGCGGAACGATTTTTGGTCCGCAACCCAGAAGCTATCAGAAAAAACTGAATAAAAAAATGCGTCAGGCGGCGCTTAACGCGGTTGTTTTGGACAAAATCAACAGCGGTTTGATTAAAATCGTTGAAGGGCTGGAAATAAAAGAGGCGAAAACCAAAGAGTTTGTCGCTTTGCTGAAACAGTTGGAAGTTGACGGAAGCGCCTTGATTGTTGCCATTGATTTTGATGAAAAATTGAACCTGGCCTCCCGGAATGTTGCAGGGGTGAAAATGTTGACGGTTGGTTGTGTCAATGTGCACGACCTGCTGAAATATCAGCATCTCGTAATAACCCAGGAAGCCTTAACCATGGTTGGAAGTCGAGGAAATAAAGTTGAATCCGCATGATATTATAATTAAACCAATAATTTCTGAACAAACGAGCAAGCTGAGTGAATTGAATAATTCATACACTTTCAAGGTGGCCAAGGGCGCTAATAAAATAGCTATCAAGGATGCTGTGGAAAAGCTGTTTGATGTCAAGGTGAAGAAAGTTAACACTCTTAATTTCAAAGGTAAGAAAAGGCGGGTTCGGGCTAAGTTGGGAATGACCGCGAGTTGGAAAAAAGCGTATGTGACTCTCCAGAGCGGAGACCGCATTGAGATATTTGAAGGGGTATAACAGTGGCTGTTAAAACATATAAACCAACAACTCCTTCGCGTAGATGGATTACTACTCTCGATAATAAGGAAGTAACCAAAACGCGACCGGAAAAGTCGTTGACCGAACCCAAAACCCGTATCAGCGGCCGCAATAACGCCGGCCGGATAACTGTCAGGCGGCGTGGCGGCGGCCATAAACGTCTTTACAGGATTATCGATTTCAAGAGGAACAAGGACGGCGTTCCGGCCAGAGTGGCGGCGATTGAATATGATCCGAACCGCTCGGCCCGAATCGCTTTGCTGCACTATGCCGATGGGGAAAAACGTTATATTCTCTGGCCCAAGGGGCTGGAGGTTGGCGATCAGGTCGAAAGCGGCGAAAACGCGCCGGTTCGAACGGGTAATTGCCTGAAGCTTAAGCAGTTGCCGCAGGGCACAATTGTGCATAATATTGAGCTTCGCCAGGGTAAGGGCGGTCAGATGGTGCGTAGCGCCGGCGGTTACGCTCAAGTGGTGGCTTTTGAAAACAAATACGCTTACCTGAAGATGCCGTCCGGCGAGGTGCGAAAAGTACTCGAGGAATGCCTGGCGACCGTTGGCGAGGTTGGCAACTCCGACCACGCCAATATCTCCTGGGGTAAAGCCGGCCGCTCACGCTGGAAAGGCCGTCGGCCTAAGGTGCGCGGGGTCGCGATGAACCCGGTCGACCATCCTCATGGCGGCGGTGAAGGCCGCACTTCAGGCGGACGTCACCCTGTTACTCCCTGGGGTATCTCGACCAAGGGACATAAAACCAGGAGCAATAAGAGAACTGATAAATATATTGTCACGGATAGAAGACAGAAGCGTAATAGATAGGAGCAAAGGATAATAAATGGGCAGATCGTTAAAGAAGGGGCCATACGTTGATGAGAAGCTTCTCAAGAAGGTCAGAGAGGCGACCTCAAAGGGTGAGACCAAGGTAATCAAGACCTGGGCGCGTAATTGTACCATTGTTCCTGAAATGGTTGGGCACAGGATAGCGGTTCATAATGGTAAAAAGTTTTTCCCTGTTTACCTGACTGAGAATATGGTAGGGCATAAGCTGGGAGAGTTTTCGCCAACCAGATATTATCGTGGGCATCCCGGTACCAAGGCTGAAAGAAAATCTTCAGCCAGGTAAAGGGTATAGAGGAGTTATGATGGAAGCAAAAGCATTGGCTCGATATGTGAGAATAGCGCCGCGCAAAGTGCGAATGGTTGTTGATGTTATTCGCGGTCAGGCTGTTGAGACGGCCTTTAAAAATCTTCAGTTTGTTAACAAGCGTCCCAAAGAAGTCGTGGAGAAGACGCTTAAAAGCGCTGTCGCTAACGCCGGCTATAATGGTGAAATGGATATCGATAAATTATACGTGAAGTCCGTTTATGTTGATCAAGGCCCGACTTTAAAGCGTTTTATGCCCAGAGCAATGAGACGGGCTACCAAGATAGAGAAGAAAACAAGCCATATCACTATAGTAGTGGCAGAAAGGGCGTAGCTGTGGGGCAGAAAGTTCATCCCAATGGTTTCAGGCTGGGCACAACTAAGACCTGGAGATCGCGTTGGTTCGCGACCAAGGATTATGCTGGTTTTTTACATGAAGATTTGAAATTGCGCAAATACGTTAAAGGTATTTATAGTTTTGCCGGCACCTCGGAGATCGAGATCGAGAGAGCCGGACAAAAAATCAAGATTAATATCTATACCTCCCGCCCGGGAATCGTTATCGGCAAGAAAGGGGTCGCTATCGAGGCTCTGAAAAATGATCTGAAAAAGATGACGGGCAAGGAAGTGCGGATTAATATAAAGGAAGTTAAACGACCGGAGACGGACGCCCAGTTGGTAGCTGAAAACGTCGCGCTACAGTTGGAGAGAAGGGTTTCTTTCCGCCGGGCGATGAAGAAAGCTCTTACCTCGGCTTTGAAAATGGGAGCCGAGGGCATCAAAATATCAACGGCGGGTCGTTTGGGCGGTCGCGAGATGGCGAGAACTGAATGGTATCTGGAAGGTCGTCTGCCCCTTCATACTTTGAGGGCTGACATTGATTATGGCTTCGCCGAGGCCAGCACGACTTATGGTTTGATAGGCGTGAAGGTCTGGATATTCAAGGGTGAAGTGATGTTAAAAGACTTGTACGAGAGCCGGCTGAAAAAAGCCACATCTATGAACGAAAAGTAGTTGGAGCAAACTTATGTTAATGCCTAAAAAGGTGAAATATCGTTATCAGCATCGCAAGAAATTTAGCGGCAACGCCAAGCGTGGCACCGAGATCAACTTCGGCGATTATGGTTTGAAGGCGCTGGGTTCGACCTGGATTACGGCTAACCAGATTGAGTCGGCCCGTATCGCTATTAACCGTTTTATGAAGCGCGAAGGCAAGATATATATTAGGATATTCCCGGATAACCCCTTTACCAAAAAACCGCTGGAAACACGTCAGGGTAAAGGTAAGGGAAGTCTGGAGGCCTGGACGGCCAGGGTAAAGCCCGGCCGGATTATGTTTGAGATCAGCGGTGTTCCCCACGCTGTAGCTAAAGAGGCGATGCGTTTGGCAAGCCATAAATTACCGATTAAAACCAAGTTTATTTGTCGACCTGGTTTGGCGGAGGACGTTCATTGAAAGCTAGTGAATTAAGAGAGATGACCATTGATGAGCTTAACTAGAAGCTCCGTAAAGAAAAGGAAGCGCTTTTTAAGTTGCGGTTCCGTGCCGCGACCGGCAAGCTGGAAAATCCGATGAAAGTCAGGATGATCCGCAGGGAAGTCGCGCGGATCAATACCGTGGTCGGCGAGAAACAAGAAAGCGCCAGAGGTTAATATGGAAAAGAGGAATCTGCGAAAAGAGCGCGAGGGAATTGTCGTCAGCGTTGACATGGATAAGACTATTACCGTGGCGATTGCCCGGTTGGTTAAGGATCCGCTTTACGGCAAGACCATCAAGAAAACCAAAAAGATTATGGCGCACGACGAAAAAAACGAGTGCGAGGTCAATGACCGGGTGCGGGTTATGGAATCCCGTCCCCTTAGCAAGCGAAAACGTTGGCGTTTAATAAATATCGTAAAAAAACATAGTTAAGAGAAAACAATGATCCAATTACAAACAATCTTAAACGTAGCAGATAACACAGGCGCCAAAAAGTTAATGTGCATCAGGGTCCTGGGCGGTTCCAAGCGGCGTTACGCGCATATTGGCGATATTATCGTGGGTGTGGTAAAATCCGCTATTCCCGGCGGCGCCGTGAAAAAAGGCGAGATCGTCAAGGCGGTTGTGGTGAGAACGTCCAGCCCTCTTAAACGGAAAGACGGCTCTATTATCCGGTTCGATGATAATGCCGCCGTGATCGTGGACGCCCAGAAGCAACCGAGAGGCACACGGATGTTTGGCCCGGTTTCCCGGGAATTGCGGGAAAAAGAGTTTATGAAAATAGTCTCTTTATCAGCTGAAGTTTTATAAGGACTTGGAAAATGAAACAATCAAATAGCGCCAGGAAGAAGCTGCATGTGAGAAAGGGCGATCAGGTTATCGTCATTTCGGGTAAAGAAAAAGGTAAGCAGGGAGCCGTGCTGAAGGTTGATTCGAAAAACTCCCGGGTTATCATTGAGAAGGTTAATTTTGTCAAGCGCCACACTCGTCCCTCCCAGAGCAATCCCCAGGGCGGGATTGTTGAAAAGGAAGGCTCTATTCACAGCAGTAACGTGATGCTGTGGTGCGGCAAGTGCAACCAGGCTACCAGGGTGAAGCGCGAAGAACTGAAAGAGGGCGGCAAGGGTCGGGTTTGCCGAAACTGCGGCGAGATGTTCACTGTGAAGGGTAAGTAAGAGAATGACGGCAAGATTAAGAGAAAAATACAAGAAGGATATCGCGCCAGCCTTGATGGAGAAGTTCAAATATGGCAAC
>JAJRWM010000170.1 GCA_024276815.1 bacterium
CACATTGAATAAAGAGCAATATCCTTAACCAGCACCATCTCGTCTTTATTTTTGGTGATAAAAGTGGTAAGCAGGCTGGAGGGATCCATATTAATGCCGCTGAAGATCTCTTCGTACATATCGGCGACCCGTTTGGGCGTATCCCTCAGCCCTTCACGGCCAACATCTTCCCCGATCGCTTCCAGGATCATCTTAACGGCGGTTTGTATCTTTTCTTTATCCAATCAAGTCTACCTCAAGCTGTCTGGGGAACCCCGTTTAATACCTGCTCCACTTCCGAGCCTTCCAGCACCTCATTTTCCAGCAGCAGAGTAGCCAGTTTAATTAATTTATCCTTGTTGTCGGTAATCAGGGTTTTAGCCCGGTTATAACAACCCATAACCAGAGAATGTATTTCGTCATCAATATCAGTGGCCGTTCTCTCACTGTAACCTTTACCCTTGACAATATCCCGGCCCATAAAAACCTGCTGATCCTCATGCCCAAAGGTCAGCGGCCCAAGCTTTTCGCTCATACCAAATTTGCAGACCATCCGGTGAGCGGCCTCCGTGGCTTTTTCCAGGTCGTTCTGCGCCCCGGTGGTAATTTCGCCAAAGATCAAATCCTCGGCGACCCGCCCGCCCATCATAATGGCCATTTTATTCATAATCTCCGTCTTGGAAACAATGTAGCGGTCTTCAGTAGGCAACTGCAGGGTATATCCCAAAGCGGCGTGGCCGCGGGGAATAATTGAAACCTTATGTACCGGGTCCGTGCCCGGAATCAACTTGGCGACCAACGCGTGACCTGATTCGTGATAGGCGATAATCTCTTTTTCCCGATCGCCAATTACCCGGCTCTTTCTTTCCGGACCGGCCATAACCCGGTCGATGGATTCTTCCAGTTCATCCATTCCCACCACATCCTTGTTACGGCGGGCGGCCAGTAACGCGGCCTCATTTATCAGATTGGCCAGATCAGCGCCGGAAAACCCCGGCGTCCGCCGCGCGATAATCTGAATATCATTATCATCCGCCATCTTGATTTTGCGGGCGTGAACTTTTAAAATTCCCTCGCGTCCTTTTTGATCAGGCCGGTCAACAACAATTTGCCGGTCGAAACGACCGGGCCTTAAAAGGGCCGGATCCAGAACGTCCGGCCGGTTGGTGGCCGCCATCAGTATAACTGTCTCATTGGGAGCGAACCCATCCATCTCCACCAGAAGCTGGTTAAGGGTTTGTTCCCTTTCATCATGCCCGCCGCCCAAGCCGGCGAACCGCTGACGACCGACAGCGTCAATCTCATCGATAAAGATTATGCAGGGCGCGTTTTTTTTGCCCTGGCTAAACAAGTCGCGTACTCTTGAAGCTCCTACCCCGACAAACATTTCGACAAAATCGGAGCCGCTGATACTGAAGAAGGGCACATTCGCCTCGCCGGCCACGGCGCGCGCCAAAAGGGTTTTGCCTGAACCGGGCGGTCCAAAGAGCAGAACGCCTTTCGGTATCCGGCCGCCCAATCTTTGGAATTTGCCGGGATTCTTTAAAAATTCAATGATTTCCTGCAACTCTTCTTTGGGTTCATCAGCGCCCTCGACATCGGCAAAAGTCACCCGGTCCTTGGTCTCGGTATGTAGCTTGGCGCGGCTCTTGCCGAAGGTCATAGCCTTGTTCCCGGTGCCTTGCATCTGCCGCATAAAAAAGATCCAGACTCCGATCAACAACAGCATGGGGAACCAGTTAATCAACAAACTCATCCACCAAGTCGTCTTCTCAGTCGGCTTGACTTTAATTTCAACGTTGTGCTGACGCAACAAACCAATCAGTTCATTATCGTCCGGCGCGAAGGTCGTAAATTTATCCCCGCTGATCAATTTTCCCTCGATTTGATCAGGAGAAATTAACGCGGAACTAACCTTGCCGTTTTCCACCAGATCCAAAAACTCAGAGTAAGGAAGCTCCTTTTCTGATGTGGGCGGACGATTGATCAAATTAAAGGCCAAAATTGTTATTATGGCTATGACCAACCACAGGGCCAGATTCTTCTGTAATTTATTCAAAACACGCTCCTTCATTGTACGAATATAAAAAAATATGCTCTGTTTTTAGCCTACATGTTATTAAAAAGCCGTTAATCTGTCAAGTGTTTTCTCCCGGACGGCGGGAAGGCCCTTCCGTCCTGGATAACGATATTCTGATGGGTTGTTAAGGGCTAATCCTTGTAAAACCCGACCGTTTTCTTCAAACCTTCAGCCAGGGATGTTTGGGAACGCCACCCCAGAACCTGAAAAGCCCGCTCGCAGGTCGCGTATATTTTTCTGACTTCACCGGGAATTTCCGGGCCACTGACAACCTCACCCTGATAATCGGTCAAATCCCTGAGATTGGCGTAAATGTCGTTGACCGAAGTTTCAACTTCCGAGCCAATTAAAACACCTTCGCCTTCCCCCCTGTCCAGGGCCATCACGTTGGCTGCGACAACGTCGCCGACATAGACAAAATCGCGGGTTTGCTCGCCATCACCGTTGATTCTGGGCGTCTCGTTGTTAAGCATCTTGTTGGTGAAAATGGCGACCACCCCGCCCTCGCCGAAAGGATCCTGACGAGGCCCGTAAACATTCATGTAGCGCAAAGCGAAATAGCGCAACCCGTTATTCTGCCTGAACAGATGAAGGTAGTGCTCAATGGTATGCTTGGAAGCCCCGTAAGGAGCCAGAGGCTCGACCGGATGCTTCTCATCGAGAGGCATATACCGAGGCTCACCACAGCCCGCGCCGCCGCTGTTGGCGTAAATAACTTTCTTGATTTTGAATTTCAGGCAATTGGTCAAGACGTTCAGAGCGCCGAGGATATTGACTTTCGCATCCCGCATGGGATCATCCAGGGAATAAACAACACTCACCTGGGCCGCGTGATGATTAACAATATCGAAAGCGCCTTCGGCAAAAACATTTTCCAGTCCGGAATCAAGAATATCCAACTTGATAAACCGGGCTTTCGGGTTCAGGTTTTCCTTGCGGCCGCGCTCAAGATTATCGACAACCGTTACCTGGTGACCTAATTCAATATATTTATCAACAATATGTGAACCAATAAACCCGGCGCCGCCCGTAACCAAAATATTCATCTTAAAAATGTCTCCTGCGAAATTATTATTGAGGTGTTTCCCGGCTGAATGTAGCCGGTATGCTAACATCCCTGTCTTTGATTTGCAAGCTCTTAGCCCTGGAACCTTCAGGTTTACATCCGATCATACCCTAAACAACTTAATGCTCAGCGGGCTTGATAATTATCCGTTTTTTGGCGGGCAACGTCTACTTGTTGACGGTTTTGCTGATGTTCGTCTCTGTGCTTTTGGTGTCTGTCCCTCCGCGCCGCAAGACTCTCGGCGATGGCCGGAAGGCTTGCGGCCCCGATGGTTGAACGGTTGTTAATTATCGACAAAGGATCGCCCAGCAGTTTTTCTTCGTCGGGGGTAAGTTCCGCTATTTTCTGCTCTGTCAGTATTTTATTGATAATGTTCAGATCGAAGGTCGTCAGATTATTTTCAACGCATTCCTTAACCATCAGACCAGTCAGCCGGTAACCTTCCCGGAAACTGATTTGACGGTTTTTCGCCAGGATATCAGCTATTTCAACAGCGTTAAGGAAATTTTCCCCGGCGCGCGCCTTCATGTTCCCCGCCTTAACGGTCAGTGTCTTAAAAACCTTGCCCATGATGGACGGCGCGTCTTGACACTCATCAATCAAATCGATCAGGGAATATTTAGCCCATTGGTAATCACGGTTATAACCGGAAAGGTTCTTGCCGCCCAACCCGGAAAGCGTATGCAGATAGCCGCCGGCCTGTGTTGTCTTGGCCCGTAAGACTTCCAGGATATCCGGATTCTTTTTCTGCGGCATAATCGAAGACCCGGTCACCAGGCTTTCATCTATCGTGACAAAATCGATATAAGGATGACTCCAGAAATAAAGATCGTTGGCCATCTGGCTCAGGTGATTCATCGAGGTGACAATGATAAAAGCCAGAAAACTCTCCAACTCCCAGCGGCTGCTGACAGCGTCCAGTGAGTTTTCCATAACTGTGGCAAAACCAAGTAAATCAGCCATCAGTTTTCTGTCCAGCGGCCAGGAGGTGCCAAATCCGGCGGCGGCGCCCAGCGGCGAATGGTTAACCTGGCCAAAGAAGTAGCCCAGCCGGTCGATATCCCTCGCCAAAGCCTCAAGGTAGTTTAACAGGATATGACCAAAGGTGGTCACCATGGCCGGCTGGCCATGAGAAAATCCCGGGCAGACAGTACCCTTGTACTGGTCGGCCAGGTCGCACAAAAGAGCTGACAGAGCAATCAGTTCCCGCTGAAAGTCCAAGGCGGCTTCCCGCATGTAGAGCCGAAGATCAGTCGCGGACTGATCATTGCGGCTGCGCCCGGTATGTATCTTCCCGGCCAGTTCCTGGCCGATAATTCCTTCCAGGAGAACTTCGATGTTCATATGAACGTCTTCAAACGCCGGGTTTAATATCAATTGGCCGGACCTGAAATCAGCCGCGATTTGTTTCAGGGCTGTTAACAGGCTCCGCTGTTCTTCCCGGTTCAGGACACCCGCCCGGGTCAGAGCGATCACCGAAACCTGGTTGGTCCAGATATCGAACGGCAGAAGGCAGGCATCGGCCATAGGCCGCGAACAGACATCACGACCGGCGCAGAAATCAACATTTTCCCGGGCGCTGGATGTTTTTAAATGAGTTGACCAAAACGGTTTTGAACTGGACATTTTTCCCTCGGAACCGACAAGCAATTAGAACAAAATACACGAGGGAAGTCAAGTGGATTGAAGACTAAACACCAATTTTAAAGGCAAAAAGCAGGAAACCGATTCCCAGCAAAGACAAGCCCCAAATCATGGCCTGCGATCCCAGGTTAAACAAAAAGCTGGGAATAAAAATCACTACGCCCAACAAGGCGATTTTCGCGGGAAGAGAAAGTTCCCTGATCCAGGTAATCGGCTCAAACCTGGTTATCTCCTGCCCACAGCTTGAACATTTGCCGCTATCACCGCTGACTGGTTCTCCACAAAGGGGACAAACATTTTCCGCCATCTTGTAACCTCCCTGTTCCCAAGCAATATCATAATGAACCCGTACAAGGCCAGACGTTCCCGCCCAGCCCCCCAAACACCCGGGACCAACCGGTCTCCCTAAAGCAAACCGACTACTCCATCTCTAGCATATTAAATCACGGTTGTCAAACTAATATTGCCAGTTAACAGGATTGAAGGAAGCAAGTTTTTTTCCGAACCCTGAAGGAAATCTTGCTATCATAATAATGATTTACGATAATATGCTTTTCATAAATTCACATTATACGGTAGAACTTTGGACAAAACATCAGAAAAATTGACAGAATGCGAAAGAAAGCTTGTTGACGTTTTCTATGAAAATATTACCCGGGAGAACAGCGGCGATTTCAAAGAACGCTGTCTCCAAATCATTGGCGAAGCCTTGGATGTAAGCCATATAAATCTTTTTGAATATTATCAGGACGCCAACACCGCCAGGAATATTTTCGGCCGCTTCACCATAAACGGCGGCTGGCAGAAAAATGACCTGGTGGACCTTTCCATCAATATCATTCTCTGGTGGTTAAGACGCGTCAAGGCCAACCAGGTATTAATTTATAACGATACCAAAGAGATAGCTAACAACAATATCAAAAGCCTTCTGGAGGCTGAAGGCATTAAATCAATTGTGGTCGTTCCCCAGTTCCACAAAAACACCTTTTATGGTTTTCTCGGCATAGGAGAATCACGCTCCCACAGAGATTGGCAGGCAGAAGAAGTCGAGACCCTGAAACTGGCGGCCAGACTTATTCATATTGTCAACGATTACGTCCATACCAAAACGTTATTGTCAAAAACAAGAGAACTGGCCAAAGAACAAAAAATGATCCTTGACTGCAAGGATATCGCCCTCAGGGAAATTCTCACCCAGATGGAACGTGAAAAACAAAGAATTAAAGACGATATCCAGGCTAACATAGATCAATTAATTATTCCTGGTCTGGAAAAGCTTAGGAGCGGAAACGTTACCGGCGAGCAAATCGATATCCTGGAAAACAACCTGAGAGAACTGACCGAGCCTGCCCCGACGAAAGTTTATTCCCGGGCCAAACTTTCACCCCGGGAAATCGAAATCTGTAACATGATCAGGAACGGTCTCTCCAACAAAGAAATCGCCGACAACTTGAATATAACCCTGCGAACAACCGAAACTCACCGAAACAACATCCGGAAAAAGCTGAAAATCGCCAACCAGGACATCAATTTGGCTGTTTATCTCCAGTCGCGGGGCCAATAACCAGCTTCACCATGTTTCGCATATTATACCGCAAGTTATTTCCCTTTACTCAAAAATAATGTTTTATGCCATTCATTAACCGCTTAAATAAGCGTACGCAATATATACGCATTAAATGAGTGTTCTCACTTCAGCGCGCTGGCTCATACAGATAAATATCTTTTCTTTCCGCTGCGCGCCCGTTGGTAGTTGACTGATCATTCTTTGATGACATTCAAAAGGGAGGTGAAACCCTTTTTGTTCGGATTTAAATAATATTATCTTCAGGAGGTAACAAGGATATGAAATGGACCATTGGCAAGAAGTTAATCGCGGGTTTTCTCACTGTGGCGGCGCTTTTAGCCGTAGCCGGCATTATCGGTATCAGGCAGGTTAAAGTGGTGGGACACCAGGGCGACGTTATTCTGGATGAGAAGGTGCCCGTCGCCGACGCTTCAATGGAAATGACTCTCGCCCTGGTTTCCGGCCGCGACCTGATGGGCGAATATATGCTCAGTGCTGATCTGGAAAACTTGCCGGCAATCGAGAAAGAATTTGAATCGGCCGTGGCTGAATTTGATAAATTTGGCGATAAAATACTGAAAATCGCCGACAATGAAAAGCTGGTCAATATAGTGGAAAAAGCGCAGGAACTGCATTCATCATTTGAAGAAAGCGCTCAAGCCATAATAGCGACTCATAAACAGTTTCTGCAAAACACGAAGGTTGAACTTTCAGCGGCGGAAATCGAAACCAGGAAGCAGATGAAAAAGCTTGACAGCGCTTCGGGAGAAATTGAGAATCTCCTGGGAGAACTGGAAGTTTTAGTCGACAAGGAGATGGATGACGCCATGAAGAAAGCCGACGCCGCGCAAACCTCTTCGGTCTGGATATTAACCACGGTTATTATCCTGGGCGCCCTGCTGGGGGTGGGTATCGGTATCTGGCTCAGCCGCATGATCACCAAGCCCACCCAGAATTTGGTTGAGGTCTTTGAGGCGATGAAGAATGGCGACCTCACCAGGAGCCTGGCGATTACTTCCTCTGACGAAATTGGCGATTTGACCGATAACTATAACAAAATGGCGACTCAGTTACGCAACCTGGTTAACCAGATCAACGACGCCGCCGAACAAGTGGCTTCCGGCTCCGAGGAGATTTCCGCTTCCGCTGAAAACCTGAGCCAGGCGGCGACCGAACAAGCGGCCAGCCTGGAAGAAACCAGCGCCGCCGTCGAGGAACTCAACAGCTCGA
>JAJRWM010000171.1 GCA_024276815.1 bacterium
AGAACAGCAGGTGATTCTCAGGGAAATTGACATGAATATTGACGATCCCAATCGCTACATGTACCGGATTTTCTGGAATTCACTGTTCCAAACGCATCCCTATCACTACCCGGTTATCGGCGAACGGGAATTATTCAGCGCTCTGACCGTGGAGGACGTCCGGGATTATTATCAATCTCGTTATGTGCCTAACAACATGATCCTGGTCGCGGTCGGCGATTTTGACACGGCGGCGGCGCTGGAAAAAATCAAAGCGGCCTTCGCTGATTTTAAACCAAAACCGCTGCCTTACGTTTATCTGCCTGAAGAGCCGCGTCAAATTGCCCCGCGGAATTATGTGTTCGAGAAAGATGTCAAGGTCGCCCGGCTGAGCATTGGTTATCATACCGTTGATATCAGGCATCCCGATCTATACGCTCTTGACGTGATGGCGATGATCCTGGGGCAGGGACGTTCATCCCGGCTTTACCGGAATATCAAGGACGAGGGGCTGGTTTACTCAATTTCGTCCTGGTCGTATACTCCGGGTCAGCCCGGAGTCTTCGGTATCAGCGCTCAACTGGAAGAGGAAAATATTGAAAAGGTAAAATCAGCGATTTCCAAAGAACTTAAACGCTTTCAAAGTGAATTGGTAAACGATGAGGAATTGGAACGGGCCAAGCAAAAAGTTATCAGTCAATATTATTTTTCCGGCCAGAGTGTTCAGGGTAAAGCCCGGGAACTGGCCGGCGATTATTACCTGACCGGGGATCTTAACTTTTCCGGAACTTACGTGGAAGGCATTAAAAAAGTAACCGCCGCGGAAATAGAACGAGTGGCGCGGCGCTATTTTTATCCGCAAAACCGGACTGTCGTCACCATGGTTCCCGTCAATACTCAGGAAGCCGACCAGGCGCAAGCGGCCCCGGCGGCCGATTTTAATTTTCAGGACAGTTTCCGTAAATTCACCCTGAAAAATGGAATCACCTTGTTGGTCAAAGAGAATTTTAGCGCTCCTATCGTGTCGGTCCAGACCTTTTCACTGGGCGGAGTGCGCTTTGAAAAGGAATCGGAAAACGGGATCGCCAGCTTCATGCAGAGTATGCTGACGCGGGGCACTAAAAACCGGGACGCCGCCGCTATCGCTGAAGAACTGGAATCCATGGGAGCCTCCCTGGGCACGCATTCAGGTTATAACAGTTGCTATAATCAGTTAGCGGTTCTGAGTGATGATTTTGCTCACGGGGTGGAAATATTAGCCGATGTGGTCAAGAATCCCGACTTCCCCGAAGATGAAATCGAGAAGTTGCGAAAAGACGTCCTGGCCTCGATAAAACAGCAGGATGAAGAAATATTTTCCGTCGCTTCCAAGCTTTACCGGGAAACTTACTTTACCGATCATCCTTACAAAAACAGACCGCTTGGCAGTAAGGAAGCCGTCGAAAAAATTGACTCCCGGGCGTTGTTTGAGTTTTACCGGAAAATATATCAGCCACAGCGCTTGGTTATAGCTGTTGTTGGCGCTGTGAAGGCTGAACGGGCGAGGAAGGTGATCGGAGAATATTTTGAGGGCCTGGCGAAAGCGCCCCTGGTGGAAGTCGCCTGGAAAGATCAGGCCCCGCCGTCACAGGCCAGAGAAGCGGTAAAAATACTGCCCGGCAAAAAACAGGCTATCCTGATGCTGGGTTTCCCGGGTATCTCCCTTAAAAGTCAGGATATTTACGCTTTCGAGGTAATGTCGGCGATTCTTTCCGGTCAGGGGAACCGGTTATTCCAGGAATTAAGGGATAAGCTGGGGCTGGCGTATTATGTCGGCACTTTTAACATTATCGGCTTGGAAGCCGGTTCTTATGTCTTCTACATCGGCGCCAAGCCGGAGAATATCGCTAAATCAGAAACGGCTTTCTGGAGTGAAATCGAGAGAATCAAAAAAGAGCCGGTAACGGCCGAGGAATTAAGTCGGGCCAAGAAAGCCCTGGTCGGCCAAAAGGAAATCAATTTACAGACTAACGGGTCGCAGGCGTTTAGCGCCGGTCTTGACGAATGCTATGGTTTAGGTTACGATAATCTTGATAAATACGCCGGGTCAATCGAAAAAGTGAGCGCCGCGGATATCCTGCGTATTGCCCGTAAATATTTCAGGAAAGAAAACAGCGTTAAAATAGTTGTTAAGCCACAGGAATAATTCAGGAGGCAAACGCTTGATATCAGAAGACGCCTTTCGCTATCATGATGGTGAACTGTTCGTTGAGGATGTCTCCTTGCGGAAGCTGGCCGAAGAGTTTGGCACGCCCTTGTATGTCTACAGTAAACGGACTATGGTCAGCGCGTTAGCGGCCTACCATGACGCTTTCCATAGGTTCAATCCCCTTATTTGTTACGCTGTGAAGGCCAATTCCAACCTGGAAATAATCAGGACGCTGGCTGAGCGTGGGGCCGGGGCTGATATTGTCTCGGGCGGAGAGTTGTTTCGGGCGATTAAGGCGAATGTTCCGTCCCAAAAGATAGTCTTCGCCGGCGTCGGCAAGACGAAAGAGGAAATTCGTTTCGCGCTCAACGAGAATATCCTGATGTTCAACGTGGAATCTGCTCCGGAACTGGAATTGATCTCGCGGGTCGCTAAAGAGGCGGGCAAGGTCGCTCCCATCGCTTTCCGGGTCAACCCCGACGTGGATCCTCTGACCCATCCCTATATCTCGACCGGACTGAAAAAGTACAAATTTGGTATTCCTCTTGAAGACGCGCCTGAATTGTACCGCCGGGCGGCTCAGGACAGGCATGTCAAGGCGCTGGGGTTTCAGATGCACATTGGCTCCCAGTTAACGGATATCACGCCTTATCGTGACAGCCTGGTCAAAGCCGTTGATCTGATCAAGAAGCTCCGGCGGGAGGATATTGACCTCAGGTACCTGGATATCGGCGGTGGGCTGGGTATCAGGTATAACGATGAGGAGGTGCCCACGCAAGGAGAGATGGCGGAGCTTCTGGAACCTCTTTTGCTGGAGAGCCGCTGTCAATTGATTCTTGAGCCGGGGCGTTCTATTGTCGGCAACGCCGGGGTTTTGCTGACCGAAACGCTTTATCATAAACAAACCGCGGAAAAAAGTTTTCTGATTGTTGACGCGGCGATGAACGATTTGGCCCGTCCTTCTTTGTACGGAGCCTATCACTACATGCTGCCGGTCAGGCAGACTTCGGCTGAGGTGCGGGTTTTTGATGTGGTTGGCCCGATTTGCGAGTCGGGTGATTTTTTGGCCAAGGATCGTGAATTACCCTTGATGGACTCGGGAGATCTGCTCGCTGTGCTGGGAGCCGGCGCTTATGGTTTCACCATGTCCTCGAATTATAATTCAAGGCGCCGGGCGGCTGAGGTTTTAGTGGATTCGACGCGTTATAGTTTGATTCGGAAACGGGAAACCTATGATGAGCTGATCCAGGGTGAACTTTAGCGGTCGCACGGAATATTGGCCGGTTGCGGGGTGTGAGGTTCGTCATGTTGTCTGATTTTGATAATTCAGGGAACCCAAATAGTTGGAACCTGTTCTAATTGTTTGGAGTTGTTTAAAATTGATAAAGGTTGGCAGTATCTGATTGACGTCAGGTGATAAACGGCCTGGTCGCAAAACTAAAGCGTTTTACGACCAATCATACTGTCTGTCATTCCCGCGTTCGCGGGAATGACCAAGGCTGAAAAGCATTGTACCTTTGATCGTGATTTGCTTTAGAAAACACTATTAGTTTTGATATTTCAACAGATTGATCAAAGAAGCGAATAGCCTTGGGGAAACGGCTTGTTTCCTTGTAAATCGTTTTTCATTAAGTTAAAATGGACCAGTATTGCTTGTTAAAATAAAAAAAGGGGGGGTATTAGAGTGACGAAAGTTGATCTGGTGAAGAAAGTCGCGGACTCAATCGGAGTGCGTAAAAGCGATGCCAAGGTTGTGGTTGACATTGTTTTTGACACTGTCGCCAAAGCTCTTGCCCAGGATGAACATGTGGAACTTCGCGGGTTTGGCAGCTTTGACGTACGCCGCCGCGGTTCCTGGAGCGGCCGCAATCCGCAAACGGGCGAGAAAGTCCAGGTGCCGGCGAAAAAGATTCCTTATTACAAGCCCGGAAAAGATATGAAAAGGATCTGAGTCCGGAGTGAATATTGGTGTTAAATAAGAAATTTGCGCTATTTCTTTGTCTGGCCGCCGCGTTGTTTTTATCCGCCTGTGCCGCTACGCCCAAAAAGGTTAGCCGGGAGATGGTGAAAAGCGATCTGGTTGTTCCGGCGGATGCGGAAGAAAAGCAGGGATTGGCTCGTAATTACTATGAGGAGGGGATGACTCTCTATCATTCCGGCAAACTGGTCGAAGCGGAAGGGCTTCTTGAGAAATCGTTGGAACTGGATGATTCCCGGGCGCGGGTGCATAACAATTTGGGCGTGATATACCAGGCCCGGAAGGCCTATCAGGATGCCGAAAGGTCTTTTCGGCTGGCGCTTGAAATTGAGCCGGAATACCGGTCCGCCAGGTTTAACCTGGGGATCGCTCTGTTGCGTCAGGATAATTACCGGGAAGCGCTTAAAATATTTAAGGGGCTTGACGAGGCTAAAGCGAAGTTGGAAGGCCTCAATATGTATATTGGTTTATGTTATTATGGTTTAAAAAAGCCGGGGATGGCGATTAAGTACCTGAACAAGGCTCTGGCCGACTCGCCCGATAACGCGAAGATCGCTTACTGTATCGGGATCAGCGACTACCGGTTGCGGGCTTATGTCGCGGCTGAAGATAATTTGAGAAAGGCTGTTGAACTGGACCCGGACTTGGCTTGCGCTTACTTTTATCTGGCGACCATCAAGCAGACTCAGGATGAATATACGACCGCCGCCGGGTACTGGAAGAAGTTTCTGGAATTTCCCGTTTCTCCTCAATGGCAAAAAATCGCTCAGGCCAATTTAAATAAATTCAAATAAATCCGCTCTGCCAGAGAACTATTTAGACAGGATCGTATGAGTTTTTGCACCGTTATCAATTGTCTTGACGGCCGTGTTCAACTGCCGGTAATAAGCTATTTGAAGAAACGCTTTGGCGTTAATTACGTCGATTCGGTCACGGAGGCGGGTCCTAACCATATCCTGGCTGACGGAACTTGCCGCGAGCGAATTGAAGCGATCCTGGAACGGTTGGACATTTCTATTACTAACCACAATTCAGTTGGTATCGCGGTTGTTGGTCATTATGACTGTGCCGGCAACCCGGCCTCCGGGGAAGAGCAAAGAGTTCACACTTTAGAAGCGGTCCGATTTTTAAAAAGTCGATATAAAGACTTTGAGGTTATCGGTCTCTGGGTTGATGAAACCTGGCAGGTAAACGAACTATCCCTTGCGGTCGATTAAGGCGTTTTACGAAGCAGCGTAAGTCGAACGATTTTAAAGAAGAGCTCTCTTTGATAAACGCCGTCTTCGATTTCTCTCCCAAGCTTTAGTGCGTTTTACAAACAGATGGGAATTCCTTGGGCGATCAGGTCAACTAAAGTTTTTGCGAGGGGAGGGGAGTGGTTTTTGTCTAATGTTGGCGTGGAGGAGAAGGTAATTTTGAAGTATGTCCGTTGGCAGGGGAGCCAGGACTCAGGTCAAGCTTCGCTTGACCTGTGAAGTGCCCCGGGCATGCCCGTATCTACAAATAACTCCCCCCAAGGTTCCCTTGGTTTGGACCGTAAAATGTTCTAACAGGTAAGGCGTCAGTCTTCCGGGGAAAAGACCTTATTTGTCTATTCCCGTGCCAACGGGAATCCACTAGATTCCTGCATACGCTGGCATGACATTACTGGTTCCCCCACTTAACTGACGGGTTACTCTAACAGTTGAGTGAAAAAAATGTCTGATTTACTGATCCAAAAAAGATTAAGTCTGCCGAACCAGCCCGGCGTCTATCTGATGAAGAACGCGGTGGGCGAAATTATCTATGTCGGCAAGGCCAAATCGATCAAGAAGCGGGTCAGTTCATATTTCCGCGTTACTTCCCGGGAAGCGAAAACCCTTTCCTTGATGGAAAATCTGGTTGATCTGGACTACATCATTACCGGCAACGAACTGGAAGCGTTGATCCTGGAATGTAACCTGATCAAGAAACACCGTCCCTTTTATAATATTGAGCTTAAAGACAACCAGCGTTATCCATATATCAAAATAACCGTTTTTGACAAATTCCCCAGGATGTTCTCCACCCGCAACCTGGATAAGGACGGCTCCTTGTATTTTGGTCCCTATCCTGATGCCGGCGCGGTTAAGCGCGTCCTGGAAACGATTCGTAAACTCTTTCGTATGCGTAGCTGCCGCCAACGTATCAGACGTAAACAAGCCTGTCTTAATTTTCATATTAAACGCTGCTGGGCGCCTTGCGAGGGTCGGATTACCGCCGAGGGATACCGGGAAATAGTGGACGAGGTGGTCCTCTTTTTAAAAGGCCGTAATGATTTTCTGCTGAAAAAATTGAAAACGCAGATGAAGACGGCCGCCCGAAATATGGATTTCGAGAAAGCCATCATTATCAGGGAGCAGATAGCGTCGCTGGAAAAGATCTCCAGCCGGCAGATTGTCATGGAACTCAGGAACCAGAACGAGGATGTCATCGCTCTGACCAATGACCTGGACCGCTACTGTGTGGTATTGTTGATGATACGAAACGGGCAGATCCTGGGGGAAAAGCACTTTTTTCTCAAGCCCCTGGTGAATGATGAAAAAGAAATCTTGAGTGAATTCATCAAACGCTATTATTTCGATTCGGATTTTATCCCCGGAATGTTGCGGGTATCAGTTTTACCTCAAGAAGTTGAGCTGCTGGAAGACTGGCTGACCGGCCGGAAAGGTCAGTTGGTTAAAATTCATCAACCGCGAAGAGGCCGCAAGCTTTCCCTGTTGAAAATGGCGGAGAATAACGCCCGGCAGTTTTTGACCGAGCCTCGGCCGGCGGCTGAAACCGACCTGAACCGGGTGTTGTCAAAGTTGCAGGCCGGACTGGGGCTGAAAAATTTCCCCCGCCTGATTGTCGGACTGGATATTTCCAATACCGGCGGCTGCCAGGCGGTTGGTTCCCTGGTTGCTTTTGAAATGGGGCGAAAAACCCCGAAACTGTACCGGCGGTTCAGGATCAGGTCGGTAACGGGCATTGATGACTACTCAATGATGCGGGAAGTCGTCTCTCGCTATCTCAAACGGGTGGGAGATGGGAGCGAACCGCGGCCGGATTTGATGTTGATCGATGGCGGCAAGGGGCATCTGGGCGTGGCATTTTCCGCTTTACAAGGGGCCGGCTTTAATGATATTGATATAATCAGTTTAGCTAAAAAAGAGGAAGAAATATTTATCACCGGCAGTAGTGAACCGGTTGAGTGGTCGAAAAACGCTCCGCAAAATCAGTTGCTGATGCGGGTACGGGACGAGGCTCATCGTTTCGCCGTAACTTTTCACCGCCAGCGCCGGGCCGGAACATTAAGAACTTCAGCTTTGGATAATATCCCTGGGATAGGGGAGTCGCGCAAAAAAGAGCTGCTTAAGCGTTTTGGCTCTATCACTAAAATAAAAGAAGCCACGGCGGCGGAGATCGCCGGGGTAAAAGGCGTTGGCCCGAAGCGGGCGGCTTTGATCAAAGAGAAATTACGATAGCGGTGCGGAGAAGACTTCTATTATGAAAAGTGAATTTGGCTTGGAGGAGAACGAAGGTATGGATGAGTGCTTGATTCCAAAATCGGCTGTATTCGAAGGTAATCTTAACGCGGAGGGAAAAGTCATCATCAACGGCCGTTTTGTCGGGGGTAAAGTGACTGTCAACGGGCAGGTCTATGTGGGTACGGAAGCCCTGGTGACCGGCGAGATCGAAGCGAACGAGGTAATTGTCGGCGGTCGTTTCGAGGGTAACGTGATCGCTCTCGACCGGCTGGAAATTGAATCGGCGGGCAAGCTCTTTGGCGAGATCCAGGCCAAGAGACTGTTAATTAATGATGGAGCGGAGTTCGAGGGGACTTGCCGCATGACTGGCGGGGAAGCAAAGCCCGCCGCCCAGAAAACAAGCGCTCAGCCGGTGACAAAACAACCGCCGGCGTCTGAACCAGTGGCTGAATCGAAAAGAATTACCGTGACGATTGACGGACCGGCCGGGGCCGGCAAGACCACGATCGCCCGGCGTCTGGCCAGCGAACTCAACTATACCTATCTGGATACCGGCGCCATGTATCGGGCTTTGACCTGGAAGGCTCTCAAGAACAAGCTGGACCTCAAGGATGAGAACGCTCTGGTTGAGATGGCCGCCGGCACGGAGCTTAAAATAATCTCCCAAAAGGACTACACCCAGGTGCTGGTGGACGGCCGGGATGTCTCGGAGGAGATCCGCAAGCCTTATGTTTCCAGAGGGACCTCGGCTATCGCCGATGTTAAGGGGGTCAGGGAGATTATGGTGTGGTTGCAGAGAAAATCAGCCAACGGCCGGGGCGTTGTTCTCGAGGGACGTGATACCGGCACGGTTGTTTTCCCGGACGCGGAAAAGAAATTTTACCTGGACGCCTCACTGGAGGAGCGGGCTTTACGCCGGGCCAACGAACTGGAGAAGAAAGGCGTCAACCTTGATCTCGACCAGGTTATGGATGATATCAGGAAACGGGATGAAAGAGACCGCTCCCGTCCTTACGGGGCCTTGAAAAAGGCGGAGGGCGCTATTATCATTGATACCACCAAGATGAACATTGACGATGTCACCAAAGTCGCCTTGAGACATATTGGCCTGAATAATTAGCCAAGGCCTTTATGTTGATCCGTCTGATTAGATTTGTTCTCCATGTGTTTTGCAGACTGTGGTTTCGTATCCAGGCGGTTGATCTGGAAAACGTGCCTGTGAATGGTCCGTTGCTGATTGTCAGTAACCATGCCAGCAATCTGGACCCGGTACTGCTGTCGGTTCTTTTATACCTGAGAAGACCGGTGCATTATCTGGCCAAGCAGGAGCTGTTTAACCGGTTTACCACTCCTTTTCTGAAATATTTCCTGACTCATCCGGTGAAACGGGGGCGTCTGGACCGCAAAGCGATTAGGACGGTCATGACGCTTTTGGGGGAACAGAACGCCGTGGTTGTGTTTCCTGAGGGAACTCGTACTCACGACGGTAATTTGCGGCCTGGGAAAGCCGGGGTGGGATTTTTGATTTACCAGGCGAAAGTTCCGGTTTTGCCGGTTTATATTGATAATTCGTTCCGGGCCCTTGGCCGAGGTAAAATAATTCCCCGTTTCTGTAAGGTGAAAGTTGTTTTTGGCCAGCCTCAAAGCTGGCCTGAGCTGTGGCGGGAACCGTCAGGCAAGGAAATTTATCAGAAGCTTAGCGAGCGCAGTATGGAGGAGATCCGGAAATTAAAGAGAGCGATGAGCGTTTAAACATCATCAGCGCGGATTACGCCGGTTTCTGCTTTGGGGTAAAGAGGGCGATCCAACTGGCGACCCAGACTGTCGAAAAAACCGCCCAGGGCGTAGTCTACAGCATCGGGCCGTTAATCCACAATCCTCAGGAAGTCGTCAGGCTGTCGCATAAAGGGGTGCGGATCATCGAGTCGCCCGATGAAGTCAAAGAGGGAACCGTGATTATCCGTTCCCACGGGATTGCCCCGGCCTTCATGGATAAACTGGTGGCTAAGGGGCTGAAAATTGTCGACGCGACCTGTCCTTTTGTTAAAAATGCCCGTAACATTGCCTTGATGCTGGAGGAGAAGGGGTTTGTCCTGGTGATTATTGGCGAGCCTAATCACCCGGAGATTTGCAGCCTGGTAGATTCCTTGAAAGGCAAAAGCTGGGTTATCAATCATCTCAATGAAATTGAGTCGATTCCCAAGCAGGAAAAGATCGGCGTTATCGCCCAGACCACCCAGTATTTATCCCGTTTCCGCGACGCGATCGACCATCTGTTGCCCCGGGCGCGGGAACTGGCTGTTTACAACACTATCTGCGACGCGACCACCAGGCGCCAGGACGCGACCCGTAATTTAGCCGCCAATGTCGATTTGATGTTTGTGGTGGGTGGCAAGAACAGCGCTAACACGGCTCGTCTATATGAGATAAGTCAGGAATGCGGCGTCGAGTCATATTTTATCGAGACGGCCGAAGAGATCAGGACGGAATGGCTCAAGAACAAGAAGAACATCGGGATAACCGCCGGCGCTTCGACTCCTGACTGGATTATTGATCTGGTCTACCGAAGAATACAGGAACTTTCCGATAAATTAATTCTCTGAAAAAACTTCAAACATCCTGATCGCAAGTCCTTTCGCAAAACTAAAGCGTTTTACGACCAATCACACTGTCTGTCATACCCGCGAAAGCCGGTATCCAGTCCTGGATTCCCGCGTTCGCGGGAATGACCAAGGCTGAAAAGCACTGTACATTTGATCGTAATTTGCTTTAGAAAACACTATTAGTTTTAATATTTCAATAGATTAATCAAAGAAGCGAATAGCCCTGCTAAAAAAGAGCTTTACATAAAACAATTCGTAAGATAAAATTACACTTCTAAAAAAATAGGGAGTTAAGGTGTGGAAACGGAAACTGGGAATGAATTGAGCGGAAAAGAAATCGTTACGGATGAAGAACCTTCAATGGAAGAGCTCCTGGCTGATTTTGAAAAACTAAGTGAAGGGCAGATCGTTAGCGGTCAGGTTATCAGGGTTGGCTCTGATGAAGTTGTTCTTGATATAGGTTACAAGTCGGAGGGTGTAGTCTCCTTGAGGGAGTTTGAGGGCCTGGGCGGCAATCTGAATGTCAAGGTTGGCGACGAGGTTGATGTCATGATCAAGAAGATCAACGGTCCCGATGGTCTGGTGGTGTTGTCCAAAAGAAAGGCTGACCAGAATCGCGGCTGGGCGCGTTTAAAGGACGCCGCTCAGGAGGACCAGGTGGTCCGGGGTAAGATTGCCCGGGAAGTCAAAGGCGGCTATCTGGTTGATCTGGATGGGGCCGGCGCTTTTTTGCCGTCTTCCCAGGTATCGGTGGTTCGCCGGCCTAAAAACGCGCAGATGATCGGCGAGGTGAGGGATTTTAAAATTATCAAGCTGGACAAAAGAGACATTGTTGTTTCGCATCGTGTGCTTTAAGAAGTTGAGCGTGAGAAAATGCGGAAGGATTTGCTTGATTCTCTCGAGGTAGGCCAGTTGGTTGAAGGTAGCGTAAAGAGCCTGACCACTTTTGGCGCTTTTATCGATTTAGGCGGGATCGACGGTCTTTTGCATATCAAGGATATGAGCTGGGGGCGGATTAAGCATCCTTCAGAAAAAGTAAAGATAGGGGAGGTCGTTAAGGCCAAGGTTGTCAATTTTGATCCTGAGAACGGTCGGATTTCCCTGAGCCTGAAAATGTTGCAGCCTGATCCCTGGGAAAAAGTTTCTTTCCGCTATCCGGTGGGTGAAAAAGTCAAGGGCAAGGTGGTAAGCCTCACGAAATACGGCGCTTTTGTGGAGTTGGAAGAAGGCGTTGAGGGATTGATTCATGTCAGCGAGATGTCTTGGACGAAGAGAATTAACCGTCCCGCTGATATCTTGAAGACCAACCAGGAAGTGGAAGCGGTGATTCTGGATGTCAAGCAGGTTGAGCGCAAAATATCTTTGGGATTGAAGCAAATCACGGCTGATCCCTGGCAGGAGTTGGCCAAGCGCGTTCAGGTTGGCTCGAAGATCAGGGGGCGGGTTTGTAACCTGACCAATTTCGGGGCTTTTGTGGAAATTGAGCCGGGTATTGACGGGCTGATTCATGTCAATGATTTATCCTGGGATGAAAAATCCAAAAATCCTTCGGATATCCTTCAGGTTAACGATGAAGTTGAGGCCGTTGTAATCAGCTTCGACGCCGAGAAAAGAAAAATAGCCTTGGGACTGAAGCAGTTGAGCGACGATCCCTGGAAGCAGTTGCAGCGGAAATATTCGGTTGGGAAAACCATTCCGGTCAAGGTTGTCAGTATTGTGGATTTCGGTGTTTTTGTGGAGATTGAGCCTGATGTCGAGGGCTTTGTGCATATTTCCCAACTGGATGTCAAGAAAGTCAACGATCCCCGGGAGGTTGTCAAGGAAGGCGATGAATTGACCGCTTCGGTAATCAAGTTTGATCTGAAAAACCACAAGATCAACCTCAGCGTCAGGGATTATCAGTCGCGTCAGGAGAAAAAGGATATCAGTAAATATCTCAAGGATAACAGCGGGTTTTTCTCGCTCCTTGGCGAGGCCACCGATAACGCCTTGCAGAATCACTCTCTGGTAGTGAACGGTGAGCGGAAAAAGAACGAGGAGTAGCGGGCAGTTTTCTTAAAGGATTTGTTTTGGTGGTAGATATGGGTAGAAAGTTGCAATTGATATCCATCTTGCTTTTTGTTCCCGGTTTTTGTCTGATGAGCGCGGGGATTCTTCTAAGTTTGTCCGGTTTTTACCTGGTTTCGGAAAAATACGTAAAAATGGCCTCTGAGGTATTCGTCCTGGGGGCGCTGGCAAGCGTGTCCGGGTTTACTCTGTTGTTATTGATCTCTTTAATGATCTACTTTAACGGTGACTGGGCTTCCCGGTAAGCGGAGGGCGTCGGCGTTTGGGAGCGGCTGGTTTTCGTGAAAAAGGATGTGGAGCTGTTCATCTCCGCTGCCAAGTTTCTGCTTGACAAATGGTTGTTAACGTGTTAGTTTTCTCTGGTCGCGAGGGGCGATTAGCTCAGTTGGTTAGAGTACTTGCTTGACATGCAAGGGGTCACTGGTTCAAGTCCAGTATCGCCCACCATATATAGTTAGTTAAATAAGTTATTAAACTTTGAGGAGGGTTTTAAGCCAATTAGTAAAAATGGAATAAGGGTCAATGAGCAGGTAAGGGCGAGTGAAGTTCGTCTGATTCATCCTGATGGCGCGCAGGCTGGCATTGTCAGCCGGGAAGAAGCGTTGAGGGAGGCCATGAGTCAGGGGCTGGACCTGGTTGAGGTTTCATCGAATACCCAGCCGGTTGTCTGCCGTATCATGGATTTCGGCCGGTATAAGTACGAACAGAGCAAGCGCGCTCGGGAAGCCAAAAAACACCAGAAAATAATTATTGTTAAGGAAATTAAGCTTCGTCCCAAGATTGGCGAGCATGATTACCAGGTCAAGCTGAGTAAGATTCTTCATTTTCTGGAAAATCCTGATAATAAAGTCAAGGTTACTCTTATGTTCCGTGGCCGTGAGATGGCTCACGTCGATATTGGCCGAGAACTCCTGAATCGGGTAGTTGGTGATTTAACCGAAGTGAGCGTTGTTGAAAGCAGGCCCAAGCTTGAGGGGCGTAATATGTCGATGATGCTGGCTCCGGTTCCGATAGTCAAAAGCAGAGATAAAAAGAAGAAGAAGGAAGAAGAGACTAATGCCGAAAATAAAAACAAAGCGAGCGGCGGCCAAAAGGTTTAGGGTCACCAAAACGGGCAAGGTTGTCCGTCGTCATGCTTTTACGAGTCACATTTTGACCAAGAAGAGTCAAAAAGAAAACGCAATCTCAGGCAGAGCGCTCTGGTCGCCAAGGGCGAGGTCAGAAGTGTCAAGCGCATGTTGGGGATGGGTTAGGTCTAAAAAAACTAAAGTCAAACAGGTAGTAATTACCAGGAGGTAGTAATAGAATGCCAAGAGCTACAGGGGCTTCAGTCGTAAAACGCCGTCGGCGCAAAAAAGTGTTAAAAGCCACCAAGGGTTTCTGGGGTGGCAAGAGCCGGCAGTACCGGCGGGCCAAAGAGGCTATGCTGAGAGCGGGCGCGTACGCCTATCGTGACCGCAAGGTGCGTAAAAGGGATTTCCGCAGTCTTTGGATTGTCAGGATTAACGCGGCTTGCCGTCAGAATGACATATCATACAGCCGGTTTATTGACGGGTTGACCAAGGCCGGCGTTTTGCTCAACCGGAAAGTACTCGCTCAAATCGCCGTCCACTTCCCACAGGATTTTATTCAGCTTACGGAAGTTGCCCGACAATCACTAAATTAACTATTTCTGATGAGGCAGCTTAAGCCAGCTCAAATTATCGCTTTAAGCTTTGTTCTGCTAATATTGTTCGGTTCTTTTTTGTTGACTCTGCCGGTTTCCTCTGCCGAGGGCCGCGGGCTGGATTTTATCGACGCGCTCTTTACCGCGACCAGCGCCGCTTGCGTCACCGGGCTGGTCGTTGTCGATACCGGCCGTTACTTTTCCCTGTTTGGCCAGTCGGTAATTCTGGTTCTGATCCAGTTGGGTGGTTTGGGTATCATGACCTTTTCCACCTTTTTTATTTTGCTGTTGGGGAAAAGAATGACCATCAAGGACAACCTGGTCATCAGGGATGTTCTGAACCAGGAAGGCGTGGCCGGGATCGGTGGTTTGATAAAATATATCCTGGGCCTGACGTTTTTGTTCGAGGGGCTGGGCGCGCTGTTGCTCTTTGGCAATTTTTATTTTTTCGAGAACTTCAATCTGGCCCACGCTTCCTACTCGGCGGTCTTTCATTCCATTTCAGCTTTCTGCAATGCCGGTTTCTCTATTTATGAAACCAGTCTGATGGGCTTTAAAAGCAGTGTTTTTATTAATCTGGTGATCGCCGGCCTGATTATTTTCGGCGGTTTAGGTTTCGCGGTAATCATAGATTTAAGAAAATTCCATTTCTGGCGTTCTGACCGCCTGCGGAACTGGAAAGGCACTAGTCTCCAGACCAAATCGGTTGTCTATACCTCAATCGCCTTGATCTTGCTGGGCACTGTTTTACTTTTACTTTTTGAGTATAATAACACCCTGGCGGGAATGCCCTTCGGCCGGAAACTGACCGCGTCGTTTTACCAGTCAGTAACCGCGCGCACCGCGGGTTTCAATACCTTGGCAATCGACAAACTGACCTCCCAGTCGCTTTTTTTGCTGGTGCTTCTCATGTTCATCGGCGCTTCTCCGGGGTCGACCGGCGGCGGGATCAAGACGACTACTTTTGTGGTCTTGATCGCCTCGGTTTACGCCATGCTCACAAGCTCTGATGATGTGGAGATATTGAAGCGGCGGCTACCCCGGAATGTGGTCAACAAGGCTTTATCCATCGTGGTAATCTCTGTCGTTGTCCTCTGTCTTTTTATTATGATATTATTAGTGACCGAACGATTCGCGCATGGACGGGAAAGCTTTTTGCAGATTGTTTTTGAAATGGTGTCCGCCATGGGGACGGTCGGGCTTTCCACCGGCGTGACCCCGGAATTAAGTTATATTGGAAGATTCGTGGTAATCATGGCGATGTTTATCGGCCGCATCGGTCCGATAACGCTGGCGCTGGCGATTGGCCAAAAAGAGAAGCGGGTTAATTATCATTACGTGGAAGAACATATGATGGTAGGTTGAGATGAGGCAATTCGCGGTAATTGGTCTGGGGCGTTTTGGTTACAGCGTCGCCAAGACGTTAAGTGAAAATAACTGTGAAGTTCTGGCGATTGACCTGAACGAGGAAAACGTCAAGGCTGTCAGTTCCTTTGTGATTGAAGCGATTCAACTGGACGCCACCGATGAAATGTCCTTGCGCTCGACCGGCATTCTGAATGTTGATGTCGCCGTTGTCAGTGTCGGCGATGACATGCTCTCGAGCATTCTCATCACGCTTCTTTTGAGGGACATTGGCGTAAAACAGGTGGTCAGCAAGGCCGTGAGCCTTCAGCATGGCAAGATCCTGCAGAAAGTCGGCGCCGATAAAGTAGTCTTCCCCGAGCGGGATATGGGAGTGCGGGTGGCGAACAGCCTGATCAGCCCGAACGTCTTGGAGCATATCGATGTCTCCAAAGGGCACAGCATTGTGGAAATCGTGGTGCCTCGTTCCTTCATTGGCAAATCGTTGATTGAGGTGGGCGTCAGGCATAACTTTGGTTTGAACATCATCGCTCTGAAGCGGTTGACTCCGGAAATTAACGAGGATGGCGAGATTGATCATATCGAGGAATTCGATATCACCCCCGACCCGGAAACGATCTTTGAGGATGGGGATTATCTGGTGGTCATCGGGCCGGAGGAAAATATCAATAATCTGAGAAAAGTTGTTTAGGGAAAAAATGCGAACACAATTAGCCGAGATTGAACAGGCAGCGCTCAGGGAAGCGAAGACGCTTGCCACGCTCAGGGAAGTGGAACAACTGAAGGTTAAGTACCTGGGGAAGAAAGGCCTGGTGACCGGTATTTTACGCGGCATGGGGCAGCTAAGCCCGGAGGAGAGGCCGCTGGTAGGTCAGTTGGCCAACCGGGTTAAAAAGGGGATCGAGTCCGCGCTTGATGAACTGGCGGGCAAACTGGCCCAAAAAGAGCTGGACGAAAAATTACTCAAAGAGAAAATTGATATCACTCTGCCGCCCCGCCTGATTAAGCTGGGGAAAAAACATATCCTGAGCCAGGTCAGGGAAGAGATAGAGGATGTCCTGATTGAAATGGGCTTCGCTATCGCTGAAGGGCCGGAAGTGGAACTGGATTACTATAACTTCAAGTCTCTCAACTTTCCCGACGAGCATCCGGCCCGGGACATGCAGGATACCTTTTATCTTCAGGACGACGTTTTGCTGAGGACGCATACTTCCTCGGTGCAGATCAGGACGATGGAGAAACTGAAACCGCCGGTAAAGATTATCTCTCCCGGGAAAGTTTACCGCTGTGACTATGATAACACCCACTCCCCGATGTTTATGCAGGTGGAAGGTTTATATGTCGATAAGGGTGTGACCTTCGCCCAGTTAAAGGGCGTACTCAATCTTTTCTACCGCAAGATCTTCGGTGAAGAAGTGAAAACCCGTTTCCGTCCCAGTTTTTTCCCGTTCACCGAGCCCAGCGCCGAAGTTGACGTGAGCTGCGTTATCTGCCGGGGAGAGGGTTGCCGGGTTTGCCAGGGGACCGGCTGGCTGGAAATTATGGGCGCCGGTATGGTTGATCCGAACGTGTTTGATTTTGTTGGCTACGATTCCGAAGAGTACAGCGGCTTCGCCTTTGGGCTGGGCGTTGACCGGGTCGCCATGCTTAAATACGGGATCGATAATATTCGTCTGCTATATGAAAATGATTTGCGTTTTTTAAGACAATTCTAAAGTGGATTTCAAGCTTATGCGAGGTTTTTTTGCCAACAGGGCCAACTTATATTTTTGTAAGGCGTCAGTCTTCCGGGGAAAAGACCTTATTTGTCATTCCCGTGCCAACGGGAATCCACTAGATTCCTGCATACGCTGGAATGACATTACTGGTTCCCCCGCATCGCCTTACATAAGGTTTTAATTTGTTTTAAGGAAAAGAAAGCATTATGAAAATAAGTCTGAACTGGTTAAGAGATTTTGTTGATTTTGAGCTGTCCGCCGAGGAACTGGCTCATGGTTTGACTATGCTGGGGCTGGAAGTTGAGGGTATTGAATATCCGGGGCGGGATCTGGACAAGGTCGTTGTTGGCCGGTTGTTGAGCGTTGAGCCTCACCCGGACGCCGACCGGCTCAGCTATTGCGCCGTTGATACCGGGGCAGAAAAGCTGGATATTGTCTGCGGGGCGAAAAACATCAGCGTGGGGGACATGGTGCCGGTAGCTTTGGTCGGGGCGAAGCTGCCAAACGGGCTGAAGATCAAGCAGTCAAAAATTCGCGGCCTGGTCTCTAACGGTATGCTTTGTTCGGCTAAAGAACTGGAACTGGATGAAGACGCCGATGGAATCTACCTCCTGCCGGGCGCCGCTCCTCTTGGAGCCAAGCTCAGCGAATATTTGCATCTGGAGGACGTGGTTCTCGATATTGGCCTGACGCCTAACCGGGGCGACTGTCTGAGTATTCTGGGTATTGCCCGTGAAGTCGCCGCGCTTTGCAGGACAACCTTGAAAATGCCGGAGATTGATTTTTCGGAAGGCGGTCAGGAGGTCGGCGCGTCGGCCAGGGTGGAGATCGAGGCGCCTGAACTGTGTCCCCGTTACGCCGCCCGGGTTATTAAGGGAGTGACCATCAGGGAATCGCCCTTGTGGTTGCGGGCGCGGTTACGGGCGGTGGGCTTACGGCCGATCAACAATGTGGTTGACGTTACCAACTATGTTTTGTGGGAACTGGGCCATCCCTTGCACGCCTTTGATTATGATCAACTGGCCGGACATAAAATTGTGGTCAAGCGGGCGCGCGACCAGGAAAAATTCACGACGCTTGACGGCGTCGAGCGGGAACTTGACCCGGATGACCTGGTTATCTGTGACGGTGAGAAAGCGGTTGCCTTGGCCGGCGTCATGGGTGGCGAAAACTCGGAAGTCTCGGAAAAGACTGCTAATATTCTGCTCGAAAGCGCTTTTTTTAAGCCGCAAAGCGTACATCGGACCAGTAAAAAACTGGGGCTGGAGAGTGAGGCGTCGCACCGTTTCGCCCGCGGCGCTGATATTGAGGGGTTGATTATCGCTCTGGAGCGGGCGGCACAGCTGATAAGTCAACTCGCCGGCGGTGAAATAGCCCGGGGCCGGCTGGATGTTTATCCCGGTAAATCGGAGCCTTTAATTGTTACTTTACGTCCCACCCGGGTCAATAAGATTCTTGGCGCCGCTATTGAGAAATCTGCGATCGAGGGTTTTCTCAGACAACTGAGCTTCCGAATAGAGCCTGATGGCGATAATTTCCGGGTCCGGATTCCCGCTCACCGACATGATCTTACCAGGGAAATTGATTTAATCGAGGAGATCGCCCGCCTGTACGGCTATGATAATATCCCCTCTGAGTTAATGGGCAACCAGGTTTTGACTAATGAGAATCGGGCTTATAAAACCAAGCGCCGGCTCAAGGATATCGTTCTTCATTTCGGTTTGGATGAGATTGTGACCTACAGTTTCATTGATCCTGATTCGGTGACCAAACTTAACTTGCCGGCGAATCACGTAACAAGAAAAATGGTACAATTAGCTAATCCCCTGACGGAGAAACAGGCCGTTTTGCGGACCTCGCTTGTTCCCGGGATTCTGGCTACCTTGTGTCATAATGAATTTCAGCAGAACAGGCAGGGTAAAATATTCGAGTTAGGCAAGGTTTTCCGGCCGCGCGGGAACGGGAAACTGCCGTCAGAACCGGTATTTTTAGCCGGTGCGTTAAGCGGGAAGCGGGAAGTTGACGCCAGTTACAGCGATTCGGGGAAAGTTGATTTTTTTGATTTAAAGGCGATAATTATTACTTTGGCGGATAGTCTGGATATTCCCGCGCCTGATTTCAGCGTCGCCGGCGTTGACAGCTATTATCATCCCGGCATGTCAGCCGTCGTTCTGGTCGAGGGAAAAAAGGTCGGTCAGCTTGGCGCTTTGCATCCGGTCGTGCAAGAGAATTTCCAGTTGACGGAGGATGTCTATCTTTTCGAGCTTAATCTGGATCTGCTTCTGGGCTGTTCGGCGGCGCCTAAAAAGTACCGGTCGTTTGCCCGTTATCCGGCGGTAAACCGGGACCTGGCCCTGGTTGTGGCTGAGGAAAAAAGTGTTGGCGAAATTACGGATATTGTCTGGCAGAGCGGCGGTAAACATCTGGAAAAAGTTGAGCTGTTTGATGTTTACCGGGGGCAGCCGATTCCTCAAGGCCACAAGAGTCTGGCTTTTTCCTTCAGTTTCCGTTCCCGGGAAGGCACCTTGACGGATTTGGAAGTTAATGACCGCTACCAGAGGATAGTCGAGAAATTGACGAAGCTGACTGGAGCCGAGGTAAGGCAATAATTATGAAAGAAAAATTTGAGCTGCTTAGTCAGAGTGTTGTCGAACTGCTGGAAGCTTTTCGGATGGTAAAGGATGAGAACGGTCGGTTGACCGACGCGGTTGCTGAATTGACCAGGGCCAAGCGGGAACTGGAAGAAAGAATGGCTTACCAGGTCAAACTGATCGAGGCTTTGCAGAGCGATAATGAGCGTGCCGGCGACCAAATGAAAGCCGCCCGGGCCAAGGTTGAGAAAATAGACGGCCTGATCGCGGTTATTGAACAGGCCCAGGGTAAATCTTAGGGGGAAGGTATGAAAGATAAGAGTCATTCTTCGGTGCCGGTGGAAATCTTCGGTAGTGAATACACCATTAAGGGCGTCGCTCAACCGGAGTATGTCAAAAACCTGGCTCAATATGTTGATAGCAAGATGCGGGAAATTACCGAGAATACGGCAACGATATCTTCGACCAAGGTCGCGATTTTAGCGGCTCTCAATATTGCCGATGAATTTCATCAGATACGTTCTCTGGTTGAGGAAGACGAAGAGTTTTTCCGGCGGAAGAGTGATTGGTTGATTAATCAGATCAATGATTAATTGAAAAAACAATCTTCCCATGACTGACCAAGGAGTGGTTATTGTGCCCGGGGGATTGTAGCTATGGCTTTCTCGCTGGCTTCCCGCAAGCAGTCGCTGGTTATCTGTTCCCTGATTTTTCTTTATTTCGCGCTTCTTCTTTTCTACGTGATAATGACTCAGCGTGGTGTTCATTTTGATGACGCGTTTATCACGTACCGTTACGCGAGGAATCTGGCTGACGGCGCCGGGATAACCTGGAATATCGGTCAGCGGCCGACTGAGGGTTACACTAATTTTCTGCTGGTCATCCTGCTCGCTCCTTTTATCAGGCTGGGTCTTGATCCTTTCTGGCTGACCCGTTTCTTGAATATCCTCGCCATTCTGGCTTCGGCGGTCGTTCTTTTCAACATCGGGCGGGAATATTTTCAGATGAACAGGGTCTCGGCTTTTTTAGCCGCGGTAATCATGTTGCATCCCATCGGCGCCTATGCCGCCATGCTGGGTCTGGAGACCTGTCTCTACACTTTTGCCCTGCTCCTGGTTTTATTTTACTATAATAGTTATTTGACGAAGAAAAACAAACGTTATCTGCTTTATTTCGGTTTGAGTTCCCTGGCGGTTTTCTGGCTGCGTCCCGAGGGGATGTTGCTGGTCATTATTTGCCTGGCGAATTTTTTCTGGCATCGGCGTTCGCTGGACTGGCGGGAAATCGGTTCGGCTCTCTTGCCCGCGTTTTTTCTGCCGCTGATAGTTTATCTGGTCTGGAAATACTGGTACTTCGGCGATCTTTTCCCCAATCCCTACTATTTAAAGGTCAGCGGCTCATTTTTCTCCGATTTGGGCTATAAAAGCGTCAGCAAGTACCTGACCTTGATGAGCCCTTTATTAATTCTGGGCTTGATATCATTCTTCCTTGAGGAGAGCCGCAATACCCTGATGGTTGTGACCGCGATTTTTGTTCTGGTCAATATTTTATTCTTTCTCCGGGTTGACACCATAATGGATTACCACAACCGTTTTCTTTATCCTTTGACCCCGATGCTGGTTGTGTTGGCTTTACCGGTTTTGAAGATCGGGTTTGAGGGTGTGGGTCGGAATCAGGGTAACATCATAGTAAAAATGGTTGTCTTGGTATTGTTTTTCACGATTATAATCGGTCGGGATTACGACGCGAAGGACCGGTTTTTTGTTTTCACTCTTTCGAAAATGAAAATGATGAAAACGCCGGTTAATATTTTCTATAAAGAGTATCTTGTCGCCAACCAACTGGCCAGGTATCCTGGTATCAGGAATTTGAAAATCGCGATACCCGACGCCGGTCTGATTCCTTATTATACCCGGGCTCAGGTCCTGGACGTGGTGGGGCTGAACGATACTTTTATTTCCCGGGAGAAGAATCTTGGCAAGCTGATCAATTATTATTTAGATCAAAAACCGGATCTGGCGTTCATGCCGGCCCGGGCCAACTGGCTGCGGATTGGCCACGGGCCTTTGGGTGATTATAGCGTGCTGGCGCGCGACAGCCGTTGGGCCGACTATACTTACGCCGGCACGGTCAATGTGATTTACTATTATTATCATTTGTTTGTGCGCAACAACTACCTCAAATCAAAGCAGTTGCGTAACTTTTTGCGGCTCTACGTCGTGGAGCGCTATCTTGATCCTTTCCCCTTGCCAATGGGTGGTGGGAAAAGCCGCTAAAAATCTTTACAATTATTTTTGGATATGTTAAATTTAATCAAGGCCCTGCCGTGCTCGTGATGTTACGATATTTTTGAGCCAACACAATTTTTAGGGACCTTGGCTTTAGTTGTGGAATTAAGCCACTCACAAGGTGGATTACGGAAGCAGTTAAGAGGGGACCCACCTGCTTTATCTTAATATAAGCAGGTTCAAAAACATGGTAGCACACGGCACTTGGCGGGGAACTTTATCTCTTTGCTGATCAAAAGCTATCCCGACGTCTTCTTTTCGAGGGATGAGGTCTTCATTTGTTAAGTTCCGCTCTGCCTTTCCTTGCTTTACTTTTATCTTATATCTGATCGAAAAACGCTTTAAGATGGGGTACGATGTTCCTTCCCTGTGAAAGCCAATGCCATGGTTGACAAACGGGGTGAATTTTGCTATATTCTCTAAAATTTGTCAGAGGAGATTTAAACCACATGGTTGATATCAGGGCTTTTAAAGGAACACTGTATAATCCTGAAAATATTGATAATTTAGCGAAGGTCACCGCCCCGCCTTACGATATAATTTCTCCGGCCCAGCGTGAGAATTATGAAAAAAAACACGAGCATAATATTGTGCGGCTGATCCTCAGCCAGGACCGGGATAACGATATTCCGACCAACAACAAATATACCAGAGCGACAGATTTACTTAATGACTGGCTGAATAAGGACGTTTTGCGTATCGACAGCGAAGAAGCTCTGTACATTTATGAACAGCGGTTCGAAGCTAAGGAGCGCACCTTCCAGCGGGTAGGCTTTATCTGCCGGGTCAAGATCGAGGATTTCTCAACGGGCGTCATCCTGCCCCATGAAAAAACCTACGCCGGCGCGAAAACCGACCGCCATAACCTGCTGCGGGCCGCAAAAACCAATTTCAGCCAGATATTTTCCTTGTTCCAGGATGAAGAAAACAAGGTGGACCAGGTTCTAGACACTACCCGCGAGGAACCGCCGGCGTTTGATATTGTTGATGAGGACAATATTCGACACAAAATCTGGCGCATGACTGATCCGGCCCGGATTGAAAAAATCAGGGAAACGCTCAAAAACAAACAGATCTTTATCGCTGACGGGCATCACCGTTACGAATCATCGCTGAATTATCGTGACGAAATGCGTGGTAAAAATAGTGGCCATAACGGTGAGGAGCCGTATAATTTCACCATGATGATGATGGTCAGCATGAGTAACCCGGGGCTTATTATCCTGCCCACTCACCGTATGCTCAAAGGTGTCAAGGATTTCACAACGGAAAAGTTCATTGAAACAGTCCGGCCGTATTTTGAGGTGGAAGTAATCGGGTTTACGCCGGAGAATAAGCTGGAAAAGCTCGCCGCCATCGAAGAGAAAATCGAAGAGATGCATCATCACGATCACGTTTTCTGCCTGTATACCGCTAAAGAGTTCATCTTCCTGAAGTTGAAAGACATCGCGCCGGTTTTAGAGCAGGTGGCTGAACCTCGTACCGATGAATGGAAAAAACTGGATGTTACCATTCTCCACCACTTCATCCTGAAAAATCTCATGAATTATGTCCCGGAAACCGGGCAGGTCAAATATACGCCATTCGCCAAATTATTGGTGGAAAAGGTTGATAACCAGGATTTCGAAATGGGTTTTATTTTAGCGCCAACCAAAATCGAGGAAGTGCGGAACATCGCCGCGCTGCATGAGATCATGCCGCAAAAATCGACCTATTTCTACCCCAAGCTGCTTACCGGCCTGGTAATTAATAAACATTAAAAAGGTTCCCCCGCGAATTCACGCCCCGGTAAATAATCTTCTTAACTTTTTATTGCTATGTATTCCGCGATGTGTTATATTTCTCAAAACATAACGGTGGGTGCTATAATCATCATGGTAAAAAAGAAAATCGCTTTGGCCAAGGACGCTGTGACGGCCGGCTTGCTTGAAGAAGATATTCAGGTCAGGGGACGGCTGTGGGTTACCAGGAACGAAGAGACCTATTTAAGCTGGGGGCGTATCCGCCTGTTGGAAAATATCAGGCTGACCAGTTCCATCTCCGCCGCGGCCCGCAATATGAAGATGTCTTACAGTCACGCCTGGAAGCTGGTGAAAGCAATGAATGAACTGAGCGGGATACCGCTTGTCGAGAGCCGGGCCGGCGGTTCCGGCGGCGGCGGCGCCCACTTAACCGAGGCCGGGGAAAAAGTAGTGGAGTCTTTTGGCGGCTGATCAATGATTTTCAGGGCTGGTTGACAAAGCGTGATTTAACCGGCCTGATGACCTGATTTTTTTTCTTTCACGTTATGTTTTGAGAAAAATAACGAAGGGGGCGTCGGTTCAAGAATGAAAAAGTATTTACTATTGAGTTTGTTTTTGGTTGTGTTAATCGCTAAAAACTCATACTCCAAAGTTGAGGACCGGTCAGTTCTTGTCTTCGCGGCCGCTAGTACCGCCAACGCGGTAAGCGAGATCGCCAAGGTTTATGAAAAACAGACCAAGGTCAGGGTCAAGCTCTCCTTCGCTTCCTCCTCAACCCTGGCCAAGCAGATTGAAAACGGCGCTCCGGTGGATATTTTCATTTCCGCCAACCCTGAATGGCTGGACTATCTGAAGATTGAGCAAAACTTCGCTCGCAGCAAAAGGATAGATTTGCTGGGCAATAAACTGGTCTTGATCGCCCCCAAAGAAAGCTCGGTCAGCATCAACATGGGAAATGTCGCCGATTTCTCCGAGACTTTCAGCGGCCAGTTCGCTATGGGCGACTCCTCGCATGTACCAGCTGGAATCTATGGCAAACAAGCGCTGACCAACATGGGCTGGTGGCGCAATTTATCCCGGCGGACGGTAAACGCGCTTGATACCCGGATTGCCCTGACCTATGTCGAGCGCGGTGAAGCCGATCTGGGCCTTGTCTACCAAACCGATGTCTTAATCAGCGACCGGGTAAAAGTCGTGGGGAGGATCCCGGCGTCGCTTCATGAGCCCATAATTTACCCAGCGGCCATTTTGAATCCCGGCAATGGCTTCGCCCGGGATTTTTTCGCTTTTTTAAGAACCAGAACGGCCCGGAAAATTTTTCGCGAATTCGGCTTTGATCAACCTGAGACCGGTTTTATTAACCGGGAGCTTTAAATTGTCCGGTTTTATCCTTACTACCGATGAAGCCAGCGCGCTTATGTTGTCGCTCAAGGTAGGTTTTTGGTGTGTGATTACCACTCTGCCCGCGGGTATCTTCTGCGGCTGGTTGCTGGCGAGAAAACAGTTCCGGGGTAAGGTGATACTGGACAGTTTTCTGCATCTGCCACTGGTCTTGCCGCCGGTGGTCACCGGTTATCTGTTGCTGGTCGCTTTTGGCAAAACGGGCTTTATCGGCCGAGGACTTTTCCTGTTAACCGGCTGGCGGCTCTCGTTTAGTTGGCAGGGTGCGGTCCTGGCTTCGGCCGTGGTGGGATTCCCCTTGATGGTTCGTTCGATTCGGCTGTCAATCGAAGCGGTTGACGTGCAACTTGAGGAAGCGGCTCGTAGTTTGGGGGCATCACCGCGGAAAGTTTTTTTTTCCTTAACTCTTCCCCTGTCCTTGCCCGGTGTTTTCACCGGCGCCTTGCTTTCCTTCGCCCGCAGCCTGGGGGAATTCGGCGCGACCATCACCTTTGTCGGCAATATCAGCGATAAAACCCGCACCCTGCCCCTGGCTATCTTCAGCTTCCTGCAACGTCCCAACGGCGAGCAGGCCGCTTTCCGCCTGGTGCTCATTTCAGTCATCCTGTCTTTTGCGGCGCTGCTGGCCAGTGAATTCATCGCCGGGAGAGGTCGAGAGTAAACATGTTAAAAGCTGATTTATCCTGGCGAAGTAAAAACTTTTCGCTTGAGGTTGACTTGGCGATGACGAGTTCACCTCTCGCTCTTTTCGGGGTTTCGGGAGCCGGTAAATCGACCTTGTTAAAGCTGGTCGCCGGGTTAATCACGCCTGACAGGGGGCGAATAAGCCTGGGAGGAACCGTTCTTTTCGACTCGGAAAAAAACATTAATATCCCGCCGGAAAAAAGACGCATCGGGTATGTTTTCCAGGATGGTCGGCTGTTTCCCAATCTGAATGTCGAAAAAAATCTCTTGTATGGCTTCAGCTTGATACCCTTGGCTGAGAGAAAGCTGGGGCTGGGGCGGGTTTGTGATATTTTGGCTCTTCGTCTCCTCCTGAAAAGGAGGGTCAGCAACCTGTCGGGCGGGGAAAAGCAAAGAGTCGCCCTGGGGCGGGCGTTGCTACTTTCGCCCAGATTACTTTTAATGGACGAACCGCTGGCCGCTTTGGACGCCGGCTTAAAAAGCCAGATAATCTCCTTTATCCGGCGGATCAAGGACGAGTTCAGGATACCAATTATCTACGTCAGCCATTCCTTGAGGGAAATATTACAACTGACCAGGGAGATCGCCGTTATGAACAGGGGGCGTCTTTTAGCCGGCGGCGACTACTATTCAGTAATCAACGAACCAACGGTTTTTCAGCTTGCTAATTCACTGGGGCTGGAAAACATCCTGCCGGTGACCATCTTGCGTCATGATGAGAAATATCAGATCACTTTTGTCGATCTGAGGGGGCAGGAATTATGTATTCCCCATCTTGACCAACCGGTTGGCGGGCGGCATTACATCAGCATTTCCCCCGCTGATATTGTCATCTCGAAAGAGCGGCAGAAAAACATCTCGGCCCAGAACGCGCTAGCGGGCAAAGTCCACAATATCGCCGTGGTAGGCGACCGGGTCCTGGTTCAAATCGATATCGGGTTATTGTTGCTCTCCGAGATTACCATCAAGGCTACTGAAAAACTGGAATTAAAGAAGGGCAGTTCCATCTATTGTCTGATAAAAACCTATGCCTGCCGTCCGCTTGGCCTGAACGCTTGAAGCTTCCCCCAATTACCTTCGGCGCGATAACAGGGTCATTCAATTATTCGATTTAAGGCGGCGGTGCGGCGTGGAGGGAGATCTTTGCCAATAACAGGGGATAGTGAAACTTGTTGACATTTAAAGTTTTTGGGAAAGGGGTGTGGGGAAGAACCTTTTTGGGAAAAAAGGTTTGCCCCGCAAAAATGTAATCAATATTA
>JAJRWM010000172.1 GCA_024276815.1 bacterium
CTTCTGGCTTTTTTCAGGATGGAACTGCGTGGCGACCACATTATCCCGGGCAACGGCGGAGCAAAAATCAGTTCCGTAATCGGTCGTAGCGGCCACCCAGGAAACATCCGTAGGTTCCACGTAATAAGAATGCACAAAATAGAAATAGGAGCCGCTCTGTACGTTCCGGAAGAAAGGAATAGCCGACTTAAATGATACCTGGTTCCACCCCATATGAGGTACTTTCAGCCCCGTTTTAAACTTGACCACCCGCCCCGGGATAACACCCAACCCCTTGGTCAGGCCAAACTCGCTGCTCTCTTCAAAAAGCAAGTGCAGGCCCAAACAGATCCCCAAGAAAGGTTTGCCTTGCCGAATCGTTCGTAAAATCGGCTCAACCAGTTCACGGCTTTCCAACTCCGCCATCGCCCTTCCAAACGCGCCGACTCCCGGCAGGACCACGGCTCCGGCATCTTCTATTTTTCCAGGCTCACCGGTAATCTCAGCCGCGAACCCGCACTGTTCAAAAGCTTTCTGAACGCTTCGCAGATTACCCATACCATAATCAATTATGGATATCACGGATATAACAACCTCTATTTATGGCGGGTACGTTTGCCGATGGTATCCATACCCTGCAAAACGACAGTGGTAATATCAACTTCATGCTGAATCTCGGCAAAATCAACCTTGGTATGCACATGGCCGCGCTCGCTGACAACATATTTGGGCGGCAGACGGTTTAAGGCATAGGCCAGAATATCATACAGGCAATCCTCACACTTGCAGATATCCTGCCGCTGGCTCAACAACACCGGCAACTCTTCCCGGACCGCGGCTTCCATGTAATTCACTAACTGTTTCATGAGCGTCATCCTTCACAGGAATACTTAAGCTATTATAACTTAATCAACCCGCGCCTTCCTGAAAAAATTTTCGCACCGAATAATTCAAGGCCGCGACAGCTTTTTCCCTGATGAAAAAGGATTTGCCCTTCGTCAACCTCTTCAGAATCGAGACCGCCCGATCGCCCCGGTGAATGCCCAAAGAAGCGATCGCTTCATAGCGCACCTTGATATCGGGATCGGTTAACAGCGAAGCGATTAAGTAAACGACCTGAGGCTCCTTGAAATAAGCCATGCTTTGAACCGCCAGCCGCCGGACTTCGCTATCGGCATCCTTCAACCCCTTCGCGAGAATCCTCAAGGCCGTTTTATCCTTCTTGTAACGCATGATTTTAACGACTTCGCGCTTGACGAAAACGTTCTCCGTACCAAGAAACCGCACCGCCAGCTCGGCGGTCGGCATTTCCCGCGCCCTTGATGATTCACCCGCCTCAGCCGGCGGTTGGGGAGCCGGCGCTTTCACCGCCGGCTTGGGAACAAACCGGAATCTGCTGAAGAAAGCCCCGGAACGCTTTTCCTTCTCGACTTCCGTTTGCCGTTTTTTATCGCTTAAAATGCGATAGGCCGAGGCGATCCTTTTAAAACGTTCACCTGAATTCTTGTCCCAGCGCCGTACATCAGGATGGTATAACTGCACACTGCGCCGGTAAGCCTTTTTGATTTCCTCAAAACTGGCTCTTTCACTAATTCTCAGGATCTGATAGCATTCAGCTTCCAGCAACCTTAACCTCCGCCCCCGAATCGTTTTTCAGGGTTTTCCTCAGTTCCTCATACATAGCCAGCAAAGCTGTTTGATTAAACTGGATTTCCTCGATATCCTCCACATTCAGGGCGGCCTGTAAATCATTTAAAGCGTTTGTCAGTTCCTCCGACATTTGCTTGTCAATCTCAGAGGAGCCCTGTTCCAGAGCCTGGTTAACTTCTTTGACCAGTTTTTCCACGTCATGCTTGATGACCAGCAACTCATTATACTTCTCACTCTGGGCGATCTGCAATTCAGCCTCGGCAACCATACGCTCAATCTCCTCGGAGCTGTAACTCATGGCGTTGGTAATCCTGATCGTCTGCTGATTGCCGGTATCAACATCCTCCGCGGTAACGTGAACGATACCATCGACATCAATATCAAACTCGACATTGATATGCGGGTCGCCCTTGCGAGCCGACCTGATACCGCCAAGCTGAAATTTACCCAGAGAGATGTTTTTATCGGCCTGCGGATTTTCCCCCTGCAGAACATGGACCTCAACCACCGATTGTCCGTCCGCTATGGTGGTAAAAGTTTTACTGCTGGCGGTGGGAATGGTGGTGTTGCGGTTAATCAGCGGGACGAAGATACCGCCTTCCGTCTCGATTCCCAGGCTTAAAGGCGTAACGTCGACCAGCACCACGCCGCGCACGTCCCCGCCCAGAATCCCGGCCTGGATCGCCGCGCCCAGGGCGACGCATTCGTCAGGATTGACCTTGCGATAAAATTCATTGTCCAGCGCCGACCTGAAAGCTTCCCTCACGGCCGGGATCCTGGTCGAACCGCCGGCCAGGATAACCCGGTTGATCTCCGCTGATGAAAGAGAAGCGTCTTCCAGAGCCTTTTCAATGGGCGGGATCATCTGGTTAATCAAATCCTGAATCAGCCCTTCAAATTCAGTGCGGCTAAGTTCAATATTCAGGTGCTTAGGCCCATTGGCGTCCGCCGTAATAAAGGGGATATTGATCGTGGCAACCGTCGCTTCGCTCAATTCAATCTTGGCTTTTTCAGCTTCTTCCTTGAGTTTTTGTAAAGCCATCCTATCCTGACGCAGGTCTATTTTTTCCTGCTCCTCGAACCGGTCGGCCAGATAATTAATGATCCGTTCATCAAAATCATCGCCGCCCAGATGATTGACCCCGCTGGTGGAACGCACCTCGAAAACACCGTCGCCCAGTTCCAGGATGGAGACGTCATAGGTGCCCCCGCCCAGGTCGAGGACAATCACAATTTGATTTTCCTCATGGCGCAGACCGTAGGAGAGAGCCGCGGCGGTGGGTTCATTGATTATTCGTAAAACCTCCAGCCCGGCGATTTTGCCGGCGTCCTTGGTAGCCTGGCGCTGATTATCATCAAAATAGGCGGGTACGGTTATCACGGCCTTGGTGATAGGAGTCTGCAAATATTCCTCGGCGTCTTTTTTCAGTTTACGCAAGATAAAGGAGGAAATTTCCTGCGGAGTGTATTTTTTGCGGCCGATCTTTATTTTGTAGTCCGTCCCCATATGTCTTTTTACCGAACTGACCGATCTTTCCGAGTTGATAACAATCTGATTCTTGGCGACCTGTCCGACCAGGATCTCGCGTTTATCGCTGAACGCGACAATAGACGGCGTCAGGCGGTCGCCCCGGCTGTTGGGAATAATTACCGGCTCTCCCCCTTCCAGAATCGCCACCACGGAATTGGTTGTACCGAGGTCAATACCGATTATCTTTTCCATATTATTTAAATCCCCCTCTTCAACTAAGTTCCCGCTTCCTCTCCCGGTTCAGTTCATAGACAAAAGCCAGGACTTCAGCCACCACCTGGTACAAAGACGGCGGTATCAGTTCATTGATATCCAGTTTGGTCAGCGCCTCAACCAGGTCGGCGTCTTCATAAAGCGGAAGATTGTTTTCCTCCGCCAGCTTGATTATCCGTTCAGCTACCTTTCCTTTACCATGAGCCGTAATGCGGGGAGCCGAGTCTTTTTTTCGGTATTCCAGGGCCGCGGCCCGGGATTTTTTTTTCATGTTTTTCCTACCCTTACAAGCTTACAGCTTGAGGATGTTTGCCTTCTCTCGCTTTTAGAGCAAATTACAAGCTTATGTAAGGCAAAACAAGAACCTTGGAAACCCCTTTTTTTGAAAAAAAGTAGGTTTCCAAACCTTCCCCAAAAAACTTTAACTTGGAGAAACCTCAAATAACGCCCTAATTCCCGCTCAGAACCAGCTCTCTCGCTTATATGCCCGCCTTGCGTAAGCTTGAAATACGTTCTAAACTAAAACATCCAGTTTTTCCCAGCGTTGCCAGCGAGTCGCGACCCTGTCTTGCAAAAAATTATCCCAGGTCGCCTTCTTCACCAGGCTGCGTAACCTTTTCACGGTAAAACCAAAACCTTCCATCCTGGCGAACAAATCTTTAATCCGGCTGTCCAGCAGTTTCTTGATGACCGGCGAGGCGACCCAAAAATCAAGGTTAACTTCTTTGCGCTTCTTTATTTCAGCGATCAGCATCATTGGCCCCAGAGAACTCATCTCCAAAAGCAGGGTAAAGCAAAAATCATCATCTTGATGTGATGACCCCCTGCTCTTTTCTTTACTATAGGCGACCTTTAAATGAGCCGCGGCAATATCAGCACCCTCCCGGTAAAAGAAAGGGAAATAACTTTCCCCGTTTGCCAGGTTACGGTTCGGCAGATTTTTCAGCGACCTGGCGGTCAATTCCTGCCAGAACTTTTGCAGTTTCCCGTTCTTGTCGCCTTCAGGTAAAAGCGAGATCAACTTACCCAGGCGATACTTAAAATCAGCCGTGTAATCACTGCCGCCTTTTTTAAGCGCCTGGGCGAGTTTTTTCTCGTAAAACCAGCCCAGGTCAGCCAACTGCCGGGCCAAAAGGTTGACAGCATCTTTGGCGTCGGGCTGAATAATCAAACCACGGAGCATCTTTTGCAAAGACGAGTATTCACCGTTTTTTTCACTCATTAGAGCGTTAACTAACGCCGTCAGGTTCTGCCCCGGCAAGAACGCCTTCAGCGCCAGCGTTAACGATGAGGACGAAGGGTAAACGCCTTTACCGCGCAAAAAGATTAACAGTTTGATAATGTTTACCTTGCTGTCGTTCCCCCCGCCGCCGGACCGTAAAACTCCTTCTTTTACCAGGCGCATTAAATCCTGCCTGATCTCCCGGATAACTTCGGCCGAGACATTCTCACCATTTTTAACCAACTCCTCGGCGATAAAGATATTCTCGTCATTCAGGGGCAGGTTGAAAGACTTCAGCATTCCTGAGAGTTCCTGACGCTTAAGCCCCCGCAACACCTGCTCGCTTTCACCGGGCTGAAGCATCTTCAAAACAACTTTCGCGCCCAGTTCCTTAACCTGAATGTATATCTGACTGCCCTGCTTCAACTCATAGGGCGTATCGCAAAGCGCCTCGATGCCCTTCACGTTTATCTGGGCCTGCCGGCCGCTGATCACCCTGGTCACCTTGACCCGCAGCACCTGGTTTTGACGAAGCTTGGCCTTCAACTGTCTCAAACCATCCCGGTCACGGGAAAAGGATATCTCGCCCAGGTTGATCCAGCCCTGAAAATTCGCCAGCCGTCCCATATTCTTTTACTCCGCCTGTCTTAAAAAATCAGCCGCGGCCTCCGGCGTCGTGGGGTTGATGAAGAATCCGGTGCCCCATTCAAAGCCGGCCATTTGCGTCAACCGGGGGAAAATCTCCAGATGCCAGTGGAACTCCTCCTGGGCGACGGAATTTACCGGCAGGGTATGGATCAAATAGTTATAGGCCGGATTATCCAGAGAAGCGTTCAGCCGCCGCAAGACATCCTTAATGATAAACGCCAGCGACTTCACATGTTTTCCATCAGTATAAATAAACCTAGAGACATGTTCCTTGGGCAGGATGCACACCTCAAACGGGAACCGCGAGGCAAACGGAGTCAGCGCGATATAGAAATCATTTTCCACCACCACCCGCTCATTAAGCGTTAGCTCATGATGAATGATATCGCAAAAGACACAGCGTGATTTATAACCGTAATAGGCGACAGCTCCCTCAAGTTCCTTTTTCACCGTCTTGGGCACAATCGGCAGAGCGATTAAATTAGCGTGGCTGTGCTCGATGACGCCGCCGGACTGTTCGCCATGATTCTTGAACAACAGCATATATTTAAAACGCTGATCCTGTCTTAATGATTCCATGCGCCGGCGATAGATCTCAAAAACGGAAGCGATCTCATCAACCGAAAGCTCGCTGATTTCCCGGACATGATTCGGGGATTCAATAATCAGTTCATGAGCGCCAATGCCTTCCATCATGTCGTATAAGCCTACGCCGGTCCTGTTTAAATCCCCCTCTATCACAAATAACGGATTACTGCTCGGCACCCCCCGCACCTGCCAGCCCGGCTGATTTGGTTCGCTGCCCGCCTCTCTTTGGGCGATAATCTCGGGAGGCGTCTTATCTTCATGTCCCTGGCAAAAAGGACATTCGCTGGCGTCCGACTCTTCTTGCGGAACGCGAAAATCAGACGGCCGTTTACCGCGTTCGGTAGCGATAATCACCCAGCGTCCGGTGATCGGGTCTTTTCTCAGTTCTGACATATTTATCCTTTAAATTTCATTTTTTCGCAGTTCCGCCGAGGTAACCGCCGCCTGAAGCAACCGTTGTTCTTTTTTCAGCCAACCGACGACCAGGTAGGCCATCTTGGGCTTGATCGCCTGTTGCATCAGATACATATTAAGCGTTTTATCATCGTCAAGCCAGAGTTTTACGATCAGGTTCAAAGGTATACCGGGATAAACGCCCCAAAGCGTCGCGGTTTCCAGGCTGATCTTGTGTTTTTCACCCAGTTTGCGCCAGAAAAGATAGGTCTGCTCCCGGGAAAACAAATCCCAGTCCAGGGGCTCGCGTTTTAGAGGGATTCGCAGAATCAGCCTCTGACCGGCGGTCAGCCGCGGCGTTTTGATCACCGGCGCGGAGAACGTAAGAGCGTTCAGGGCCACGGGAAGATACTCCGAAATAACGCCCCCTTCCAGTCCACAGTTTAGTTCCGACAGTTAAGGTTTTAATTTTAATGACGGCACGAAAACCACCGGTCGTTTACCCGGTAAAGCCAGATTATTTATCAAGACAGCTTGCTTTTCCTGAAAAAGGTTTACCTGAATAACCCGGCAAAGGAAAGCCAGGGTCAATAATTTTACCCGGAATTCAAAGAGAGCGGGATAAATACCCGGAATCTCGACGCTGGTAGTCCTCTCGAACAGCGGTAGCCGCCAGTCACAAAAACCGCCCTTGTCAGACTGGATCTGGCTTAAGGGTTTTCGCGAGGGATCGCTTGAATGTATCGCGACGAGACCCAGTTCATATTTCAGGGTAGTCTTAATATCCTTGGCCAGCCGCTGCCAGCCTTTTTCAGCCGTCATGATTATCAGCCCCGCCTAATTCTTTTTCAACCTGCTTTAAAGCTTCCTTGATTCTCGATATCGGTTCCAGGACATCCATGGTCTCACTGATATTACTTATTACCGCCAGCGCTTTTTTCTGCTCTTCGGGATTACTGTTGTAAAAACGGACTAATAGCGGATGTTCGTACCTTCGGGCCTGGAACAAGACAGACTCCTCGTTGAGCCGCTCGTTCAGGCTGACTTCTTTTAGCGGCTTGACTTTCGTCTTTTCCAGATAAACAACCGGCGAACTGAAGACCTCACCGCTTAATTCCAGTTCCCGTTCATCAAGAATCAACAAATCAGGCTTGGTTTTCAGAGCCTGGAATAAATTCTCGCAAAGCACATTTTCTTTAATGAACCGTTCCAGCACGTTCCCGTAAAGAATTTCCTGGATTTTGGTCGGGTTGACTTTTTCCGAGTAGTGAAATTCCAGGGGCAGACCCCGCCGGTCGACCACCATAATGCCGCCCAGGTACTCTTTCTCCCGCTGGCCGGCAATGACCAGGTAGGCCATCGTTTGATTTACCGACGCGCTGTCAGGCTTTGATATCAATGTGCTGACCTCTGTCAGGCTCGCGGGGCACCAGATCATTTTCCGGCTCAGCCGTTTCCCCGCCCGCTTCAGCGGCCGCCTGTTTCTGTTCCTGTTCCCGCTTGTGCCGTTCCTGTTTATCTTCCAGTTTTGATTTTTCCGAGGAAGGAGCTTTTTGGACCTGCTGTTCTTTTAATTTCGCTTTTTCCGAGGTCTCCTGAGCGAACTGCTCGATATCGACAATAGACTGCTGCTGTTTTTGATACTGGGCTTTCTCAACATTGCCGGCTTTCGAGACCACATTCTGCAAATCGATTGGTCCAACCATAGGCTATCCCCTTCAGGAAGTCAGGATGATCTCTCCCTGTTTTTCCTTGAGCACGTTGTTGCGCAAATCCTTCACTTCCTGATCAAAGCGGCGGACGCTCTTGCCAATGGTTACTTTTACGCCCGGAAAAATTTTCTCCCCGATAGCGACAGTGCCCCCCCGCATGGCGTCGATCCTCTGTTCCAATTCATCCAGCCGGGCCTTGGAGGCTTCCAGCGTACTTCTCAATTGCTTGTCAGCCTCCGTCAGTTTATCCAGCATCTCTTGTTTATCGGCCGGAAAATTCTCTTTCAGCGCCGAACGCAAATCACTGAGCGTTTTGACGCCTTTGGTTATTTTTTCGTGATTTTTAGCGCTGTTCTGAACCGTTTCCCGCAAGGCGAAATACTCTTCTTTCAAGGTGGGATTGACCCCGACCTCAATATCGGTCGCCACCGCGCTGCGGGAACCCAGTATTTTGACTTTGACCTTTTTCCCGGCGCTGGTCTCGCCGCCGACCAAAACTCCTTTGCCGCCAACAATTATCTCGTTTTCAGCCACCACCCGGCTGTGCATGATAGCCTTGCCGACCATGATCGATCCTTTGGACCGGACAATCGCGTTTTCGATAAACTTGATTTTGATATCGCCTTCGGCGTCGATCTCCCCGGTTTCCTGGCCGAAGATACCGCCCCGGACGATAACATTCCCGCCGGCCTCGATTTTCGCGTTTTCAACCATACCGTTTATTTCAACGTTCTCACCGGCCTTGACCACAAACCCGCTGCGAACGTTCCCCTTGACAACAACGCTGCCCACGAAGGTGACGTTCCCGGTGGAATAATCCACATCGCTTTTAACGGTATACACCTCAACAACATTAATTTTTTTATCGACCAAACAGGCCTGGCCGGAAAGCGCCGCGACCAGGAGAGATTCGTCCTCCTCGGAAACTTTCACGTTCTTCCCGATAGAAAACTCAGCGGCTTTACCGGGCTCGGCCTCAATTTCATTACCCAGCACATCTTTCCCGGCAACCCCCTCCAGGGGCGGTACTTTTATCGCTACGACCTGTCCTTCGATAACATTTTCCACCATATCCAGATTATAGAAATCGACGCTGCCGTCTTCCAGTTCAGTTGGCTTCAGGTCAACCTGTTCGGTTCGGAACTGGTATTCGATTCTACCGTCTTTACCTTTTTCAGGCTCGACGCCGGCGGCCACCTGGACCGGTTCGCCGTAGGTCTCATTTGCCACCAGGTCATTGATCGCCTTTTCGCCAATGCCAAAAACAACGCCGGCCTCTTTGAGCGCTTCCTTAATCAAATCCTCCGTTACCGGCTGGCCATTTCCTTCCGCCCCGGTAACGACAACGCTGGCTTTCATTTTATTGTCCGAGATTTCGACCTCGACCACCGCGTCCTGATCTTTGGACTCCTGCGGCGGAGCGATCAATACTTTCTCGCCCTCTTTTTTGGCGACGGCTTCGCTGAGTTTCACCACATCCACTTCAACAACGCCCAGCAGTTCAAGTTCTTTTTCAACCTTGGTAAGACTTACCGGAAAACCGTCCCCCTTAGGCGGATAGACGCAGAGGAAGACCCCTTTTTCAGGGATTTCTTCAATTTCATAATAACCATCAGCGTTTTCCGCTCCCTTCACGATCTCGTCAAGTTCAGCCAAATCGTCCAATGTATCATCATGATTTTCGTCCGTCATGTTTAAACACCTTTCCAGAACTTTATACTCTTGCCGCAGTAGAGCGCGTCAGTTTTATCTTCAAACGTTTTCACCTTTTATTCATAAACACCTATAATAACATATATAATTATTTACACCACCAGTATTTCCCTGAGTTTGCCCAAGCGCGACCGCAGCCGGAGCACGGCCTTGGTATGCATCTGGCAAATGCGGGACTCGCTGACCTCCAGGACGCGGCCAATTTCTTTCAGGGTCAGCCCTTCATAGTAATACAGGGCAATCACGATTTTTTCCCGTTCCGGCAATTTTTTGATTGATTCTTTCAGTAGATGCTTGACCTCGTTTTTTTCCACCACGGTTTCCGGGTCAGGCTCTTTATCGTCCTCGATCATGTCCATCCTCTGAATCGAGCGGCCGTCCTCCTTAATCTTCCAGGACTTGTTCAAAGACAGCAAGGTGGTGGAATTGACTTCATTTAAAAGATTATGAAATTCCGCGAGCGTAATTTCCATCTCCTTGCAGACCTCGACATCGGTAGCAGCCCGAAGCAGCCGGTCTTCCAGGACTTTATACACCCGTTCCAGTTTGCGGGCTTTTTGCCGCACCAGCCGGGGCGCCCAGTCAAGCGCCCTCAACTCATCCAGGATAGCTCCCCGGATACGGGGCAAGGCATAGGTCTGGAACTTGATGCCCCGTTCCGGAGCGAACTTTTCAATCGCGTCCATCATCCCGATCACCCCGCAACTGATTAAATCATCCACTTCACTGCCGGAGCGGTCAGACGGCAGACCGATCTGAATGCGGTCAACAACATACTTGACCAGATACAGATATTTATCGATGATCTCAGCCTTTAATTTCCGGTCTTTCGTTTTTTTGTATTCATTCCATAATTCTTGGGTCGTATCCATATTCTCCCCCCATGGCGTTGAATTGCTATTCAGTCAGTTCAGTTTTAATCGCGTTAACTATTTCATCCGAATTTTCTTCAGCCATTTTTTTTATTTCTTCCTCAAAATTCTCGACGGTGATTCCCCCCTGGCCGGCGATGTCAGGCATCGTTTGCTCCGCGGCCTCAAAATCCTCAGCCGGCAGATCCTCGGGCAAAACATAATCCACGCCGGTTATCGATGAGCTTTCCTCTTCCTCGTCATTATTAAAATAATTAATATCCCTCAGTGTTTTTACCCACACCATGCTGGCGATCCATCCCAGGATCGCCATAACAAGGGCAAACCACAAAGCCCTCTCCAACGCTATAAAAAATTCCGTATTCCACATCAACCCCAGGATTTCAGCGAACAGAAAACTCAGCCAGGCGGTTAAAAAAACCATCTTCTTAGTTAAATCGTGCTCAGCCAAGCTAATAATCTCCCTCTAAAACAAACAACCGACGACCACTACCGGCCAGATGGCGCTTATTAACCGCTATAGTTCTTTCTCGCCGGTGCCGATCGTCTTCACGGTGATCCGGCCGGTCTCGACATCAAATTTCACCGTCCGCCCGCAAGTCCCCCCGGTGTCTTCCGCCGATATTTTGAGCCTTAATTTAGCCAGTTCTTCCTTGACGGCTTCAGCGTTTCTCAGCCCGATGTTCATGGTGGCGCTGGCGACCTTAAACATCTGGGCGCCGCCGGCGATTTTAACTATTATTTGTGAAGCCACCGCCCCGGCTTTTTTCATCTCCTCAAACAACAAGGGCACGCCGGTGTCGGCGAATTTAGCCGGCGGCGTAGCGACCCGGGCCAGGGCGCTACTTGGCAACATAATGTGTAGCAAGCCCCCCACCTTTTGAGTTGGGTCGTACATACAGACACCGATACAGGAGCCCAATCCCAGAGCGACCAAGGTTGCCGGCTCAGCGCTCACCTGATATTCAGCCATTCCCGCTTGTAGTGTTTTCATCAGAGATTCCCTACCCCCAACGCGCCTAAGATAATTTCCAGGGTGCCTGGATCGGGAATCAGGAAGAAAAATCCTTTGATATCCTCGTCCCCCTCCTTGAAAATAGTTTCAATAACCAGGGCGTAGTCGCCCAGCTTACTGAGTTCAACCAGTACGATGTTTAAGATAGCGCCCGCCATATCAATCGCCAGGGAAGGAACAGACGGGTAGAGCGCCAACCCGGTAAAACCGGTTAAAGCGACCAGGTAGGAAGACGCCAGGATATTGCCTATTTCGTTGAGCGCCGAGATTTCCATTTCAGAGAATTCCTCGCTGTCCGATTCGCCAATAAGCATGTTCACTAATTTCCGGGCGCTCTTCAGAGGCAGGATAAACATAATATGCCCGGGCGCGTCGCCGCTCATGGTCAGGTAAACACCAACCACCGGCACTTCCGGCCCGCCAGCCAGATCAGCGACCTTGTTCAGATGCGTTATCCTGATTTCCGGAACCAGCATATCAATTTTCTTATTCAACATTTTGGACAACGCGGTCGCCGCGTTTCCGGCTCCGATATTACCGACTTCCTTTAAAGCATCCATCTGGACAGCGGACAAATCATTGATATCTTTAAACTGCTTGTCAGACTTCACACCCTCTCCCCCTTAACAATTTTTCGATAAAAGAAGGTACTGAAACTATTCAGCCCCATCTCGTCAGCGCCGAAGATCCTCTCGGTATTGCCAATAAACAACACACCGCCCGCAACCAGCGAATCGGCAAACCCCTGGTAAAGTTTGCTTTTCGCTTCCTCAGTAAAGTAGATAACCACATTGCGGCAGAGAATCAGGTGGAACCCCCTCTCAAAAGTATCCTCCAGCATGTTTTGCTTTTTGAACCTGACTTTTCTTTTCAGCTCAGGCTTGATCAGGTACTGATCGCCATCCTGTTCGAAATATTTTTTCAGGAGCGGAGGCGGCACATTTTTAACATGATCCGCGGTATACACGCCTTCCTGCGCTTTTTCCAGGATTTTCGTATCCAGATCAGTCGCCAGGATACTGTAACCGCTGACTCTCTTTTCCTCCATAAGCATCGCCAGGGTGTACGGCTCGGTGCCGATAGAACAGCCGGCGCTCCAGATTTTAAGATTTCTGAAATTTTTTATCAGTTCGGGCAGGATGCTATCATTCAGCTCAGCGAATTTTTCCGGGTTGCGGAAAAACTCGGAGACATTGATCGTCGTCCGGTCCAGAAACTTCTGCAAGGCTTCTTTGTCGTTGTTGAGCAGCACAAAATATTCATCAAATTCGTTTATTCCGTATAAGTTCATCAAGGTTGTGATCCGTCGTTTCATCTGGCGTTCTTTATATTTATCCAGACACATTCCGGCCAGGCGGAAAATATTCTTCTTGAATTTCTCGTAATCAGGATCCAGTTTTTGAGTAACATCCATTTATCAGCTCCATAAAAGTTCCACTATTTTTCCGGCGACCTTGGGCAGCGGGACGACCAGATCAGCCAGTCCGCCCTCGACAACCGCTTTGGGCATACCGTATATCGTACAGGTGCTTTCATGCTCGGCTATGGTCTGTCCGTTATGCTCCTTGATCAACTTCATGCCTTCAGCCCCGTCCGTTCCCATACCGGTCAGAACAACTCCGATCACGTTTTGTTTGAAATTGCGGGCGACTGATTCCATCATGATATCGACCGTGGGGCGCAGACCGTGGATCGGCGGGTCTTCGTTAAGGTGGATGGCGCCGCCTTTCTCCACGCTTAAATGAAAGCCTCCCGGAGCGATCAGGACTTTCCCCTGCGTCACTTTATCCCCGGCCTTCGCTTCGTAAACTTCGAGCGCGGAAGCCTGGTTCAGTCTTTGGGCCAGGGAATTGGTAAATCCGGCCGGCATGTGCTGCACGATCACCACGCCGGCGGCCAGGTTAGCAGGCAACATGGGTATCACCTCGCTCAAGGCCTTGGGACCGCCGGTTGACGTTCCGATAGCGACGATTTTCTGACCGCGTCGTTTAATATTCAAAGGAGCGGGCGCAGGAGTTGGAGCCATCGGCTTCCTCGTCATTTTCAGCGTGGTCAGGTTAGCACCGGCCGCGGTCTTGACCTTGGTCAGGATTTCCGGCGATTTATCGCCCAGGTCCATCGAGACCGAACCCGACGGCTTGCCGACGAAATCGACCGCGCCCAGTTCCAGCGCCTCAATCGTAGCCTGGCTGCCTTTATGGGTCAACGCGCTGACCATGACCACCGGGAGCGGATAATTCTTCATAATCCACCTGAGAACCTCGATACCGTTCATATTAGGCATTTCCACGTCCAGAGTGACCACGTCAGGCTTCAGCTTGGGAATAAGCTCCACCGCCTCCTTACCGTCTTTAGCGATACCGATGACATCGAGAGAATCATCTGTCTTCAAAATATCTTTTAAAATCTGGCGCATAAAAACTGAATCATCAACTATCAATACTTTTATAGACACAGTAAGCCTCCTCCTTTTTTCTAGCGGAACATCCCAATCATTCTGTCGAAAACCTCTTTCACTCCCAGAGTCGGCATATTCGCTGACTGTTCGTTTAACCGCAGGGCCAATGTTTTGATACAGCGCGAGGCGACTGAACCGGGCTGATAAAGCACAACGGGCGTTTTATGCCGAATGGCCTGCGAGACATTGACATCGCTATAGATGAAGCCCAGTTCTTAGACGACGATACCTAAAAAACGCTGGGAAACCGAGATAATCTTGTTGATTACTTCCTGGGCCTCCGTTTTGTTCTTGACCATATTCACCACTAATTTCACCCGGACGTCGCGATTCTGCTGGGAGACGACCTTGATGATGCCGTAGGCGTCCATGACAGCGGTTGGTTCCGGTGTCGTAACGATCACGATTTCCTCGGTAGCCAGGATAAAACTCATCACATTTTTGGAAATGCCGGCGCCGGTATCGACTAATAAGAAATCATATTTTCCTTCCAGGTTGCTCACTTCGCCGATTATTCTCCGCCGTTCGACGTCTGATAGATTGGCCAGTTCCTGAATCCCCGAGCCGTTGGCGATAACCTGAACACCTTCCGGCCCCTCCAGAACAATATCCTGGATGCGTTTACGGCCGTTGACAACATACTGCAACGTTTTGTCCTTGGGCGAAAGCCCCATCATCACGTCGATATTGGCCAGACCAAGATCGGCGTCCAGAACCAGCACTTTTTTACCAAGCCGGGCGAGACAGATAGCGAGGTTAACGGTCAGGTTGCTTTTGCCAACCCCCCCCTTGCCGCTGGTGATAGCGATGGTCCGGGTCAGCATGGCGCCTTTGAAACTGGCTCTCTCAACGCCTTTTCTTTTACGGCCGGAACCATTCCCGCGTTTCTCCCGGCGGATTTGTTCGGCTAATACTCTGAGTTTGTTAGCCTGATCAATAATCATAATATTATTATTCCCTTAATTTAGCATCATCGTGCTAAGCCGGTCAGATTTAGCCACTTCAATGTCATCCGGAACATTCTGTCCGGTAGTAAAATAGGATATCGGGTAATCAACCTGGGTGGCAACGCTTAACAGGGCGCCGATACCGCTGGTTTCATCCAGTTTGGTAAATAAAAGATGGTGAAAATTCAACGGCTTGAATTTTTCGATAATCGTCAACAGGTCTTTCTTGCCGGTCGTGGCGCTCAGCGTCAGGTGAATTTCAATACCCTCGACCGCGGACAGTAATTTGTTCAGTTCGCCGACCTGTTTCTGGTTTTTCGGACTGCGACCGGCGGTGTCGATCAGGATCAGGTCTTTGTCGCGGTGCTTCTGGATCACTCTTTTCAAATCCATCGGCTTATCGGCGACCTCGACCGGAATGTCAACGATATTGCCAAACGTTCTGAGTTGTTCCACCGCGGCGATCCGATAGGTGTCGGCGGTAATAAAAGCAACCTTTTTACCGGCCAGCAGTGAGTAATTAGCGGCCAGTTTGGCCAGAGTCGTCGTTTTGCCAACGCCGGTCGGCCCTACCAGGGCCACCACCTTAGGTCCGTAGGGCAAGAGATTAATGGGGCCGGAAGTAATAATTTCCTTTTTGATCTTTTCCGAGAGCAGGTGCCGGGCGGTTTCCATATCCTGGTTTTTTTCTCGCGGCAGGGCGACAGCCATATTGGCCATAAAGTTCTTGATGACTTCGCCGTCAACCTCCTTATCGACCAGAATTTGCTCAACCTTTTCCAGGAGTGGATCTTTGCTGACCACGTCGAAGGATTGCTCGTCGGGTTCAACCAGAGCCTTGATCGCTTCTTTTATTTCCCGCACTTCCTTCCGTAACAGATTCAGAGAATCGCTCTCCGCTTTCATCGTTGGCGCGGCCAGCGCGTTGGTCGAACGAGCGGAGGGACCGGTTAACAGCGCTTTATTCCTGGCGTTGTTAAGCCGGCTGCCGGAATTCGCGGTGCCAATGGTGTTGATATCCAGGCCGGCCGTGACTTCTACCCGCTGTTTGCGGAAGAGCCCCAGGAAACCGCCGATGCGGTATTTCTTGGTAAAAAGAATGATCGCCTCTGAACCCAGGTCCCGCTTGACTTTAGCGATTGCCTCCTGCATGGTGGGAGCTTCATAAACCTTAACCTTCATTAAATATTCACCATCCCTATCGACTTGATTTCTATGCCTGTAACTATTTCATTATACGATAAAACCGCCACATTGGGCAGTGAGGCCGCCAAAAACCTTTGCAAAACAAAACGAATATTGGGCGGCACCAGCAATACCGGCTGCTGGGTAATGGTAAACGCTTTTTCCAGCGCCTGGGAGATTTTCTCAATCAACTTGTGACCAATCCCCGGCTCCAACGCCAGATAAGCTCCCCGGTCCGTCTGCTGTACCGACTGGGAAATTTTCTGTTCCACATTCGGGTCCAGAGTAATCGCCATGATCTGGCCTTCGGCGCTTTTATACTGATTGGTTAAAAAACGCCGCAGTCCTATCCGGGCATACTCAGTCAGCAGATCGATGTCCTTGGTAACCCGCCCGGCGTCGCTCAGGGCCTCCATAACCGAGGCCAGATCCCGGATCGAAACTTTCTCTTTCAGGAGGTTTTGCAACACCTTCTGCACTTCTCCCAGGCTGAGGATATTGGGAATCAGCTCATCCACCACCGCCTTGTTGGTTTCCTTGATATTATCCACCAGCCGCTGGACATCCTGTCGGCTCAGCAATTCATCGGCGTGAGTTTTAATTACTTCGGTCAGGTGAGTCGCCAGCACCGACGAAGGATCAACCACGGTATAGCCGGCCATTTCAGCGGCGTCTTTCTTGATCGCCGGCACCCACATAGCCGGCAGGCCAAAGGCCGGCTCAACCGTTTCAATCCCGGTGATCGGTTCCGTAACAGTGCCCGGATCCATAGCCAGGTAATGATCCGGCAGGATCTCTCCCTGGGCCACGTTGGCCCCTCTGATATGGATCATATACGAGTTAGCCGCGAGCTGCATGTTGTCCCGGATCCTGATCGGAGGTACGATTATGCCCTGCTCCAGAGCGGTCTGACGGCGGATAAGCGTAACCCGTTCCAGGAGGTCGCCGCCCTGCGCCTTATCGATTAACGGTATCAGCGCGTAGCCAATTTCGAGTTCCATCGGATCAACCTGCAGCAAGGACTCCACCCGCTCGGTAGTCCTGGTCGCCTCCAGGTCCTCAGCCACTTTTTGTTGTTCCTCCTCTTTGACTTGCTCGGTCGCATTCTTAAACCCCTGGTAAGCCAAAAACCCGGTCACGCTGGCCAGCAGCAGGAAAGGAACCGTTGGCAGCCCCGGGATCAAACCAAAGACCAGCATCATAACGCTGCTCATCATCAAGGCCTTGGGATTTTTCAGCATCTGGGTACCCAGTTGCGCTCCGAGATTGGTTTCAGCCGCGGCCCGGGTAACGATCAGACCGGTGGCGGTGGATACGATCAGCGCCGGGATCGCCGCCACCAACCCATCACCCACGGTTAACATGGTATATGTCTTGAGAGCCTGCTCCCAGGACATGTTTAGCTGGAAGACCCCGATAATGAACCCTCCCAGGATATTGATCACGGTGATTATCAATCCGGCAGAGGCGTCACGGGAAACAAAACGCGAAGCGCCGTCCATCGCGCCGAAGAAATCGGCTTCCTTGGAGATTTTTTCCCGCCGTTGCTGAGCCTCGCTTTCCGAGATTATGCCGTTGTTAAGATCCGCGTCAATCGCCATCTGTTTGCCCGGCATGGCGTCCAGGGTAAAGCGGGCGTGGACTTCGCCAATCCGGACAGCGCCGTGGGAGACGACAAAAAAGTTGACCAGCACCATGATCAGGAAGATGACCAGGCCAACCGCGTAATTACCGCCGATGACAAAATCGCCGAACGCCCTGATAATCTCTCCGGCGTCGGCATGTAGCAGAATAAGACGGGTTGAAGCGCCATTTAATGACAGCCGGAAAAGGGTCGTCAACAAAATAACCGAGGGGAAGGCGCTGAAGACCAGAGGTTCTTTCACGTACATCGAAACAATAATAACCAGAATAGAGATAGCGATATCAACAGCGATCAAGACATCCAGAATCATTGTTGGCAGGGGGATGATCATGACCACGATAATGGTCAGAACACCCATAGCGATAAATATTTCGCTGCCTAATCCGCCGCCCGCTTCTTTTTCAGCCATGCAATCTCACTCCTAAATTTTTAACTGGCGTACAGCCGCTTGTTCTTCAACTGGTAGACGTAGGCCAGAACTTCAGCGATCGCCGTAAACAGATAGTCAGGGATCGCCCCGCCCAGTTCGACAGAACTGAACAGGGTTCGGGCCAGGGGTTTATTTTCAACGATAGGCACATTATGCAACTGCGCCAGTTCCTTGATTCTTTCAGCGATCAGGCGGGCGCCTTTGGCGACCACCAGGGGAGCGTCCATCCCCATCTCATACTGGACAGCCACGGCCAGATGGGTGGGATTTGTGATCACCACGTCAGCCTCCGGCACCTGGGCCATCATCCGCCGCATACTCACCTCATACTGAAGCTTGCGGATATGCCTCTTGATTCGGGGATCACCTTCAGTATTCTTAAGCTCGTCCTTGACTTCCTGCTTGCTCATCTTCATCTCGTCGTTGAACTGCCATTTTTGATAAATATAGTCCACCGCGGCTACCACAATCAGCAGGATACATACCCGGTTGGAAATTGTCCGGGCCACCGCGGCGATTTTGTACATTATGTTGTAAATAGACATCTGCTGCATATTCAAGAATACCGGCATTTCTTTTTTAATAATCGCGTAGACAATCCAGGCGATTGGCGCCACTTTAACCAGGGAGGTAATCAGGGTAACGATGGAACGAAGAGAGAACAAACGTTTAAAGCCTTTAGCCGGGCTTAACTTGCTGATATCGGGCTTAAGCGGCTCTCCGCTCAGCACAAAACCGCCCTGGAAAAGGGTTGCCGCGATTCCCACGAACATGATAATCAGCATCATGGGAGCGATGATAATCATCGTTTCCAGTCCCAGGTCAATCATCATCGCGAAAAAATTAGTCTGGGTTAATTCCAGATGCGCGCTTAACGTGAAGACATCCCTCATGATATTTTGCAACCGGTTCAGAATCCAGGGGCCTGAATAGGTGAGGACAGTGATCCCGGTTAACAGAATCAGGGCGGAGTTGACCTCCTGGGAACGGGGCACCCGTCCTTTTTTCCTGGCGTCTTCGAGTTTCTTCGACGTGGGTTGTTCTGTTTTGTCTTCTTTGCTCTCACTAGGCACGTTTAATCTTCCTTAACCTTTTTTCTAAGCCATCAGCCGCAACAAGGTATAAACCTCGTTAATCATATTCGCGAAATATTTTTCAAAAATCACATAGGACATTCCCAAAGACAAAGCGGTGGTCAACAAACCAACCCCGACGTACAAGGGCATGCCCACGATAAAAACATTCATCTGCGGCATGACCCGGGCCATTAATCCCATCGTAAAACGAGTCAGAAACAAGACTCCGGCGGCCGGAGCGGAGACTTGAAAAGCGATAATAAACAGTGTGCCAAACATTTTATCGAACTCCCTGAGCATAGCCCCGGCATTCATTTTTACCGCACCCAGCGGCACCAGGGTAAAGCTGTCGATCATGGCTTTCAGCAACCAATAGTGACCGTTAATGACCAGAAAGATCAGAATGGCCACCAGGAACTCGATCTGGCCAATCAGGCTCACCTGGATATTCGACTCCGGATCAAGCACGTTAACCATTTGGAACATCATCTGGTAGCCGATAAACTTGCCGGCCATCTGGATCGCCTGGAAAACGATCTGGCAACTATAGCCAATCACCACGCCGATTAACAGTTCCTTGCCCAGCAGCACGGCGTAATTCAGAGGATGGTCAGGCAGCGTGGTTAGCGGCCGCACCCCGGGAAAAACCAGAAACGCCATTACCAGAGCCAAAAATATTTTAATTTTAGCCGGGTAATTGGTGCTGCTAAAAAACGGGGTAACCAAAAACAGCGATCCCAGGCGCACGACAATTAAAAAATAAGTCAGCAGAGCGGGAGCGGCTATTTTCCATATATCCATAATTTACGCCTCGCTATTTACTATACGCCGCCAGGTTCAGAAACAGGTTGCTCATAAAGCTCAGAACTACCTGCAACATCCAGGGACCGAACATCAGCAAAGCCAGCATGACAAAAACTATTTTGGGCACAAAGGTCAGAGTCATCTCGTTGATCGAGGTTACGGTTTGGAAAATACTGATAAATATCCCGACAACCATCCCGACAATCAAGGGAGGTCCGGCTATCTGGAGCGCGAGAAACATAGACTTCTGAGACAAATCAATCACGGTTCCGATGGTCATCTGACCCAGCCTCCCCTGCTAGTTGAAACTCGTTATTAACGCCCTGATCAACAAATGCCAGCCGTCAACCATGACAAACAAAAGTATCTTGAACGGCATGGATATCATAACCGGCGGCAACATCATCATTCCCATCGACATCAGGATACTGGCCACCACCATGTCAATGATCAAAAAGGGAACATAGATAATAAAACCCATCTGAAAAGATGTTTTAAGTTCGCTGATCACAAACGCCGGCACCATAACCAGCGTTGAGACCTCGTCTTTATTCCGGGGCCGCTTTGATTTAGTCAGGTGGATCATCAGGGCCAAATCGTTTTTGCGGCATTGCTTAAACATAAACTCTCTTAAGGGACGCAGAGCGTTCTTGATGGCGACATCCTGTTTAATCTCTTTACTGACAAAGGGCTGCAAAGCTTTTTCATTTATTTCCCGCCAAACGGGAGCCATGATATAGAAGGTCAGGAAAATGGCCAGACCGACCATGATTTGATTGGACGGTTCAGGCTGGGTAGCCAGCGCTTTGCGTAAAAAAGACAGAACAGTAATGATACGGGTGAAGCTGGTCATCATAACCAAAAACGCCGGCGCCAGGGAAAACAGCGTAAACAAAAGAATCATTTGCAGGGTAACGGCAATTTCTTTAGGCTCGCTGGTTTGCTCAATGCCCAGGTTGATCCGGGGAATCGGCACGTTTTGCGCGAAAGCGACGTTCTGTTGGAGAACGGTTAAGGTCAACGCCATAATAATACTCAGCCCTATGATTTTCTTCATATTACTCAACTCCAGCTTACCATCAGCCCTTTATTTCCGTACCCGAAAATTTCTGCAACTGGTCTTTAAAATTCAAAGTCTTCTTCAGGCCGGTAGCGCCCTTGTCCTTGACCCTTTCAATCAATACCGGGTCGGTTATTTCACTCAACAGGTTCAGGGCGTGGTCGGTCGCGCCAACTACCAGTATTTTTTCCGCGGCGCTGATTAAATAAATAGACCTGTTCGGAGTTAGATACAGAGTATCAACAGCTTTTAACAACTTACCGCCGCCGGGAGTCTGGCCGCGACGTTCCATGGATTTCTTAAATAAAAATACCGTAATATATATCAAGGCCACAATGACTACCAAGGAAATAGCTGTCTTGATTAACAAGGGAACGGCATCCGGCGCTTCCAGAGGCTTAGGCTCGTCATACTTCAGGTAGCCGTCCTCAAGGACCTCCCCGGTAGTATCCGTGGTTGGCGAAACTTCCTCCAATATCCTCTCGGTGTTCAGGATATCCTGCCGGGTCTCGTCATCCTGGATCGGGGTAGCGGCCCAGACCGTACCGGCCGCGGTCACTATCAAGATTGTTATTATCAGCCATCGGTTAAAGCCGGTCAATCTCAACTGGCCTCCTCGTTCAGTTTTTGCAGTCGTTCTTCCTGGCTGATAATATCGGTAATCCGGACACCGAAGCTCTCGTCGATAACCACGACTTCGGCGCGCGCGATCAAACGGTTATTCACCAGGATGTCAATTGGTTCTCCGGCGAATCTTTCCAACTCGACAACCGCGCCCTGGCCCAGTTCCAGGATATCCCTGATAGCCATTTTAGTGCGCCCCAGTTCCGCTGTGACCTGCAGGTTGACATCCAGTAACAGGTCAAGATTATGAACCCCTTTTTCGGAGAGGCCGCTCTGGCCAAAATCAGGGAAGTCAGCTTTCTGCACATCCACCGGTGGTGGAGGCGGCGGTGAGGGCGGAGCGGCCGCGGCCGGCGGTGGTGACTGCGGAGCGGCAGGCGGAGGAGGAGCGGCTTCTTCCTCCGGAGCGTGTTTGTTGACCAGGCTCTCGACCAAATCCTTGGCGAAAGGAATGGGCTGGATCTGGATCAGTTCACTTTCCAGAAGATCGCCGACTTTCATATTGAATCTTATCGTGACAAACGGGCCTTCCCCGCCAATTAACGCCTTGATATCCTCGTCGGCCAGCTTAACAACTTTCGCCGTAGGCGGCGAGATATTAATCGCTTTATCAACCATAGTCGACATCGAGGTCGCGACCGTTCCCATCATCTGGTTCATACTCTCAGTGACAGCGCTCAGCGACATATCATCCAGAACGTTGCTCTCAGGTTTACCGTCGCCGCCCATCATCAAACTGGCCATAACAGCGGCGGCTTCTTCTTTTAACAGCAACACGTTATTCCCCTTGAAGCCTTCGACGTAACCAACCGTTAACATGACGCAGGGATCAGGGAACTGGCTTTTCAGCTCTTCCACTGTCTGGACGCTGACCACCGGCAGGGTAATCTCGACCTTGTTATTAACCAGCGTTGAAAGCGTGGTAGCCGCGGTGCCCATCGAGATATTGCCAATTTCGCCGAGAGCGTCCTTTTCAGAAGAGGTTAGAACTTCATCCCCGTCGTCTCCGGGGGCCGCGGCCCCCGGTTCGGTCGCTGTGACTTCAGCCTCGGCTTCATCGTCGCCGCCGCCCAATAAAGCGTCGATCTGATCTTGCGATAATTCGTTTTCGCTCATGATATTACTCCCCGATTACTTGTTTGATCTTAACAGCCCAACTCTTTTTGACTTTTCCCGGCGAACCTAATAGTTTGGGTTTATCCTCCACCAGGATTAAAACCGGGTCGTTAACATCATTATCCAGCTTGATAACGTCCCCCCGCTTTAACATGAGAAAATCCCTGACATTTATTTGCGCCGCGCTCAGGTTGGCCGTTATTTTTACCTCCACTTTGCCCAGATGATCGACAATCAGATCCCGCACTTCATCAGAGCTTTGCTTCTTCACCGCCGAGAACCACAGATGAGCGCTTAGTTTATGAATGATAGGCTCGATAGTCACGTAAGGCACGCAAAGACTCATCATCCCGGAATGCTCGCCGATAACGATTTCAAAAGTGATCAGGATGATCATTTCACTGGGCGAGACAATCTGGGCGAACTGCGGATTGGATTCCCAGGCCTCCACTTTGAACGCCAGAGCGGCAATGTTCTCCCAGGCTACTTTCAGACTGTCAAGCGCCCGATCAATCACCTTGTTGACAATGGTTTGTTCGATATCGGTAAATTCCCTGATTTGCTCGCCGGGAAGCCCCAATCCTCCCAGCAGCCGATCGATAATACCAAAGCACAGGGCGGGATTGATTTCCAGGATCGCTTTGCCCTCCAGGGGATGCATGCTCAAAATATTAAGGCTGGTAGGACTGGGAATCGAACGGATAAACTCGCCATAGGTTAACTGGTCCACCGACACCACCTTGATATGCACCATGGTGCGCAGATAGCCGGACAGGTAGGTCGCGAAAAGCCGGGCGAAACTCTCATGGATCATGTCCAGGGTTCGCAACTGATCCTTACTTACCCGGTCGGGCCGTTTAAAATCGTATAGTTTTACCGTTTCCTGCTGTTCGCTCTTAACTTTATCCGCGGAAACGACTCCGGTTGACAAAGCGCTGAGCAGAGAATCTATCTCTTCCTGGGAAAGAACTTCAGCCATTTACCTCACACCCCTTCAGATTTTATTGAGACACAAATTCATAGAAATACACATCCGTGACTTCGCCTTTTTCCAGGATCTTGTTGATAGTCTCTTTTATCTCCCGCTTGATATTGTCTTTGCCGCTGTCCGAGGAGATTGACTTTAAGGTCTGGCGGCTGAGGATATAATTAATTTTGTCGCGCACTTTAAACTCCATTTTCCCGACTTCGCCTAACACCTTGGCGTTTGACACCTCCAGCCCCAGGCGCACTTTCAGGTAAGTTCCCGAGTTTTCCTTGGCCAGATTAACGATAAACTCCTCTTTAAAGGCGTAAAGGACACTTTCATCCTTGGGTTCGCCGCCGCCACAGCCGCAGAGAAAACACAACAAAAACGGTATCAGTATTAATTTTGATAAATTTCGCATATCATCCTTCCCCTTCTTCCCGGAAACGTTCAAAAACAATTTCCACTCGTCGATTTTTGGCCCGGTTCGCCTTGGTGTCATTAGGAGCGATGTGATGCAGGTCGCCATAGCTCACCACCGTCAAACGCGGAGCGATTATCGGTTCCCGCTCAATAAAGTAGCGCACCACAGCGCTTGCCCGGCCGGCCGCCAACTCCCAATTATTACTGGGAAAACGCTCGGTGCTGGCGGGAACCCGCGCCGCGTGCCCCTCCACCCTGACCAGGTTGGGGAAGCTGGCTATCAACTCGGCCAGCCTTATCAACAAAGGCTTGGCGGCGTCCCGGATCCTAGTGCTGTTCGGTTCAAAGAGCAGGCTGCTGGCCACCATTACGACCAGTCCCCTCTTGTCGAGCACAACCGCGGCTTCAGACTCCATATTCATATTTTTAAGCTCTTCTTACAGCCGGAAAGCGGCTCCCTGGAGTTCCATATAGGTTTGCTCGCCCTTGCTCTCCCTCGAATGCGGGGAAGTGCCGTCAACCAGTAATTGTTCGCCGCCGCTCAGCACTCCCAAAGCGCCTTTCAAGGAAACCACGACTTTGCTGAACTTGGAGGCGTTAACCGAAGAAAAGGAAAAGAGCAGGATAAAGAAGGTCAGCAGCAACGACATCATGTCTCCGTAAGTAACCAGCCATCCAGGGAGTCCGGCGGGACAAACGTGTTTATTTTTCTTGGCCATAGCGATTTAAGCTCCTTCCTCCGCCAGTTCCTCTTCAGCGGATTTCGCGCCTTTCCTGACGCTGGGCGGTAAGAACGCCTTCAATTTCTCTTCAATAATCCTCGGATTATTCCCGGCCTGGATAGATAACAGACCTTCAATAATTACTTCCTTCATTAATATTTCCTCAGCGTTACGAACCTCCAGCTTGTTTTTAAACGGTATCAGGACAACATTGGCGAGAAAAGCTCCATAGAAGGTGGTCAAAAGAGCGACAGCCATACCGGGGCCGATTGCCGCCGGATCATCCAGTTTACTCAGCATCTGGATCAAGCCGATCAAGGTGCCGATCATCCCCATGGCCGGAGCGGCGTCGGACATTTTCGACAGTAAATTCTGCCCGTCGCGGTGCCGGGTTTCCAGGAAAGACAGATCCGTTTCGAGGATATCCTGCACCAGTTCCGGATCGGTGCCGTCAACCACCAGCTGCAAACCGCTTTTCAAAAACGGCTCAGTGACTTCCGACGAAGCGTCTTCCAGAGCCAGCAGACCCTCCCGCCGGGCTTTTTCGGCAAAAGTGATGATCGTCGGGATAATCTCGCTCGCGGAAAACTTTTTCGCTTTGAAAACCCGGCTGATCACCCCTATGGCGCTGGCGAGTTGAACGGTGGAACTACTGATCATCGTTGTCGCGACAGTTCCCCCGATAACGATCAGAATGGAAGGAACATCAATAAAACCGCCTGGCGAACCGCCAGAAACAATAGCCAGCGCAAACAGAACCAGCGCGAACACGATCCCCGCAATGCTTATAATATCCATTGTTTATCCTATCTCCTGCCGTTTAATAGTTATTAACTTCATTGTTTGCCGCTTATATTCAATAATCATTTTAACGAGTTCTTCCGGGGTTTCAGACACCACCAGTTTTTTTTCGTTAGTCAGGTTAATTACTGTATCCGGCGTGCTTTCAATCATGTAGATCATTTCAGCGTTGACATAAAATTGCGTTTGGTTGAACCGCGTTACCTTAATCATAATACGACTCCACGTAATTCCCCGCCCGGGGCGGGGCTTTCACCACCGCCCCGGGACACCGCTAATTAACTCTTACCTTTTCAGGTTCATCAACTCCTGAAGCATCTGATCCGAAGTCGTGATTGTTTTGGCGTTGGCCTGGAATCCCCTCTGCGCGATAATCATACTGGTAAACTCGTTGGCCAGATCCACATTGGACATTTCCAGGAAGCCGGCGGCAACACTGCCAAGACCGGGACTTGCCGGCACGACAACTTCAGCGATCCCCGAGTTTGACGTAGCGTCAAACATCGTCTCGCCAACCTTCTCCAGCCCCTGGTTGTTGACAAACCGGGCCAGGGCCACCTGGCCAATAGCCTGGTTAAGACCGTTAGAGAAAAAACCGGTTACCGTACCACTGACATCGATATCGAAGCTTTCCAGCACTCCCATGGCGTAACCATCCTGGTTTTGGCGGCGGTCGTGAAATCAGAGGCAAACTGCGTTACCCCGTTAATCAGCACGCCGTTGCCGTCAAAGTTAGGAGTTATCGACACCGGATCGGCTCCCGGCGGACTAAAGGTCATCGGGCCGCCGGTGCTCGAAATGAGCAGGCCGTTGGCGCCGAAAGTCAGCGTCCCGGTATTACCGGCCAGGGTTGAGGCGGCGGCATCAGTGGTCGGCAGATTGGCCTCCCAGTTCCAGACATTGTCCGTTGAGGTCTTGGTAAAGACGACCGTCAGGTTATGTTCCGTTCCCAGGCTGTCGTAAGTGATAATCGAGGTCTGGTGATTAGCGACCCTTAACGTGGAAGTCGCCAGGTTGTCGTCGATATTCATCACCCCGTTGGCGATGCTGAAGACTCCATTGAAGTTGGTAATTGGATTGGCCCCGGTATCCAGCGCGGTGATACTCACATCGAGCTGCGCGGCGCCGGCTCCCGTCGGGTTACTGATAGTCAGGCTGCCGGTCGACGAGATCGAGACCTGGGCGGTTGTCGAAACGGATTGCAGCACAGACTCTATTTCGTCCGCCAGGCCGGATAAAGTCGCGAATTGGCCATCGCCCGCGGTTCCGTCAGCGTTGGCCACCGTTAAAGTCGTGAAGCTAGCCGGGGTTGAGGCGTCGGCGTCAACCCTGATCTGACTGCCAATGCTCAGATTCAGGTTAATCCCGGCGTTATTGGTCAGTTCAATCGCCAGATCGTCAACGCTGGCGGCGGTCTGCCCCAAAGCCGCGGAGTCAAGATTGCAGGCGTACCTGATCGAAGTGGTCGAGCGGGCGTTCAGTTTTTGCCCCTGGACGATCTCCAGGTCGCCGATGGGCTGACTGGTATCCACCCGTGAAGCGCCGGTTGACGAATCAATAATGATATCCGACCAGCCCTGCACGGCGTAGCCGTTAGCGCTGCTGACCAGCGTTTGGGCGGCGTCCAGGGTAAACGTGCCGGCCCTGGTATAATGGGTGGAAAGACCGTCCCGCAAGATAAAAAACCCTTCTCCGTCAATCGCCAGGTCAGTTAAATTGGAGGTTGACTCCAACCCGCCCTGGTTAAAAATATTGTCAATACTGGCAATTTTCATTCCTAATCCTACCTGTTTGGGATTAATCCCGCCGCGGTCACCCTGGGGGGCCGAGGCTCCCTGGATCGTCTGTGAAATAACGTCCTGAAAAGTGACCCGGCCCTGTTTAAAACCATACGTGTTAACGTTAGCGATATTGTTCCCGATAACGTCCATCTTGACCTGGTGGTTACGTAACCCACTCACGCCAGAAAAGAGCGAACGCATCATGGTTTGTTGACCTCCTACCTTTTATTTTCCCGTCGCGTCAGTCAATCAGCGACTTCAGGCTTCCTCATAGAGGTCCAGCCTGTGTTCCTTCCACCGTGTGTCTAGGCGATTACCGCGCTGTCAATATTGGTAAAGACACTGTCTTTGCGGCCTTCGCCCGAAAGAGCCGTAATCACGGTTTTGTTGGCCACGCTGACCACAAAAGCCAGGTCGTCCACCATGATCAGCGACTGGCGGGCTCCTTTGGCCGCGGCTTGTTTCACAGCATTCTCCAGCCGGCCCACCGTTTGATTGTTCAGGTTAACCGAGCGTTGCTCCAACCGGTTCCGGGCGTGAGCGCTGAACTTTAATTTTGATCAGCCAGTTGACCTCGCAGAACATCCTGGAAAGACACGGCCGGTTTAGCGCTTTGTCTGGCGACCCCGCCGCCTTGCCTCAAAGGATTAATCTTGTTTTGGTCTATTCGGTTCACCATTTTATTGGCCACTTCCTCCTGAAATTCTGCTGACGCCGCTGAACGCCAGTTCATCCTTGCCGATAACCAGAACCGGCAAACCGCTTTCAAAACGAACGGCGTCCACTTTACCGGACACCTCATAGCCGCCCGCGGTAATCCCGGCGACCTCCTTGCCGATCAGGCTGACCGCCTGATAGCGCTGGTCATTCAAGGCGGCCACGTTCAGGTATTCGGAAAGATTCTTATTCATGTTCTGCATCTGTTCGAGAGAGCTGAATTGCGCCATCTGGGCAATAAAATCCTGGTTGTCCATGGGCGAGAGCGGATCCTGATATTTAAGTTGTTGAGTAAGCAACAACAAGAATTCATCCTTGCCCAACTCTTTATTCGCCGCGGCAATCGGTTCCTGCTGATTACCATAATTCGCCGCCGTTTTA
>JAJRWM010000173.1 GCA_024276815.1 bacterium
CGGCGGATTGAAGCCACTGACAAGCAGATCGACCGGCTGGTCTATGAACTCTATGACCTCACAGATGAAGAAATAAAAATCGTCGAAGAAAACACCTGACACTCAACCACTATTTGGTCGGCAAACATACCGCTTGACCTGTCAGAAATCACGGGAGATGATGTAATCAGCGATGTTGTGCAGGATTTTGGTGGTTGGGCCGTCCTGAACCCGCTCCAAACATTGGTGGGCTTTAAGAATGTGATCCTTGGCGATGAAAAGAGCGTACTCCACTCCCTCGTAACGATTGAGAAATTCGGAAATATTGGCCCAGCTATAGTCGTCAATAGGTTGACCCAGAAAATCGCGGAGCTCCTTGCGGTCAGCTAAATTAGCCCGCTTCAGGGAAATTATCAGCGGCAGGGTGAAATTACCTTCCCGGGCGTCATGACCCGCCGGCTTGCCCAGTTTCTTCGACGATGACATAATATCCAGAACATCGTCAGTTATCTGAAACGCTATCCCCAGATGATAACCATATCGAGTCATCCGCTTGACGTCGTCCGGCTCAAACCCCGCGATACAAGCGCCAAGACAACAACAGGCCGAAATTAACTGGGCGGTCTTGGCCTCGATAACCTGGAAATATTCCTCCTCCGAAATATCAGGATTGCCACACAAAATAGCCTGCAACAACTCTCCCTTGGTCATCATCTTGGTAGCCGTGACTACCGCCTCGACGATCCGTAAATCAGGGTCGGAAAGAATGGCCAGAAAAGCGCTGGAATATAAGAAATCACCTAGTAAAACCGCGAACTTGTTGTGCCATTTATCATTTACCGCCTGCTGACCACGACGCAACTTCGCCTGGTCCACCACGTCGTCATGGATCAGAGTCGCCATGTGAATCTGCTCCACCACTACGCTGGCCCTGATCGCACGGGCGGAATCATAATCACCCAGACGCGCGACCAGCAACAAAAGAGCCGGACGCAACCGCTTGCCGCCGGCCTGCAAGGCATGCAACGAAGCTTCCCTGATCTCAGGATGGCCGCACTGCGACTCCATGGCCGATCGCAATTCCGCTTCCACCCGTTTCAGTTCGCCGGCGATCGGCTTGAAAAGATTACTTATATCCAAAACTACCCCTTGACTGAGACTGGGAAACAAGCTGAATGATAGCACTGATTTCACCGACCTGTCAAAAGAATTAAGCTCAGCCGCCGTAACCGGGAAAGCCCCCTTTTGTCATTCCCGCGTACGCGGGAATGACAAAAGGGGCGGAGGTTCCGCGATCTTGCCCGGGAGAAATTAACGGCAATTATTGCCGATTCTTTTCGCAATAATTATTTCCAGGAACTCCCTGATTAAAATTTTAAAACTTTAACTGCTTATCATGTTTGACTTGGTAGCGTTGGCGGTTTGACTTGGCACGTTCTTTGCTACTGGAAAGGCAACTCGACCAGAAAAGAGGTTGTTATGTTAAGAGGACTTTATACGGCGGCTTCAGGTATGGTAGCCACTCTCAGTGAAACCGACATTATCGCCAATAATCTGGCTAACGTCAATACTCCCGGCTACCAAAAAGATCAGATCGTCTACCGCTCGTTTTCCGATGAGCTGATCTCAAGAATAAACGATCCGTATTCCATTAATACTTCCCGGGCCGAAATCCAGGAACGACCCAAAATCGGACGGGTTGGTTCCGGGGTGATGGTCGAAGGCTCTTTTACCATATTTAATCAGGGTAAAGTTGAGGATACCGGCAACCCGTTCGACCTGGCTATTGAAGGAAACGGGTTTTTCGCGGTGAAAACCAAAGACGGGATCAAGTTCACCAGAAACGGCAGCTTTACCCTCAATGATGAAGGCTACCTGGTTACAACCGAAGGCAACCCGGTTCTGGGACAGCGCTATTTTGACGAACCGCTCAGCCCGATCCGGTTCCCGAGGGGCAAAGAAGTGAAAATAGACCGCGAAGGCAAAATCTGGATTGACAAGGAAATAATCAATCAACTGGCGATTCGCGACTTCCCCAAACCATACCAACTGACCAAAATCGGCCGTGATTTGCTGGAGATTGCCGGCACGGGCAAACAAGCGCGTGATTTTACCCTGGAACAAGGCTGGCTGGAAAAACCAGACGTCAGCGTGGTCAAGGAAATGGTTAATTTAATCAAGGCTTTCCGTGAATATGAAGCCAATTCCAAATGTGTGATAACCAACGATCAAATATTAGCCAAAGCGGTTAATGATGTCGGACGGACAGTTGGCTAGCCGTCAATATAAAAGAGGAGTTTACGCATGATCAGAGCATTATGGACAGCAGCTTCAGGGATGATGGCGCAACAGCTTAATATGGATACCGTATCCAACAACCTGTCTAACGTCAATACGACCGGCTTTAAACGCAGCCGGGTCGATTTCCAGGACCTGCTTTATACCACTTTAAGGCCGGCCGGCACTACCGTCGCCCAGGGCATAACCGTGCCGACGGGGATCCAGGTCGGGCACGGCGTCCGGGCGGTTTCCACCCAGAAAATGTTTTCCCAGGGCGATTATATGGAAACGGAAAATCCGCTCGATGTCGTAATCGAGGGCAACGGGTTTTTCCAGGTGCTTTTACCGGACGGCAACATCGCCTATACCAGAGACGGAGCCTTCAAGCGCGATGGCGAAGGAAGAATGGTTACTTCGGACGGTTTCCCTCTGACCGATGACATCACTATTACGGGGGAAGCGGTCGCGGTCAGCATCGGCACCGACGGGACAGTTTCCGTAACTCTGCCGGATGGTACGATCAGCGAACAGGGCAATGTCACCCTGGGTCGTGTCGTGAATTCGGCCGGGCTGAACGCTCTCGGACGCAACCTGTTCCAGCCAACCGACGCCAGCGGCGAGGTGGTGGTCGGAACGCCGGGGGAAGATGGTTTTGGCACCCTGGGGCAGGGTTTTCTGGAAATGTCAAACGTTAAGGTCGTGGAAGAAATGGTCAATATGATTGTGGCTCAGCGGGCTTACGAAGTCAACTCCAAGGCGATAACGTCAGCGGACCAGATGCTGGGTATCGCCAATAATCTGAAAAGGTAGTCAATAGTGTACGCTAAAAAAGTTCCCCGACTTGTTATCATCAGCTTCTGGATACTAATCCTTTTACTGGCGCTGGCCAGAACCGCGCGGGCGGCAACGGTTATCAGTATTTCCCCGGAGGTGGAAGTGGACAGTTCCTCAATAACCCTGAAGGATATTGCCCATATTGAGACCACCAATCCGTCATTTGCCCAGTCGTTGGGACAATTGCGTATCGGCAAAGCGCCCCGGTTGGGGGGAACCAAACGCTTGCCCAAAAGCTTCATCATTACCCGGCTCAAACAACTCAGGCTCAATCTTGATTCGCTGGATTTGAGGCTTCCCGATTATGTCAATATCAAGCGGCTCTCCAGCGAGATCAAGATCGAGGAAATCGCCCGGGTGGCCAAAGACGCGATCTTGAAGGCCATGGATTTTAAAGGACAGGATGTTCATATCCGCGTTAACAGCCTGACCGGAGAACTGGTCGTTCCCCAGGGAGAAGTCAGCTATCAGACCGCTCTTCCCTCGGATAAAAAGCTGATGGGGCGGCAGGTTATTCCCATTCAGGTTTTCGTGGACGGGCTGTTCTTCAAGAAAGTAAACGTCAGCCTGACGATTGAAATTTACGCGCCCGTCTGGGTCGCTGTGAACAATCTTAAACGGCACCAGGTAATCGAACCCGGGGATATCAGACAAAAGAGAATGAAACTAAATGATCTGCTCGGTGAAAAACTGGTGACTGAAACTTCGCAGCTTGTTGGCTTCAGAACCAGGGTGCCTATCAGGGCGGGCAAGGCAATCAGCGCTTTTAAAATTGAAAAACTGCCCACGATCGAACGAGGCGACCGGATCACGATCAAGGCGTTCCAGGACAACATCTCTCTTTTAACCTCCGGGCAGGCCCTGGAAAGCGGTAAGGTCGGCGAGTTGATCCGGGTCAAGTGTCTGAATAACCAGAAGATGCTGATGACCCGGGTGGTCAGCAAGGATCTGGTGGAGCTTGAGGTGAGCAAATAATGAAAAAAATAATTCTCTTTATCTGCCTGATATTAATTTTCAACCTGAACGCCGAAGCGGTTTCCGTCTGGCAGAACAGCAACCAAAAGGGGTTGTTCTCGGACAATAAGGCCGCCGCTGTGAATGATATTGTCACTATTATTATTGTGGAATCAACCAACGCGGTGAACAAGGCCAGTACCAAACTGTCCAAGGACAGCAGCGTCTCCGGCAGCGTCGGCACCGGTTACCTGGAAGCCAACCTGGGCTGGGGGAGCGGTTCGAAAGACAGCTTTAAAGGAAATGGCGAGACCACCCGCGAGAATACTCTCTCCGGCAAGATTACCGCCCAGGTGCAGACAGTGCTGCCTAACGGTAACCTGATAATTAAGGGTAGCCGCATGGTGATGCTCAACAAGGAAAAACAGCGCATGGTGATAACGGGGGTAATCAGGCCCAGGGATATTATGTCGGACAATTCCGTACTCTCAACCTTTGTCGCTGACGCGCAAATCGAATACGAAGGTAAAGGGGTTGTTTCCGAAAAAGCCAACCCGGGAATGTTTACCAGGCTGTTAGGCTGGCTCTATATCTTTTAGGAGTTTTTAATTCTTTTAGGAGTTTTTAATGCGAAGTAAATTTATCGGCATATTTTTTATAACCCTGGCGCTAGTCGTCAATGTCCGGGTCAGCGCACTGGTCAAAATAAAAAACCTGACCTCGATACGGGGAGCGCAGGATAACCAGTTAATCGGTTACGGACTGGTGGTCGGGCTGAAAGGCACCGGCGACAACGATATCTCCACCATTCAGGCGGTGGCCAATATGCTGAACAATTTTGGCCTGACAGTTGACGCCGGCGATCTGAAACTCAAAAATACCGCGGCGGTCATTGTTACGGCGACCTTGCCGGCCTTTACCAAAGTCGGCGCCAAACTGGACGTTACCGTTTCTTCCTATGCCGGGGCCAAGAGCCTGCAGGGCGGTGTGCTGTTGCAGACGCCTTTGGTCGGGGCTGATAAAAAAGTTTACGCCGTCGCCCAGGGAGCGGTTTCCATCGGCGGCTTTAATTTTGGCCAGGGCGGACGAGGTAGCCAGAAAAACCATGAACAGGTCGGACGAGTGCCCGGCGGCGGGTTCGTCGAGAATATGGTGCCCACCTATTTTACGGAAAACGGCACGGTCTCTCTTTTACTGAAAGACTCGGACCCCCAAACCGCTGTTAACATAGCCGGCAAGATCAACGCCACCTTCGATTTGCCTATAGCCGAGGTGACTGATCCGGCTGAAGTGCGGATACGGGTGCCCGGACAGTTCCGGGGCCGGGAAGTGGCCATGCTGGCCTTGATTGGCGATTTGGAAGTGGAAACGTCCGCCAAGGCGCTGATTGTCATAAACGAACGCACCGGCACTGTTGTTATGGGACAGGATGTGGTGATTAACACGGTCGCGGTCAGCCACGGCAGTCTCAGCCTGACGGTGAAAGCCAAAACGGGCGGCGCCGGGACGGTCGAACCGGGACAGGAACAAGGCGGCGGCGGAGACAGCGAAGAGAAAAAGCGAGTGGTCTTGCTTGACGAGGGAACCACTATCGCCGGGATTGTCAAGGTGCTCAACTCCATCGGGGTGACGCCCAAGGACATGATCGCTATCTTTCAGGCCATGCGGGTAAGCGGCGCTTTGAAAGCGGACCTTATCCTGATGTGAAAGGTTGTTGGTATGAGTATTGCTTTAAGCGGCGTTGTCAGCGCTCTGTCGGGAACGCGGAATGATCATAACATTAATAAAGCCAAAAGAATCCAAAATGGTTTAAAAAAGGAACAGGATAATAAGAAACTTTGGCAGGCTTGCGTGGATTTTGAAGCGATTTTCATCAACCAGATGTTAACGCAGATGCGAAAAACCGTGCCGAAATCAGATTTCCTGGGAAACACGTCCGAGGAAAAAATATTTCGGGGCATGCTGGATGAGAAACTGAGCGAGGAGAGCGCCAAAGGGGGTAGACTGGGGATTGCCAAGATGATGTATAATGAACTAAGGATCAAAAAATAATCTTGGTGATTAGTCAATCAGAGAAAGGGGAATTACATGCCAGCCATTACCTGTAAACGATGCGGCAAACTCTTCCGTTCGGTGAATCGAGTGATTTGCCCGGAGTGCCTGGAGAAAGAAAAGCAGAGTTACCAGACCGTTGAGAAATATTTGCGGGAGAATCCCGGCGCGACGGTCGCGGAAATCGCGCAAAATACCGAAGTGGACGAAAAAGTTATCCTGAAATTTATTAAAGAAGGTCGGCTGAAAGAAGTTGAAGTGAGCGTTAATCTGAAATGTGAGGCCTGCGGTAAGCCTATTGCCTCAGGACGCTTGTGCCCGGCCTGTATGAGTAAATTCAGCGCCGGTCTGAATACCGCCGGTTCGCAGAACGATAAAGCCAGCGCCTTGAAAAAAGGCATGCTTTCCAAACGCCTGAAGGACGAAAAGTAGCCGGGTAAAAATTTGGGGGAAGGTGAGAGAACTATGTGCAAGGATGTGTTGTTTTCCAAGCTGATACTTCTGTTAAAAGATGAAATCGCTTGCAGCAAGAAGATCAAGGAGCTTCTGGATCAGGAGAAAAAATACTTGGTGCGGGGCAATATGCCGGAATTTGAGGAAACTGTCACTCAAAAGGAGATAGCTGTCCTGGAACTGGAAAAACTGGAAAAACAACGCTTGCTTTTAATCCGTGATTTGTGCCAGGAACTGGCCGTCTCCCCGGAGAAGCTCTCGCTGAAAGTGTTAATCAAGCACGCCTCGGCTCTACACCGGAAAATGCTTACCGAATTACGCGCTCATTATCGTGAACTTCTGGGAACGGTCAAGGAAGCCAACCAGAGAAACAACCTGTTGCTACGTAACTCCATCCAATACGTGGAATACACTCTCAACCTGGTAACCAAAGGCAAGGACGCCACCTACGGGAAGAGCGGCAAGAAATACTATGCCGAACGAAAACTCGTAAACCGGGTGCTTTAAGGAGGAAAGCGACATGGTATCAACATTTTTTGGTCTTAATACCGGTTATCGCGGCTTGGCGGCTCATCAAATGGCGCTGGACGTAACCGGGCACAACATCGCTAATGCCAATACCGAAGGTTATTCCAGGCAAAGAGCCGTAAGGGAGTCTTCGCTTCCCTACGCCCAACCGGGGTTTCCCAACCTGCCGGGACCGGGTCAACTCGGCAGCGGAGTTCAAATCGCGCAAATTATGAGGCTGCGGGATTCATTCGTTGATCTCCAGATCAGGAACGAATCGGAAACCCTGGGGCGCTGGCAGTCGACGCAGGATATCATGAGCCAGATCGAGGGGATTTTCGCTGAGCCGTCAGAAAACAGCCTGAATAATATTTTATCGCAATTCTGGGACGCCTGGCAGGAAGTCAGTAAAAATCCGGAAAGCCTGGCTGTCAGAGCCAACCTCAAGGAAAGCGGGCAGACTCTCAGTTCTTACTTTAACCGCATTTATACCAGTCTGGAAACCTTGCGGGCCGGCATTAACGACGAAGTTGAAACCAGAGTGGACGATATCAACAACCTGGCTACCCAGATCAGGGACCTCAATGTTCAGATCGTGGGAATCGAAGCGGTGAACGACAACGCGAACGATTTGAGAGACCGGCGGGATTTACTGGTCGACCAACTGTCTGACCTGGTTAACATTACGGTAAAGGAACGTTCCGACGGCGCCTACGTCATTAATATTCAG
>JAJRWM010000174.1 GCA_024276815.1 bacterium
CCGGATCAAAGAAATTATCGAGAAAAACCGCGGCGCCCGGGGAGTTCTCACGGAAATCGCCGAAGACTTTCAACTGCAGATCATCCGTGAGGAAGGCGAGGGAGAAGAAGAAAAGATCGTCTCGGTTGACGAACTGGACGAGAGCCAGAGTCCCATGATTAAACTGGTCAACTCCATCATCTTTCAGGCGATCGAGAGACGAGTCTCGGACATCCATATCGAATCCGCCGAAGACCGGGTGGTGGTCAAATACCGCATCGACGGCGTGCTCTACAAAGCGATGGATAACCTGAGCAAACGTTTTCACGACACGATAATCTCCCGGCTGAAAATCATGGCGGAACTGAACATCGCCGAGAAAAGGATTCCCCAGGACGGCCGTTTCAAGATCCGCTACCGCCAGCGCACCATCGATTTCCGGGTCTCAATCATGCCCAGTATCTTTGGCGAGGACGCGGTTATCAGGATCCTGGATAAAATCGCCGTTAACCTGGACCTGAGAAGCCTGGGATTTTCCGCGGGCGACCTGAGCCGCTTCGCCAGGAATATTCGCAAACCCTACGGTATGATCCTGGTGACCGGACCGACCGGCAGCGGTAAAACCACCACCCTGTACTCCGCGATCAGGATGATTCATACCGGCGAGGATAAAATTATCACCATCGAAGACCCTATTGAATACCAGTTGCCCGGCGTCACCCAAATCCCGGTGAACGAGAAGAAAGGGCTGACCTTCGCCCGGGGACTGCGCTCGATATTGCGGCACGATCCGGACAAGATCATGGTCGGCGAGATCCGCGACGGCGAGACCGCTCAAATCGCGATCCAGTCGGCTTTGACCGGCCACCTGGTGTTCAGCACGATCCACGCCAATAATGTTCTGGACGTTATCGGGCGATTAATCAATATGGGGATTGAGCCTTATAACTTTGTCTCCTCGCTGGCCTGTATCCTGGCGCAGCGGCTGGTGCGCCAGATTTGCGACAACTGCAAGGTGCCGGTCATGATCCCCGCTGATATTCTGCATGAGAGCGGAATCGACGCGGACAAGTATAAGAGCCACGTGTTTTATGAAGGTAAAGGATGCGTCAAGTGCAGCGATACCGGCTACCACGGACGAATCGGTATCTTTGAGCTGATCGACCTTTCCGATCGGATCAAGGAAATGATCTTAAGCAAGAGTTCCTTTATCGCCATTAAAAAACTGGCCCAGGAAGAGAACATGACCAATTTGCGGCAGTCAGCGATTCAGAAAGTCATAGACGGCGTCACCACTTTACATGAAATTAATCGAGTAACCTTTGTCGAATAGTATTTCGGAGCTAGCCCCTTGGTTGGATTAGATATAGCCTGTAATAATATCAAGATCGCCGAACTGCGGAAAAAAGGCTCCCGGCTCCTGGTCAAAAAGGCGGTTTACCTGGAAAGAGAAGCCGAGCTTATTAATCCCGGGTTTACCAACCGGAACATCCTCTCACGCGAAGCGCTGAGAAAACAGATCATCTACGCCTACAGCGAAGCCGGCATCAGGGACTCCGAAGTCTGCGTTAGTATCCCGGCCAGTTGCGTCCGTCTTTTTTTCCTTAATTTTGAGGAGCTAAGCGCCAACCGCGAAGAGATGGTGAAGCTGATAAAATGGCAAATCGACAAGCAAATGCCGGGCCGTAACTTCAAGTCGTCTTTGTCATACCAGGTAATCAACCCGGAAGCGTCGGGCGGTTACCGGATCATGGCGGCGGCGGCCAGCGAGGCGGTTGTTGACGAGTATGTTTCCCTGTTATACGAGTCCTCAAAAAACCCGGTCCGGATAGAAGCCGATTTTTTAGCCGCCTACAACTATTTTGAGGATTACCTGAAAACCAGCCTAGACTACCTTTTTGTCTATTCCAGTTTTGACACAACCAGCCTTCTTTTCTTTCAGGCCGGCGAACCGGTCTTTTATCATCGAATTGACATGGGAGGACGCGATTACTCGATGGCCATCTCATTACAGAAAAAACTGGATATCATTGAAACGGAACGATACAAACAGGGCAAAGTCTTCTTCCCCGACCGGCACTCGACCGATCCCGAGATCATGGAAAACTTCGCCCTGATTAAAGGCGTGAATGAAAAACTCTTCAAGAAAATTAATGATTCCATCCGCTATTTTTTAAACAATCATCCCCGGTCTTCTATTGACCAGGTCTTTATCTGCGGTAACGGGCTGGCTTTTGCCAACCTTGATCTTTTTGGGGAAAATTTCTGGGAAATAAAATGCGAACTGTTAAATGCCGACCTGATAAAAATCGAAAGCGCGCCTGATCTGAGCCGTATTTACCCGGCGGTGGGCGTCGCGGCGGGAGGTTTGCCAGCGTGAGGCTATCATTAAACCTGATCGAAAAGCCCCGTAAAAATCACCACGCCCTGATCAACTGGTTATTGTTCGGCTTCCTGTTAATTGCCGCCTGCGGCTTGGCGGCTTATCCCAATATCCGCCTTCATCGGGAGCTGTCAGCGAAACTGGCAAACCTAAAAAAACAATTACTGGCGGAAAGCGTGGCCCCGTCTGCTCAGACCCCGGGCGAATCTTTTGAACCGGTCGAGCTTAACAAGTTGAAAGAGAAAGTGGACTTTATCAACCGTTTGTGGCAACAACGCCGTTTTTACTGGACCGGGTTTTTAAACCACCTGGAAAGGGAAACGCCGGCTGACGTGATGCTGCTCAGCATCACCCCTGATCCCGCTTCAAGCAAAGTCAAGATCGAGGGATTAGCGAAATCAACGGAAGATATTGTGACCATGATTAAGAGGATGCAGGCCTCGCCGTATTTCCGGGAAGTCTTTCTGAGCAAGCAGGAGAAGTTTAATTACCAGGTGGGACCAAACGTGAAAAAAGTGGTCTAGAGATTCGTCATGGTGTTTGATTATGATGAGCCGGGAGCGTAGTTTATGAGTTGGCCGGGCAGATTGCTGATAATTCTGGGACTGGCGTTTTTCAGCTACTGGGCCAGCGCGCGCTACCTGGTTGCCCCGGTTGAAACGGAAAGTTTCTCAATACTGGAGCGGCAGAGATCCCTGCGGGCCGAGAAAATCGCGCTGGCTGAACGGCTCACCCGGGAGAGCAGCGAGCGGGCGGCTTGGGAGAAGCTGCGAAAAGAGGTTAGCAGCGTAAAACTGGCCATTCCGCCGAAAGAGGAAATAACCAGGTTGATCGCCCGTCTGCCTGAGCTGGCCGATTCAAGCGGCGTCACGATCAACTCGGTGAACTACCGGCCATTTAAAAAAGCTTTTGAAAACTACCAGCTATTGGAATTCAACATGCCGGTTACCGGCAGCTATCAAAACATCAGACATTTCATCCATGAACTGGAACTCATGGAATCAAATCTTTTAATCAAGGCTATAAGGTTGAGACAAAGCAACCGTAAACCGGGAAAAATCGCTTTGCAAATAAACGTAAGCGCTTATTATAATGATGAACGATAAAAAGAAGATCCGGATTCTTATCATACTGGTCCTCTGCTGGGTCATTGTTTTCACCATAAGGCTCTCTTTTTTCCGTACTGAGGAGAGACGCGTCCCTTTAAAGTATAAGCCTCAGTCCGCCAGCCGACCTTCGGCAAACGCCTCTCAGGCAGAAAAGGAGATACCCCGGTTACTGTATGACCGGGAACCGGTCCGGAAAACAGTTCCCTTGACGGAAGTAAAAAACATTTTCGCGCCCCTGAAATACTATCTCCCGCCGCCGCCCAAACCGGAGCCTCCCCCCCCCCCGCCGTCCAAACCGGAACCGCCGCCGCCGCACCCCCTGGAAAAAGAGCTGGAGAAAATTGAATTCATGGGAAAAGCTACCCAAGATGGTAATTTTGTGGTATTTTTAAGCTTGCGTGACCAAGTGTTTCAAGTTACGAAAGGCAGCTTCCTGCTTAACGATCAGTTGGTCGTCAAACGACTCGCCGGGGACAAAATAATCATCGGCATTCGGGGAACCGACATTGAAAAAGAGATTAGTCTGGAATGATATAATTGTTCATGGAGAATAAAAAAACAATGATCAAACGGCATGTGAAATTTATTTTATTGGTAATGGCGGCCCTATACTTGACGGTTTTCGTCCTGGCCAACGTTCAGGAACCGGCGAGAAAAATCAGTAATCTTTCTTTTCGCGACAAAAATCTGAAAGCGGTCTTTCAGGCTCTTTCTGTTTTTGAGAATATCAATATTTTCTTTGACGAGCAGGTCCGGGACAGCAAGGTGTCAATCAATATCAACAACATGACCTTTGACCAGGCGCTGGAACTGTTGCTGAAAACCCACAAACTGTTCCTGATCAGAACAGACCCCCAAACGATAATTATCATTCCCGACACCCCGGAGAAACGCGAGCAGTACAAAGAGATGGCCATTAAAACATTTTATATCGTTAACGCTGAGGCCAAGGATATCATGAATTTGCTGAGGACGATGATCGGCGCCCGTCAGATTTTCGTCAATGAGCGGCTGAACGCTTTGGTGATCCGGGACAGTAAAGAAAATATGACGCTGGTCGAACAGCTTATCAGGGACAACGATAAACTCGCCCGGCAAGTCGATATTGAGCTGGAACTGTTTGAGGTTAACCGGGAAAGAATCAAAAAACTGGGCGCCCAGTTCAGCAAGGATACCCTCACTTTGAAAATCGACAAAGATTCCCTGGACCTGGAGGAGTTAGCCAAGGTCGATCCTAATAATTTGATCACAACGCTGCCGGGATTGATCTACAGCGTCATGAAAGAGAGTTCCGACAGCGTGATCCTGGCCAATCCCAAGGTACGGATCACCAACCGGCAGAAGGCTAAAATCGTCATCGCCGACCGTATCCCTCTGGAAATTTCAACCAGCACCTTCACCCCTGAAGGCTCTGAAACCGTGACCACGACGATACAATACAAGGACGTCGGGATACAGTTTAATGTCGAGCCAACCATTCACCTGAACGGCAAGACGACGATCAAGCTTAATATAGAGGTCAGTTCCATCGTGGGCGAGTCTTCCGAGGGCTACCCGACCATCCGCACCCGGAATGTGGAGACCTTTATCCGTCTTAACGACCGGGAGACCAAAATCCTGGGCGGCCTGATTTCCGATTCGGAGAGAACATCTATTAAAAAAATTCCCCTGCTGGGAGACGTCCCGTATTTAGGAGCCTTGTTCCGTTCTGAAGACACCAGGAAAATTCAAACGGAAATTGTCATGGCGATCACGCCCAAAATTATCGCTGAGACCGAAACCGACGCGGTGTCTTCTTCTGAGGCGATTATCCTGGGACAGCGGGGAACCGGTCCCGTCGGCGCGGCGCCGAACAGGCAAACATCTTCTCCGGCAAAACAAATTACGAGCCAGCCGGCACAATCCGAGCCGGCGGCCGGCGGCAAACTGAAAGCGCCCGCGAGCCAGACGCCGTCTGAACCTGAGCCGGCGGCAGCGGCTGAAAAAGAATCGGCGAAAACTTTCGCCCAGACAGACAAAAAGAATGACCGGGAACCGGAAATCACCGGGCCTGAGTCCGTCCCCCAACCCGCCGGCGCCCGGATTTATCTTGAGCCTCAGGAAGCGGTTGTCCACGAAATCGGGGAACAGTTTGTGGTTTACGTCAAGGTGGCTGATGTGGAAAACCTGTTTGGCGCGCCGTTTCACCTGCACTATAAACGGGATATCGTAAACGTGGTCAAGGTGGAGGAAGGCGGGTTCTTCAAACAGAACGGTTATTCAACTTCCTTTTTGTATTCCAACGATAAATCGCGGGGACGAACCTTTATCGGGCTGACCCGCCTGGGGAAAACCAAGGGGGCTGACGGCGACGGCAACCTGGTCAAAATCACTTTCGAAAGCGTCGGCTGGGGAGACTCGGATCTGACCATCTCCAATGACGTTTTAGTTGATCCGCGCCTGAACCAGATCAGCGTAAATAAATCCGGCGGAGTTGTCCGTGTCGTGCGGCCATGAACCTGTTCCCGCCGAGACATGGCGTCAGCGGTCTCGGCGACTTGGGAAGCGAACCGGTCTCCGGAGACTTTAACAGATGATATTCTTTAGCCGGCCGGCCAGGGCACACCACCCGCGCGACCGGGGTTTCACCCTTATTGAGCTTCTGGTCGTCATCACCATCATCGGCATTCTGACGGCGGCGGTTCTGCCGATCAGCCGGGTAACCATAACCCGCACCAGGGAACTGGAGTTAAAGAGAGCGCTCAGAACCATGCGGCGCGCGATTGACCAGTATAAGCTCAATTATGATAAACATGTATATAAGGAAGAAGAGCAGGTTGACCGCTCAGGCTACCCGCTGACCCTGGATGAGTTATTGGAAAAAAAATTGTTGCGCAGTATTCCGATTGATCCCTTAAGCGGCCAAAAAGAGTGGCGCACAGTCTCGTTTACTGACGACCTTGATTCACAGATTAGCGATGGAGCCGATGTTTACGATGTTCACAGCCTGTCCGAGGAGGTTGCCCTGGATGGCACGTCATACAGCGAATGGTAATAACGCGTCGGGCTTTACGCTGATCGAGCTGATGATCGCTATTTCGGTTTTCAGCATCTTGATCACCATCGCTCAACCGATATATTATTCCGCTATCAAGAAAGCCAAGGAGGCGACGCTGAAACGAGACCTTTTTGTCATGCGGGACGTAATCGACCGTTATTATTCGGATCAGGGCGAGTACCCCGCCACGCTGGCGGACCTGGTTGAAAAAGATATCTCAGGAGCATCCCGGTCGATCCCTTTACGGAGTCGAACGCTACCTGGGTGACCATACCGTCCTCACTGGAAAAATTTGATGTCTTCGATGTTCACAGCGGCTCTGATTTTGTCGGCCGCAACGGGGTGCCCTATAATGTCTGGTAGACCGGGGCAAATCATATTCGTCAACCGACACAAGGGGAATCATGGTTCACGGGAAAAGACCATTGATCTGGTCCGGCTCATTTTCATTCTGGGAGCGGCGGTCTATCTGGGAATCGCTTTTTTCCTTGCTAACAATCACTGGTTCGGCTGTTTTCGTTTGTTTTTGTTGGGGACAATCGCCGTGATTTTTATTCCGCTGACGGTAAGCATGATCTTCCGGGGCCGAAAACGATGAATCTGAATATCTCGCAATTACTGACTTCCGCCTATTTAATCTATTTTTTGGTCCTTTTCGGGATTAATCTGGTTAACTGGATAATTTACAAGATATTTACCCGTTTTTCCGATTTTTTTACCAGTTTCAAAGCCGCTTACGTTTTTTTAAGTCTTTATTTATCTCTCCGGCTTCCCTTGATGTTCCTGGAAATAAGCAACCAGGAAAACCTGACCGCCTTCGCCGGCGCTTTTATCGTCGCCGCCCTGATCTTCTTTCTATTCAAATTGCTTGATATCTTTGTCTTCGACTTTATTCTGGGAGAGAAGAAGCACCTGTACCTGCCCCCCCTGCTTCATAATATAATTCTCTGGCTGGTCTACCTGATCGCCACTTTAAGCCTGCTGAAAGCTCTCTTTAACGTAAATCTGACTCCCATTCTCGCTACTTCCGCCGTTTTCTCAATGGTTATCGGTCTCGCCCTGCAAAATATTCTGGTCAATCTTTTCAGCGGCATTATCCTCAGCGTCGAGCAACCGTTTAAAATCGGCGACTGGGTTGAGATTAACGGACGGCGGGGACAGGTGGTCCAGATCGACTGGCGGACGACCAAGCTGAAGAACGGGCTGAACGATCTGGTGGTTATTCCCAACGGCGGCATATCGCAAGCCGAGATTATCAACTTTTACAAACCAACCCGTCTGCACATGGAGAAAATCAATATTGGCGTGAGCTACCGCAATCCGCCCAGCCGGGTTAAAGACGCGCTGCTTGAGATTGTCGGCCAGATCAAAGGGGTCAGGAGAAGACCGGCCCCGGAAGTTTTTATGACTGATTTTAACGACTCTTCCATTAATTATGAATTAAGGATCTGGCTTGACGATTATAAGGACCGTCTGAAAATAAACAATGATATTAACACTTTGATCTGGTACCAGTTCCGTCGAAAAGATATCGAGATCCCCTTCCCGATTCAAGACGTGAACCTTCACACCGTCAGCCAAATCCCGGAGGAGGAAAAGCAAGCCGCCCTGGTAAAAGAAATAACGCCGACCCTGCTCAGCGTTCCCATCCTTAAGCCACTGTCGCAAAAAGAAATAACTCGTTTGGCCGGTAAAGTCGGATACCATACTTTCGCCGGGAATGAAATTATCTTCCAGGAAAACGAGCCAGGCGACTCCTTCTTTATCGTTAAGAACGGCGCCGTGGAAATTTGCAAGGAAGGCAGTAATAACGAGCTATTACCGATCGTTCAGCTAAAAGAAGGCGATTATTTTGGCGAGATGTCCTTACTCACCGGCGAGCGCCGGACGGCGACAGTTCGCGCTTTGGCCGATACGGAACTGATTGTGATTGGCAAAACGGTTTTCCAGGAAATTCTGACCAGCAATCCATCCATAGTCGAAAAGTTGAGCTACGTCCTTTATGACAGGCAACAGGAAACCCGGGAAAAGATGCTGAGAATAAAAGAAATACTTAACCAGGCTCCTCCCAAAATCGAAAGTCATTCCAGTCTGCTAAAAAGTATCCGCCGGTTTTTCGGTATCTGAGACAAATTGAAATCTTGTTAAGTCTTTGCGGAGGAACCGGTAGTATCATTCAGGCTCTCCAGTGGATTCCCGTTGGCACGGGAATGACAAATAAGGTCTTTTCCCCGGAAGACTGACGCCTTACGACACACGGTAAGGCGTCAGTGAAGTGGGGGGAGGGGGTTAAGGTAATGTCCGGGAGCAGTCGATAAGCAGGGTATGGGATTTTGTGAGCCATGTTTCGAGAAGCAGCAGCAGATTGACACGTTGTCCGAAGAAAATCTCAGGCTGAA
>JAJRWM010000175.1 GCA_024276815.1 bacterium
CTAAAAAAAACCGCGCGCGGGGTTTCGCTTTTTAATTTTTAAGCTCTATCTGAGCCAGGCTGTTCAGAGAAGCCCGGTGCCCCGGCTTGATTTTCAGAGTTAATAAAAAGTATTCGGCCGCTTTTTTTTCATCGTTTAGATGGAACTGGTATATTCTGGCCAGATTATAGGATGCCTGGAAAAACCAGGGATTATGTTTCAGCGTATTTAAGTAATCGCTGGCCGCCCGGCTGTATTCCTTGCTGATTTCTTCCAGAAAACCTCTCAGGAAATAAGCCCTGGCGTTTTCAGGGTCGACCGCCAGCGAGCGGTTCAGTTCCGCCAGAACCTCGGCTGGGTTATCCTGAAACATCTTGACCAGGTAATCGTTTGAGCTTTGCATGGGATGAACATAGCGAAATTGCTCACGCTCAATTAATTCCCGATTTTCCCCGGTATTTCGTAAATAGATTACCGACATTTTGTCCCAGTACACCAGCCGCCAACCGGAAACCGGAAAAAAAGATTGCTCAAATTGTTCCACGCCGGGCGGTAACCGGTCCAGCAAGACATAATCAAGCCGGTACTTTTCCACAAGCCGGGAAAAATTGTTTTTTGCTTCAAAAGCCTTGCTGTATTCGAGATAGGGAGCGTTGTCCGGAAGCTGCCGCCCGTCGATGAAAGTTTGACTCCCCGGATACAGTTCCCAGGCCAAATATCCGCCCCAGCGATAGACGTTCAGCCCCCGCCGGCCGGCTAAATTGTTTTTAATAAAACGGGCGGCTTTGCGGGGGAACAAATCCCGGTCAACGCCTACGGCGATTTGTTTGAGTCTGGTATCAATTAGTTGGGGCTTGAGAAAGATAACGCCCAGGACAACTATGGTCAGAAAGGTGATAATTTTACCGGCACGGCTTTTAAACTCAAAAAAACCGTAATCAAGATTATTGACGTAAATTGGCGCGGCGACCAGCAAAAAAAGACCGCTGAAGCGGACATATTTCAGCCCGGCGGCGCCGAAGAAAACGAGCAGCAGGATATCAGCGCAATTTCCCGTTTGATAGAGCCGGATAAGGATGAGGGGCGAGACAATTAAAAACAGACCCAGCGGCCCGGCGAACTCGGCCGGGCCGGGCGGGCGGTATTCAGTCAGGCTGGCGATCTGACTGGCCTGGGCCTGAATATTAAGCGGATAGGTTATCACCTGGTATGTATAGGGATTTAACATGGAGACAGCGATAACTATCAAGAGCGCCAAAAGATATTTTTTAAGCTTTGAAAACTCACCTGTGCGCCAAAGACATTTTAACATTTGATCCGCGATGAATATCCCGCAGATAATATAGGCGAAAATCACGCTTCCGTGGGTGTTTACCCAGCTCAAGGTCAAAAAAAACAGTAAGCTGAAGGTTGCCCCGGGCTTGATTCCGTCCCCGACTCGTTTGAGTAAATATAAAAGAGCCAGGGTATGAAAATAGAAAAAGATATGGGGCCGCAGAACAAATCGATAGCGGCTGCCGGCAAAAGCGGCCAGGAAGAAAGCAATCGCCGGCAGCGAATTTCGTCTTTCACTTCCGATATTCTTGTAAAGCAGAAAAAAGGTCGCCGTGACAATTAAAGATTTCACCATAATCACCAGAGGCGCGTCGCCCCATTTATAAGCCAGGTAAAAAAGGATCTGGGCCAGCCAGGTGGGATCGAACCAGGGGGTGTTGTTGCTGGTAAAATTGAAGACGTCGGTCCGGGGGAACTGACCGCTGGTCAGGAGATAACGGGCGCTGGCGATATGCCACCAGAAGTCGAAGTTAACGATCCGGTGAGCGGCCCCGACGGCGACCAGGATAAAGGAAGTTAGCCATAAATATTTATAGATGTTTTGGGGATTGTTTTTAACGTTCATTGTCTGGAAGATAATATATCATAACAAAAATTATTGTTAAATTTGATAAAATTAATCAGGAGCGCTTAATTTATTTGCCCAAATGTCCGAGAAAGTCTATACGGCAGGTATAAAATTGGTATAAAGGTGGTATGGGAGGCCCGATGAAAGTTCATATTGAATTCGATTCTGACGGAATCAACGAACTCGACGCTCTGAAAAAACAAGATTCAGTTAAAACCAGAACCGACATTATTAAAAACGCTGTCGGCGTTTTTAGCTGGATTGTCCAGCAAGTTGACGACGGCTTCAGCGTGATAGCAATCAGGGAAGATGAAACTCACGGCAGAGAGCTTTGTTTGCCCATACTGGAAAAAATCAAGAAAAAATCAAAGCTACAGCCTTCCGAATATCAGAAATTAATCTCCTGCGGGCAGTGTCGGGAACAAATACCGGTTTATTCCGCTTTCTGCCCGCGCTGCGGTTGCGCCCTCAAAAAATCGGTGGAACGACCGAAACTACCTGAGGAACCGTCCAAAAAACCCTCACTGGGACGAGGCATTATTGATACGGCGCCCGGGGAAAAACTGGAAGAACTGGTAACCGCCCCGCCGCAAGCGTTCGGCGAATGCCCCCTGTGCGGTAAAGAAATAACCGGCTCAGACAAATCATTTAAATGCGAGGTCTGCAACCGCGAACATTTCTGCGAAGAACATTTCCAAACCTTCGAGTCGGTATGCCTGGACTGCCTAGCCAAACTCGATGATATCGTCAATATCGCCGTGCGGGAAGAGGATGACAACGAAAGCGGGGAAACGGCTGATAATATATTATCAGAGATGGAACCCGAGCCGGTGATAACGCCGGACAATGAAACATACCGGGAAGACGAAACAGGAATCCTGAGCGGAACGTTGGAACATATTGAAATAGTTGATAACCCCTTGGACTTGTCGGCGCCGGAAATCGCGAAGAGAAGCGCTGAGGAAAAAATAGACAACCTCTATGAAGTGACCGATAAATCGCAAACAACCGCGTCCCCGGCTTCCCCGGCGGAAGATGGAATCGAATTTGATGATGACGAACAAGGCACGCTGGCCAACGTGGAAATAGTCAGCGGGAAATCCGCCGCGGTTGAACCTCTGGACCAAGCGCCTCTCATAAAACCGGTAAAAAGCGAAATCGTCATAATCGAAGGTACGGAAATGATACTTGTTCCCGGCGGCGAGTTTATTATGGGAAACGACAAAGGCTACAAGGATGAAGGACCGACACACAAGGTTTTTCTCACCGGTTACTATATCGACCGTTTCCCGGTGACCAATAAACAGTTCAAGGAATATCTGAAGGATACGGACGCGGAACCGCCGCGTAATTTTTGGGATCACCCCGATTTCAACCACGATGACCAGCCGGTTATCGGCGTTAACTGGGACGAGGCCAAGGCTTACTGTAATTGGGCCGGTAAACGTTTGCCAACTGAAGCTGAATGGGAAAAAGCCGCCCGGGGAACAGACGCCCGGCAATATCCCTGGGGTAACGAGTGGGAGCCGAACAGATGCAACTCCCTGGAGATAGGAGTCAAAAAGACCACGGTGGTCGACGCTTATCCCAACGGCGTCAGCCCGTACGGCGTTATGGACCTGGCCGGCAATGTCTATGAATGGTGCGAGGACTGGTATGACGAAATGGCCTACCAGTACAGCACTTACAAGAACCCTACCGGGCCGAAATTCGGCACCATGAAAATACTGAGGGGGGGATCATGGTCCAACCTGCCCGGGAATATCAGGGTAACCTTCAGACTGAAATCCACGCCTGACCGGCACGTGCAAACCTTTGGCTTCCGCTGTGTCAAGCCGGTTGACTAAACGTTAAAGCCTCGGGTAAGCCGAAGAAACGACCTTGTCTCCAGATTTCAAGCCTTCTTCCTGTTATGATAAAAAATGTAACGCGTCAGTGAAGTGGGGGATTAGCTGGTGTCGGGACAAAATAAAAGAGAATAAGGCTCAAAGGAAGGATTGGCGGCCATTGAGTCTAACGTCTTTCTGACTCTGACTGTAAATTTTCCCCAAACCCCCTGTTCCGCAACAGCCCCCCGACGTAAAATAATTTAACTGGCTATTTTTTCAATAAACAGGTTAAAATGAAAAACTTGTGCGAATAAGGAGAAATCCGTGGTATTGAAGCAGAATCATGATCTGACCACCGGCAAAATTAATTTTAACGTCTTTTTGCTGGCTCTGCCCATGACCTTCGAGATGATTATGCAAGCCGCGTTTAATATTGTTGACATGTTCTTTGTCGGCAAGCTTGGCCCGGCGGCGATCAGTGCTGTCACCATGGTGGGCATATTCATTATGGTTGTTTTTTCCATCGCCCAGGGTATCGCCATCGGCGGCGGCGCAATGGTAGCGAGGAGAATTGGCGAGAAAAACATTCCCAAGGCTAACGAAACCGTAATGCAGGCTCTTTTTATCGGGGCTGTCGCTTCAATCCTGATAGCTGTTCTGGGCGCCGTTTTCGCGCCTTCCTGGTTAGATCTGCTGTGCGCCGGCGAAGAAGTTATCAAGGCCGGTGTCGGCTACATGCGGATTAGTTTTGTTGGTAGCTTCAGCATAATATTTCTCTTTGTTATCAACGCGATATTCAGAGGCGCCGGGGAGGCCAAGGCCGCCATGTATCTTCTGGGCTTTGCCAATATCATCAATATTATCCTGGACCCTCTCCTGATTTTTGGTATTGGATTTTTCCCTCGTCTTGGGGTGGAGGGAGCGGCTGTCGCCACGGTCGTTTCAAGGTTGATCGCCGTAAGCATTCAGATAGTCTTGCTGTTTAAGGGTTACTTGATCGTTCACCTGAGAAAAACGAAGATTACCCCGGACCGGGAGATCATTAAAACCATGCTGAAAATAGCTTTTCCCGGCAGCATGATACTTTTCCTCAGAACCTTCAGTTTACTTGTTTTGACCCGTATTGTGGCGATTTACGGCACCTTGATTCTGGCCGCCTACGGCATCGGGATCCGTATCTATCAGTTAGTGTTATTCCCCGGCTTTGGTCTGGCTAACGCGGCGGCGACTCTGGTGGGGCAGAACCTGGGCGCCCGCAGACCCCGCCGGGCTGAGCTTAGCGCCTGGCTGGCCGCCGGCTATAACAGTGTCATCATGGGCTTGGCCGCCCTTTTCTTCTACTGGTACGCTGAGCCGATAGTATCCCTGTTTAACAACAACCCGGTAGTTGTTAAACAGGGCGCCTCTTTTGTCAGGCTAATGTCTCATTCTTATGTTTTTCTGGGAATCGGCGTAGTGCTCGGCCGATCTTTTGTCGGCGCCGGGGACACCATTTCCCCGATGATCATTAACTTTATAGCGCTATGGGTGTTTCAACTGCCGGCGGCGTATCTTATGGCCAGAACCTTAGGGTGGGGCGCCGATGGCATCTGGATAAGCATGGCTTTAACCAGTATTTTCAATACCATCCTGTTCGCCGTCTGGTTCAGAATGGGACTTTGGAAAAAAACCAAAGTCTGACCTTTCGATAGTCCCGTTTCAGGGGGGCGGGCAGTAGCCGGATTATTAAGAGGGGTAAGGCGTCAGTCTTCCGGGGAAAAGACCTTCTTTGTCATTCCTGTGCCAACGGGAATCCACTGGATTCCTGCATACGCTGGCATGACACTACCAGCTAATCCCCCACTTCACTGACGGGTTACGTCCAAAACTACTTTTACGTTGACATGCTGAGAGATTATGGTATTATTACAGTTCATTTTTTCAGCCGAAAAGCAAAAAAATAATGTTTGATATTTGAGATACGAAGGAGAATTTTTATGACTATCAAAATCGCGGTTATTCCGGGCGACGGTATTGGACCTGAGGTCACAAATGAGGCGTTGAAGGTTTTGGAGGCGGTCGCCGGGGTCTGTGATTTTAAATATGAGTTAACCAATTTTGACTTTGGCGGTGAGCGGTACCTGAGAACCGGTGAGGTCTTGCCTGATTCCGCGATTGAGGAATTAAAGCGGTTTGACGTTATTTATCTGGGCGCCATCGGTCATCCCGATGTTCAGCCGGGCATTCTGGAAAAGGGTATCCTGCTTAAGATACGCTTTGAACTGGACCAGTATATTAACCTGCGGCCGATTAAACTCTATCCGAATGTCTACACTCCCCTGCGGGATAAAGGACCGGAGCATATCGATTTGGTGATCGTCCGTGAGAACACCGAGGGGCTTTACCTGGGGTCCGGCGGCAATATACGTAAGGGCACTTCCCAGGAAGTGGCGATTCAGGAGATGGTTAACACCCGCTTCGGCGTTGAACGCTGTATACGCTACGCTTTTGAGTTAACCAGCGAACGAAATAAAGACAAGAAACTGACCCTCTGCGACAAGGCCAACGTTCTTACCTTCGCTCATGGTCTCTGGTCCCGTGCTTTTGAGGAAGTTGGCAAGGAATATTCTGATATTAAGCAGGATCACGCCTACGTTGACGCCACCACCATGTGGATGGTTAAAAACCCCGAGTGGTTCGACGTGATCGTAACCTGTAACATGTTCGGCGATATTATCGCTGATCTGGGCGCCATGATTCAGGGCGGTATGGGAATCGCGGCCAGCGGTAACCTTAATCCTGGTCCCGACGGAGTTTCCATGTTTGAGCCGATCCATGGTTCCGCTCCCAAATACAAGGGACAAAACAAGATCAATCCCCTGGCGGCGATTGGAGCCATGGCAATGTTGTTGAAAGATGAAGACCAGATGGAAGCGTCGCGACGTATTGAAAACGCCATTACCAGAGCGCTGAGTGAACGGCACATCAAGGATCTGTCAGCCGGCGGCGATTTGAGCACTACTCAGATTGGGGATCTGATTGCTCGTCTTGCAGTGGAAAACAAAAATTAATATGATATAACTTGCGGCGGCGGGAGCGCCAGACGCGGAAATCGTTGCGTATCAGGTTAACCTGCCCCAGTTCAATATCGGTGGTGATGACTTTTTCCCGGTTGCCACTCTCAGCCAGTATTATTCCATTGGGATCGACGACCAGGGAATTACCACCACCGGAAAGAAACTTGCTTCTCCCCACACAGTTAACTCCAACCAGGAAAATCTGGTTTTCCAAGGCCCTGGCCCGTAACAGCAAACGCCAGTGTTCGATACGCTCGACCGGCCACTGCGCCGGGACGATCACCAGCTTGGTCTCGTAAGAGCTGTACATCCGGGCAAGCTCCGGAAATCTTAAGTCGAAACAAAGCATAACGCCAATCTTGCCCAAGACGGTCTCCACCGGTAACAGCATATCTCCGGCGTCAAAATGCTGTTCCTCCTTTATATTGGGGAATAAGTGTATCTTGCGGTAGTGTCCCTGAATATTGCCATGATGATCGATGATATAGGAGGTGTTATATATCTTGTCTTCCTGGAGTTCCGGCATGCTTCCGGCCACAATATGCATAACGTTCTCTTTAGCCAGGGAAGATAGTTTGTTCAGCAGTTCAGGCGTCGTCTCCGCGTGCCTTTTTAACCGGGAGTAATCATATCCGCAACTCCAAAGCTCAGGCAACACCACAATATCAGCGTCAGCGGCCGATAAGAGCATACGCTGCACTTTCTCCAGGTTGCTTTCGATTTTACCCAGGTTGATTGACATTTGAATCAGGGATATTGTCATATCATGTCCTAAAAGTTCGTTGTCCAGCCCAAGCGGTAATTATCTCGCGAAATTCGTATATCGGGAAGGTATTTCCGTATCGCTTTCTGTACGCCGCTGTCATCCGTGGCGAACAGATATATCGAACTGCCGATTGAGATCACCGCCAGACTGCCCGAAATATTAATTATCAGATCGTGGTTCTGAATCTCTTCGTTGAGAGCTTTCTTGTCTTCATCCAGGCTGACCTCGTTCCTGGCTTTAACGAATTTTTGTTTCGAATTAACATAGATTAGAGCGACCGTGGAAAAAATAGTTCCACTGATCAAGGTATTCCACTTCCAGCGGCTTTTCCAGGTTTCATTCTTGTAGAAAATCATGGTATGTTGTTTCGTTCTTCTTGAGGTTTGAACGTTTTTTTCCGATTTTTTATCCACGGCGCCGGCGGGTTGGCAAATCATAGACATAAAGACAAGCAAGGAAAGAACACTTATAAACTTTTTATCTTTCAAGATTTGTACCCTGTCAAAACATCGGTCTTGAGCAATTCATTAAAATACGCTGATATTTTATCATTAAAATACGCTGACGACAATTATAATATTGCCTGGTCAGTAACCCGTCAGTGAAGTGGGGGGAGGGGGTTAAGGTAATGGGTGGGAGCAGTCGATAAGCAGGGTATGGGATTTTGTGAGCCATGTTTCGAGAAGCAGCAGCAGATTGACACGTTGTCCGAAGAAAATCTCAGGCTGAAAGCAAGACTGAACTACCAAGTGCGCACCGCACTGGAAAA
>JAJRWM010000176.1 GCA_024276815.1 bacterium
AAAACTGTTTAATCATTATGGTATCCAGACGCCTCTTTGCTCATATTACCAGCATAACCAGCTAAAAAGCGGCGAAAAGCTGCTAAGTAAATTAATGGCGGGACAGGATATCGCTTTGATTTCTGACGCCGGCACTCCCGGGATCAGCGATCCCGGCGGCCAACTGGTTAAAATGGCGCTGGGAAAGGGTCTCGAACCCATTGTTATACCCGGTCCCTGCGCCGGGATCGCCGCCCTGGTTGTTTCCGGCCTGCCGACCGCCCGTTTTGTTTTTGAAGCCTATTTGCCGCATCGCAAAAAAGCGCGCCGCGAGCGGTTAGCGGAGCTGAAAACAGTTGAAAAAACGTTAGTCTTCTATCTTTCCCCGCATCGCTTAATGGATGAGCTGACGGATATTTACCTGGCTTTAGGAGAGCGTGAGGCCGTACTCGCCCGCGAAATAACGAAACGCTTTGAGGAGATTGCCAGGAAACCATTGTCGGTTTTGATTGACTCGGTGAAAGAGGGAAAAATCCGCGGGGAATACACGCTGGTCCTGGCCGGGCGCGAACAGCAAGTGGCTGAAGTCAAAAGTGAACGGGAGCTGGAAAAGCTGTTGCTGGATTTAATCAGCAAAGAGGGCTTGAGCAAAAAAGAAGCGGTCGCGAGGTTGGCCAAAGAGCAAAAAATACCGAAAAAAGAAATTTACAAGATTGGAGTAAAGCTTTGCCTGAGCTAGCGATCTCAACAACTTTCGTCGGCTATGACGATATCATCCCCTATTTACCGTTATTTAAGGAATACGGGATAAGAAACATTGAGCTGAGAGGCTATCCGCCCCGAATCGACTATCATGACCAGGCTTACCTGGAAAAACTAAAAACCGGGCTGAAAGAGCATGAAATGAACGTCAGTTCCTACCATTTGCCGTTTCATGACCGCTATTTGTCTTCTCTGGATGAAAAAAACCGGGAGACCGCCGTCGCCACCATGCTTGACTCGGTCAAAGCGGCTCTGTTTCTGGACGTCCAATGCCTGATCCTCCATCCCGGAGGGCTTTTCCGCAACCGCAAAGAGCGGGAGGCCGGGCGGAGCAAGAGCCGTGCCAGCATCAAGGAAGTACTCCGTAGTTCCAGTGAATCAGGCATTCCATTGGCGATGGAAAACATGCTTCCGCTTCGTATTGGCCAGGATATCGACTGGTTGATTGGGCTGCGGGATGAGATCGACCACGAAATGCTCGGTATCTGCTTTGACACCAGCCACGCCAACCTGCTTAAAAAAGATCTGGCCAGCCTGATTCTGAAGCTGGGCCGGCGCATAATAAACGTTCATTTTTCTGATAACCATGGAAAAAAGGACGAGCATCTTTTCCCATTTTACGGTACGATTAAGTGGGAGAAAGTATTGTCCGCTTTGAAGTGTTCCGGCTTCAATCGTCCCTGGACGCTGGAAATTCACCAGTGCGATTCGATTGAGAGGATGCTGGCTGAAGCGCTTGCCTGTCATGGCAAGTTAATGGAAATCTGGGAGAAAGCATAATGGATAATAATCGTGAGGCGCGGAGCCGGGCGCGGCGGGAAAACCTGAGGCGATTACGCCGGGGCGGCATCCCCGCCTGGGGCTTTCTGGTCTTTTTTTTAATCCTGGTCCTGATGTTTTTTATTTATACGACCATCAACTCCAAAAAACCGGCCAGGAAACCGGAAAAAAAACCAGCCCCGATCACCGCGGATTCCTATATTTTAGAGGACACCTATATAAACAATATATATGGGTTCCGAATATCTTTGCCGACCAAAGACTGGCGGTTCAAGATTCTTGAGGATACCACGCCTTTACAAAGTGAAAAAAAAGACAGCAATTTGTCTTATTTAGCGCAAAGGCAGAACCTGTTAAGGCTGGATCGTCTGGACAAAGATGAGTTTTTGGCCTGGGTGGACGTCGGCGTTGTGCCGCTCCCCGGACCGAGGTCGGCCAGGAAAGTCGCGGTCGAGAGCTATATGGAATCTTACGTTGAGGACAGTTATCGGGATGTGGAAACCGAAACGATGCTCAAGCCGACAACTTACGCCAGCGGTCCCTTGAAAAGCGCCTATTATATTGTCAGGTCGCCGGCCAAGGCTCCCTTCGACACCAAAGTGGTGGTTTTTGTGGTTAAGGACCAGAAGGCGTTCGTTATGGTTGCGAATGTGCGGCAAAAAGACTATGATACCTATAGATGGGATTTCGAGCAGATTTTCAACAGCTTCAGTTTTTTGGCTAATTAACTTTCGCGGGTTGAAATTTTAAATTTGGAGGAGAGCTTGTTATGTTTGGCATCGGCTTGCCGGAACTGATTGTTATTTTGTTGATCGCCCTGATCTTCGTCGGGCCGGGCAAGTTGCCCGAAGTCGGGAAAGCGATAGGCAAGGGAATCCGCAACTTCAAGAAGGCTGTCGAAGAACCCGATGAGGACGAGAAGGAAGTCACGCCGGCTCCCCCTCAGGAGCCAAGCTCGCCCACATCCGCCGTCCGGAAGCCGCCGGTTTCACCCTACCCGGAAGAAGACCAGTCAAAGTCCTCGGCAAAAGAATAACCTGTTTGCTTTAGAAATCGACCCTCAGGAATTTCCTGGCGTTATGAAAGACCACTTTTTCAATATCGTTCGGGCTGATCTGACGTAGTTTTAATTCAGCGATAACTTTGGGAAGGGCTCCGATGTCAGCCAGCGAATTGCCGATGTCAGAGCTGACGATAATTTTCTCAGCGCCAAAATCCTTGATTAAACCGGCGATCTCAACAGGATCCAGTTTTGACGGGTGCGCTGACAGTCCCAGGTAAAAACCTTCTTCCTTGACCTTCGCCAAAACATCCCGGCGCAAATGATCTATTAAAACCAATGATTTATCTATCCGTGCCCGCTCAACCAACCGAAGGATAATCTCGATTTTGTCTTTTTTACCCGGGCCGGGCGTGTGAATAAGGCAGGGCTTGTTTAACTCTTTGGCGATTAACAGTTGTTGGTATAAAACCTTTTCTTCCAGACTGCCGCCCAGATCCAAACCGATCTCGCCGACCGCAACCACTTTTTCCCGGGTAAGATATTCGGGCAGGAGTTTAACCGCCTCTTCCCAGTCAGCCCCCGGAATACCGCGAGGATGGATACCCAAGGCGACCAGGGGAATTATCCGGTTGGCGGCCATTCTCTTACACTGCCGGTCAAGCAAAGAGTCAAAGTGATCGGTCAGGCTGCTTAAACTCGTGAAATTGACGCTGTTATGGGCGCAAACCAGAACAGCCCGCACTCCCATGAGCGACATTTTCTGAAAATCCTCAAAACTTCTTACGTCGGCGTGGATATGGGCGTCGAATATTCGCATAACACTTCCATTTCATTCTGTTTGCCGCCAAAAGGTTACCATAAAACAAGCAATCTCTTGTGAATTTAATTTGACCTGAATTAACGATTTAAAGTAAAGTTGGTTAGTTCTGTTTCAATTTTGTGGCTTGCGGCAAGTCGCTAAAACAAAGGAGGTTGCCCCCTAAATGGCTGATATTGTTGAGTACAAGATTTATGGCGATGATATGCAGATTGTGGAAATCGAACTGGACCCGACCGAAGGCGTACGGGCGGAAGCCGGCGCCATGATGTATATGGAACAGGGGATCGAAATGCAGACTTCCACCGGCGGCGGCATGTTTAAAGGATTTAAGCGGATGATAACCGGTGAAAGTTTTTTCATCACCACCTTTTTATACCAGGGAACCGGCAAGGGCCATGTCGCTTTTGGCGCCCCCTATCCCGGGAAGATCATTCCTCTTGACCTTGACAAGCTGGGCGGCAGTTTCTTATGTCAGAAAGACGCCTTTCTGTGCGCGGCCCGGGGAGTGGAGATTGAAGTCGCTTTCACCAGGAAGATCGGAGCCGGGCTTTTTGGCGGCGAGGGCTTTATCCTGCAAAAACTTGAAGGACAGGGCCTCGCCTTTGTCCACGCCGGCGGCACCATTATTCAAAAAGAATTGCAATCCCACGAGTCTCTTCGGGTTGATACCGGGTGCCTGGTCGCTTTTTCTCCCACAGTAAATTACGATATCCAGTTTGTTGGCGGTTTTAAAAACTCGCTTTTTGGCGGCGAGGGTCTGTTCCTGGCCCAACTACAAGGCCCGGGGCTTGTCTATTTGCAGTCTCTGCCCTTCTCACGGCTGGCTGACCGGATCTTCGCGGCTTCACGTTTTCAAAACCGGGGAGAACAGAAAGGCCTCGCCGGGCTGGGCGGCGGGCTTCTGGGCGGCCTCCTGGGCGGCGATAACAACTTTTGATTTAAGCAGCCAAAATTATCTTGATGGCTTATATTCGTCCCGGCGTTTTCACTTTTGCCTTGTCCGCCGGCGGACGAGGCGAGCGACTGCGCTACTTACCCTTTATGAAGTAGCTTAGTCTCATAAATCTGGTATAGTTAAGCAGGGCGGCGGCTCTTTCACGCTCCTTTTCCTGGTCCGCCAGAGCCTGGTTGTATTCAGGCATATCGGCTAACAGCGAATCGAGGTATTTCTTCTCTTCCTCTTCGCTCATAAAGCTGTCTCTGATTGAGCGCAATTCTCCGGAATCGAGAAAAAAGCCGGCGCAGGAATAGCATTCGTCAACATTGACTTCTTTGGCCGACTTATATTTGTGGATGTGCATGGGAACGCCGCACTTCGGGCACTTGATCTTCCCACGGTTTTCCGTGTTTTCCCGGGGATAATTCAGCGCCTCCCGCAAAGCTTCGCCCAGGCCTTCGCCTTGCTCATCGAGCTTACTCAACTCGAACCAGTCAAACCAGATTCCCTTGCAGCCGTTTTCGCAAACATCGACCTTGACGCCGCCGAAATCTTTCTCAACCATAGCTTGCTGACAAACCGGACATTTCATTTTTGCCTCCCTTCGGACCATCAGGACCACTCTTTTTTACATTATATTGCTACCGCCCCATTCAACCAACCCGGTGCCTGACCAGTGCCCCAAAGAGGTCAGGTCAAGTTTGGGCAACGCGATATTTCTCCAGATTTTAAGCATGTTCCATAACTTTATATCATCAAAAACAAACAAGGGGTTGCTCCTGAAAGCAACAGCCTTGAAATTAGCCAAAAACTTTTCTTCCATCACCCCGTCTTTAGCGGCGTCAATAAATATCAAATCAGCTTTTTCCAACAGTTGACGATGTTTCGCGACCATCGCCGGCTCGCTCAGGTCAGCGATCTGCTGAACAAGCCTTTGATCGAGAAAATCACTCTCATTTAAACATGAAAGAGGGTTTTCCCGCCATTTAATTATATCAAAAGTAACAATTTGGCCGCTGGGCGCCAGATACTTTTTCATTGAAAGAGCGGACAAGCCGCCGCCGGTGCCAATTTCCACAATCAAGCCGGGCCGCAGAGCCGTCACCAGGCCGGCCAGGAGCCGGTAGTGTTCTCCCGGCCAGAGATTCACGTAATAGGGCGGCCCCTTTTCCCGGGCGCTGATCTCGTCAAGCCTGATTTCCCGGGCCTTGGCCGCGGCTTCAAGAGCCAGCGAAATTAAAGAATCCGAAGCTCGCGAAGGATCGTCATGCGCGGGAAAGACCATGGAATACTGGGAATTTGACGTCCTGACCGGAGGCGGCAACAGACTGTGAATGAGTTTGCTTTTAATATTCATCTTGACAAATAAGTTAATCGGCAGAAAGCTTTTGTCTATTTACCCTGATCAACACGATCCTTCTTTAGCGGCTCTCCCGGCACTCGTTGGAGTGGCGGGCAAGCTCAGGGAGCGAAAAGATGGGTTGATTCGCTTTATCCGGGTAAAACCGTGGGCGGGAGAACGGGATTTCTTTGACAATAAGTGATTAGCGAGTGTTTTTTTTGAAAAAAATCAGTTGAAATTTAGTATAATGAGAAAGTAAAACTGGACAGGGACGCTATAAGTGGCAAAACAAAGAGACCCGCGGGAAGAAAAAAGGCTCAGGACCAAAGAAATCGCTCTCGATATCAACGGTGGCGACTCCTCGGAGTTGCCGGAATCGGATAAATTGGTTTTTCTGCCGTTTTCACTCGCGAATGAATGGTATGCCGTCGAGGTGAACTATCTTCGGGAGGTCGTGAAAAAGATCCCGATTACCATCGTTCCGGAGACTCCCGGTTTCCTTGCCGGCGTGATAAATCTTCGGGGGGAAATTATCACCGTTTATGATCTCCTCGATTATCTTGGTTCAGGAAGCACCAAAGGGTCCTTTACCCGGATACTGATAATTAATTGCGAGAAAAATATTTTTGGTCTTTTAACCGATACCAGCAAAGAAGTTACCCGTATCCCCAAAACAAAGATTCAAACACCGCTTTCAGTAATAAACGGCATCAAGCGGGAAAGCGTAAGCGGCATTTTCGATTACCAGGACAAGATGATCTCTTTGCTGGATATGGTCAAGATATCTCATTCTCCCCGCCTGAACTCCGCCCGGTGGGACAGGTCAACAGGAATATGATGGAATTCGATAAAGAAGCGTTTCTGGACACCTTCCGAGCCGAGGCTGAAGAACATCTGCAGAAAATAGAAGCCGGGTTGCTGGTTATTGAAAAAAATGAAGGCGACAAGGAACTGATGAACAGCTTGTATCGGAACGCTCATTCTCTCAAGGGTTCGTCATCCCTGATGGGGTTTGATGATATCTGCGAGACAGCGCATTCCATGGAGGATCTTTTCGGCGAGATTCGCGATCTGGAACCGCCGGTCGACAGCCAGATCATCGATTCCCTGCTGAATCTGCTTGATCAATTAAAAGTCCAGGTCGATGAACTGGGGAGGACTCCTGAAGCAAACGAGAAAACTTTGTCGAAGCCGGCGGAGAAAACAGAACCAAAGGTTAACCAAAGCGCCAGTGGAGTAATCGAGAAAATCATCGCTGGCGCTTATTCTGAGAAACCGGTTGAAGTTGCCCCTGAACCAGTCGCCGCCAAACCGGAACCGACAACTTGCCAGGATGAGATAACCGCCCCGGTGTGTCCTATCGGCGCCAAGGAAATGGACACAATCAGGGTTGCCGTCGCCAAGCTGGACGCCTTGTTAAACCTGGCCGGCGAAATGGTGGTCAATAAACTGAGCTTTGAGTCTCCCCTGAACGATATTAATTTATTCCAGCAAAAGATCCACCAATTTTCCTCGATTATCAACGACTTGAAGGAAGTGGTGAACGATGAAAGCGAGCCCGTCGTAAAGCGCGACAACGGCGAACTGAACGTTTATCTTCAGGAACTGGAAAACCTTGTTATCGATATGAAAGACAGCACTTTTCACGTGTATGAGAACCTCAAGGAGATCGTCGGCCGGCTGGACCTGGTCTCCAATAACATGCAGCAAAAGATCATGGCGGCCCGCATGCTGCCGATTTCCACCATTTTCAACTTGTTTCCCCGGGCCGTGCGCGATATGGCAAAAGAGAGTGACAAACAGGTTGATCTGGTTCTGCGGGGCGAAGAGGTGGAGTTGGATAAAAAAATTATCGAAGATATCCGGGAACCGCTGATGCACTTGATACGCAACGCGGTTGACCATGGGATTGAGCCTGTTGACACCAGGATTAAAAAAGGCAAGAAGCCGCAAGGACAGATTATCCTCGCGGCTTCGGCTGAGGGTAGTCACATCAACATCTCCATTGAGGACGACGGCGCCGGCATCAGCCTTGAATCGATCAAGAAAACCATCCTGCGTCGTCAACTGGTCGACCAGGAAAAACTCGCCGGGATGTCGCAGTCGGAGATTCTTGATTTTATTTTTCATCCCGGATTTTCTACCCGGGAAATTATCACCGATGTTTCCGGGCGCGGTGTCGGGATGGACGTGGTCAAGAAAAACATCGGCCTCCTTAAAGGTTTGATCGCAATTGAAAACCGGCTTGGCCGGGGTGTCAAGGTTACTTTAAAGCTACCCCTTACCTTGACCATCATCCAGGCGCTGGTAATTGAAGTGAGGGGCGAGTTGTTTTGCGTGCCCTTGTCGCTGATAGAAGAAAACCTGCGTCTAAGCCCGGAAGAAGTAACCTGGGCGGAAAACAACCGGGTCATCAAGTTGCGTGAGCGGATTATTCCCCTGGTTGACCTGGGAGCGCTTCTGCGGCTGCCGGCCGTCGCCGGCCAGGATGAGGAAAACGACAGGATTACGGCTATTCTTGTCGGTTCCGCCGAGGAACGAATTGGCTTTATTGTTGACCGGCTGCATGGCAAACGCGAAATTGTCTCAAAATCACTCTCCGAGAACCTCAGAAGCGTCAGGAAGATATCCGGAGCGACCATTTTAAGCGACGGTCGGGTTTCCCTGATTCTGAACATCTCCGCGTTGCTTGACAGCGCCAAGTCATACCGCCCGGAAAAAGAGCCGGCGTTAGCGGGTGACGCCATCGGCAAGGCGAAGAGAAAAAACAGGCGTCGTATTTTGGTTGTGGATGATTCCCTGATCACCCGCCAGTTGGAAAAAGATATTCTCGAAAGCGCCGGGTATGAGGTGGAAACCGCCGTTGACGGAATGAAGGGTCTGGAGCGGTTGCGGCACGCTAAATTTGACCTGGTGGTAACGGATGTGGAAATGCCTAATCTGGATGGCTTTGAGCTAACCTCGGCGATCAAAACTTCAGGCGCTTTAAGCTCTATTCCGGTGGTAATCGTAACTTCCATGCAGGACGACAAGGACAAGGCCAGGGGAGTTCAGGTTGGCGCGGACGCTTATGTCGTCAAATCCGATTTTGAACAAAAGAACCTGGTTGAGATTGTTGGTCTGTTAATTGGAGAAAATTAATTTATGAAAACCAAAAAAATCCGCGTTTTGATTGTTGACGATTCGCATTTATTCTGTAAATTTTTAGCAAGCAGCATTAATTCGGAGCCTGGTTTCGAGGTTGTCGGAATCGCCCATAATGGTCTAGAGGGGATTGCCAAGGCCAGGGAGTTGAAACCCGATGTTGTCACGATGGATGTCCTGATGCCGGAAATGGATGGCGTGGAAGCGGTTGGCAAGCTGATGGCGGAGACGCCCACCCCTATCCTCATGGTCAGTTCCCTGACCAAACAGGGAGCCGCGATAACCTTTGAGGCCATTGAGGCCGGCGCGCTTGATTTCATAAAAAAATACGCCGCCACCGATCGCCAGGAAATGAACCAGTTCCTGGAGGAAGTAATCAAAAAAATCAGGTTGATCGCTGGAATTAAAGTCGTCACCCACTTAAAGCAGTTTCCCGAGATAAAAAAACGCGACACCAAGATGATTACCTCTCCCAAGATCGTGGCGATAGCGGTTTCCACGGGAGGACCAAGCGCTTTACCCGTGGTCTTGCAGGAATTACCCGGCGACCTGCCGGCCGCCGTGATTGTTGTCCAGCACATGGCGGAAGGATTTACCGCGGAATACGCGCGCTGGCTGGGCGAACGATGTTCCCTGGCCGTGGTGGAAGCCAAGAATAACGATATTGTCAAAAGCGGGGTCTGTTATATCGCTCCCGGTAATTATCACCTGCTGTTAGGAAATACCGGCCGCATAAAAATCAACCAGGAGCCGATGTTTCAGGGCTATCGTCCCAGCGCCAACCTGACTTTTGAATCAGTTGCCGCGGTTTACCGGCAAAACGCCGTCGGTTTGATTATGACCGGTATGGGTAATGACGGCGCGCGCGGGATTGCCCGGATTAAGGAACTGGGGGGTAGAACCATTGCCCAGGACGAAGCGACATCAGTCGTTTTTGGTATGAACCGGGTCGCGATTAACGAGGGCAGCATCCAGTCGGTGGTGCCCCTGGACAAGATCGCGGAAGAAATAGTCAGACAACTTTTTTCCTAGAGGTGGTTTAGGTATGCGGAGCGAGAGCAAAAAAATTCTGGTGGCGGATGACAGCCCAACGATATCAATGATGGTAGCCAGCGTCCTGGAGAACGCCGGCTATCAGGTCGTTACGGCTTTTGACGGTCTGGAGACGCTGGAGAAAGTTTACCAAACCTTTCCCGACCTCATTGTACTGGATATTTTAATGCCCAAGATGAATGGTTACCAGGTCTGCCGTTTGCTTAAGCACGATCAGCAAACTTCGTTTATTCCGATTATCATGCTCTCGGCCAAGGCGGAGCAAAAAGACAAGTTCTGGGGGCTATATACCGGGGCGGACAGTTACCTGACAAAAAACAAGAATATTGCCAAAACCTTGTTGCCGGAAATTGAAAAAACCTTCGCGCGGCAAAACGCCGAGACAAGAACCAAGCCCCTGTCCCTGCCCAGGTTTAACCAGGAGGAGTTGATCCAGCGGTTAAATAATCTTTTGGATGACATGTTGTTTGATTCCGTCCTGATTAATGAAATCCAGGATAAAAGCCAGGCGATCTCGGATTTTACGGTTTTAAACAAAGAACTGTTCGTTTTTTTAGGCAAGGTCATTAAATTCCAGTTGGGCGTTTTATACCTCGTTGAGGAGAATTGCGGTTCCCTGGTCAGCTATTTGCCGGCTCAGTCCTTAACCACCAAACGGGTAATGGCTGAACTGGACAAGGCCTTGCGGGGCAAACAGTTGCCGTCACCCCAGGATTTACAGGATTTCACCTTTAATATTTTCCCCGAACCCTCTTCGGAAGCTTCCGATCCCGGCCCGCCGGAGGACCTGCTCGTTGAAGAGGTCAATATCAGAGGAGCCTTTCGGGGACTGCTGTTGTTGCAGCGTTATGAGAAGAAAAAGTTCAGCGAGGAGGAAAAGAACACGCTGAAGTTTTTCCTGAAGCACGCCAGCGGCTTGCTGGACAACGCCTTCCTCTATCATAAAACGCAGCAACTGGCTATTACCGATGGATTGACCAAGCTGTATAATCATCGCTATTTTCAGGACGCTCTCGAAGATGAGCTTAATCGTTCCCGGCGTTTTCGCCGTCCCCTTTCATTAATCATGATCGATATTGATCACTTCAAGCATTTTAATGATACCTACGGCCATCAGCAGGGAGACATCATTCTTAAGGAGTTGGCGTGTTTGTTGCGTGAAAATGTCCGTAAAATCGAGATTGTCGCGCGCTATGGCGGCGAGGAATTCGCGATCATTCTGCCGGAGACCAGCGACGCCGAAGCGGCTGAAATCGCTGAACGGCTCAGGAATGAAGTGGCGAAGAAAGATTTTACCTTTAAAAAGAGAAATGGCCGGGAGCAAATCACTATCTCGCTGGGAATCGCGACCTTTCCTAACGACGCTGACAACCAGGTCGCCTTGATCCGAAGCGCGGATAAAGCGCTCTATCTGGCTAAGGAATCAGGCCGGAATCGGGTCTGTTTCCTGAAAAAACCAGCAGACAGCAATTAATCTGATGAATTATGAATATTTTTCCCTGACAACTCCAGAATTCAACCTGCTCCGAAAATTTCTTTATCTGAACAGCGGCCTGGAGTTAACAGAAAAGCGAAAATACCAGTTAGAGTTGGTGGTGGGCAAACGTTTGGAAGTGTTGCGGCTGGCAAGCGTTGAAGAATATCTCCATTATCTGATGGTTAACGTCAAGCGTGTTGAGGAACAACAGTTGTTAATTGACAGCCTGACGATTACCGAAACCTATTTTTTCCGCAATAAATCCCACTTCGACCTTTTACAGCATCATATCCTGCCCCAAATAGCTCAAAACAGCCCGGAAAAGAAGCTCAAAATCTGGAGCGCCGGCTGTTCCAGCGGGGAAGAACCATATTCAATCGCGATGATCATACATGAACTGAGCGTTTTTTTTTATGGCTGGAAAATAGAAATACTGGGCACCGATGTCAACCAGACCCGGTTGCACCAAGCCAAGGCTGGCGTTTATACTGAGCGCGCGATCAAAATGACCAGTTCCTATTATCTGCGCAAATATTTTAAACTCAAGGATGATTTGTACCATTTAAACGACAACATCAAGGCGATGGTTGATTTCCGCAAGTTTAACCTGATCCACGAACCATACCCGCTTCAGGAAATGAAGGATTACAATATAATTTTTTGCCGCAATGTTACCATCTACTTCAAGAAAAGCTCGACCGAGAGGGTAATCCATAATTTTTACAAAAGCCTTAAGGACGACGGCTGTCTGCTGATCGGCCATTCCGAGTCGCTGCACAATATAAACGATGAATTCCGGCTCTCGGAAAAAGACGGGGTTTATTATTATCTGAAATCTCCGGCTCCGCAAAATACTGATGAGCGCGGGCTTTATACCGACCAGGTAACGCCGCTACCGGTGACTTTAACCGCTACTGACACGAAGAGTCTCCTGGAAAAAGGCCTCGGTTTATCGGCTCGCGGTGAATACGAGGAAGCGCTTTTTTGTTTTAATGAAGCGATTAAGGCAGAGCCATACCTGGTTGAACCATATTTATGCCGGGGACAGCTTTACGCTGACCGGAGAGTTTATTCCGAAGCTCTGAGTTCTTACGAGCAGGCGTTAAAGCTGGCGCCTTTAAACGCGGAGGTCCATTTTTTGATGGGGCTGGTTTACTGGGAAAAAGAGGACTTCGCCCAGGCCGCTGATTTTTTCAAAAAGGCGAAATACCTGGACGCCGGGTTTTGTCTGCCTTATTATTACCTGGGCTTGTGGTACGAAAAAGAGGTCCGCTACAACCGGGCCTACCAGGCCTTTGCGGCGGCTTTAAAAATTATTGAAAAAGTACCGAAACAGATAAAAACAACCTCTTTGGCTGATTTTAAGATTGAGACCATAAAGCAAACCTGCCTTAACAAAATGGAGCAGTTGGAGCGTTTGAGTGATTAAAGACAAGCAGTTTCTCGATCCCAATATCATTGTCAAGCTGGGTAAAGTCAACCTGGTGGCCCGGCTGGTGGTTGAAGGATTTATCAGCGGTTTGCATAAAAGTCCTTTTCGCGGGTTTAACGTGGAATTCGCTGAGCACAGGCAATACCTGCCCGGTGATGAAATCCGCCATATCGACTGGAAAGTCTACGGTAAGTCGGATAAATATTACATCAAGCAATTTGAGGAAGAGACCAATTTAAAGGCCTATATTTTTCTGGATAAAAGCGCCTCCATGGATTTTCCGCGTAGCGGAGACAGCCTCTCAAAATTAACCTACGGTTCCTACCTGGCCGCCTCCTTGGCTTACCTGATGCTGCGGCAAAGGGATTCCGTGGGCCTGGTGACTTTCGACTCGGAAATTAAGAACTTTATCCCCCCCCGCAGCCAGGCCGGGCATTTACATCAGATACATGAAGTCCTAACCGATTTAAAGGGGGAGTCCGATACTGATATCGCCAAGGTCTTCCATCAACTGGCCGAACGAATCAAAAGACGAGCCTTGATCGTTATTATCTCTGATTTGTTTACCTCGTCGGATCAGGCGGTGGTCAACGCTCTGAAACATCTTCGTCACTTAAAGCACGAAATAATCGTTTTTCATTTGCTGAGCAAAGAGGAACTAGAGCTGGATTTCAAAAATGTCGGCCGATTTATTGATCTCGAAAACGGCGAGAAGATCGTCATCGCGCCCAAAGAGATTCGAGGACTTTATCTGGAGAAGATCGGGAGCTTTCTGGATTATTTCAAACAAAACCTGCTGGAGGCGAATATTGATTATCAACTGCTCAATACCGGTTTGCCCTTGGAATATCCTTTGTTCAGTTACCTTTCCCGGCGTATGAAGCGGAGGAAATAGATGTTTGGTCTTTCTTTTTTGAATCCTTTGCTTCTTCTGGGGACGCTCGCTTCGCTGATTCCCCTGCTGATTCATTTTTTATCAAAAAAAGAACCCGTGCCGCAAGTTTTTTCCACCCTGCGGTTTTTAAAAGAAGCCGCGGAAACAGTTCAGCGGCGCTGGCGAGTTCGCAATTTTTTACTGCTGTTGGTCAGAATGTTGATTATCGCTCTGCTGGCTTTTCTTTTCGCCCGGCCGGCGATCACCCGTTCGACTTTGACCAGGGTGCGGAACATAGCGCTAATTATTGATAATTCGCCCAGTATGGCCTTTCACTCCAACGAGGAAAGCCGGTTTTCAGAGGCCAGGAAAGTAGCGGTAAAAATACTCAGGGACCTGGACGAAAGCTCGCGGGCGTTAGTCGCTCCGCTTTTAACCGGGGATAAATCCAGCCTGGTTTTCCGGCGCAACTCCGAAGAACTGGTTCGTGACATTAACGACCTGCGGTTGGGAAGGTCCGCCGGCAATTTCTTTGAGCTGCTGAGCCTGGTAACCCGGCAGGCAAACCAACAAAACGTTCAACTGGAGAAAATATATTTTATTACCGACCGCCAGCAAAGCGTTTTCAACCAGGTAAAGCCTGAACTCGGCAAAACAACCGTACCGATATCAGTTATTTTGGCTGGCGAAGAACATTACCGCAATGCCGCGGTATTGGGATTGCGTAGTCGCTCCCCTTTTCACTTCGAAGGAGCGCCGGAAAGTTTTTCGCTGGAGCTTGGAGCCTGGTCTTCAGATTCGGTTAGCCAGGCCAATGTTTTGGCGGTCAGCGTTAATGGGGAAAAAAAGATACAGACCCCGATCAGTCTTGACCAGTCAAAAACCACCCGTAATTTCAGTTACACCTTTACCCGTCCCGGCCAACGCCTGATTACCATAGAACTGGATGATGACGGTTTGAAGGAAGACAATAAATTTTCCCGGTTGATTGAGGTAAGCCCACGGCCCAGAGTTTTGCTGGTCAGTGAAAAGGATGATCTGTCAGCCAAGCGCGCCGCTTTTTACCTGAAAGGAGCGCTGACGACTTCCTTCGCCGACCAGGAACGCCTGGTTGATTTAATGCTGATCCCGCCGGAAAAACTGGCCAGCCACAATCTCTTGAGTTTTAACCTGGTGATTTACGCCGGCTTGCGTCAGCTCACCCGTTCAGCGCGGATAATGCTGGAAGATTTTGTCAGCGCGGGAGGCAGTCTCTTGTTGTTGCCGGATGAAAATATCGATCTAACCATAATCAACAATGAACTTTCGGGAGCGAACCGGCGTTACCGGGGGCTTCTGCCGGCGAAACTGGCCAGTCGGACAAAACCTCCCAAGCCGTTGAAACTTCAGGTTGAAAACTGGAAACATCCCTTATTCCAAAGTGTTAGCGAGGCCAGGGAGACCATTTTCAAGACCGCCAGCTATTATGAATACCTTGCCCTTGGAACTGATTTTTCTGACGATGTGACCATTCTGGCCCGCTACAGCGATCAGGCGCCGGCGATCCTGATGAAGAAATTCGGGGAAGGGCGGGTGGTTTTTTCGACGACTTCCTGGGGCGGGAACTGGAACAACCTGGTATCCAGCCCCGAGTTTTTGCCCCTGGTTTTCCAGTTGACCTATTACCTGAGCCAGCCCCCCCTGACGGCGGCTCCTTCAGACGAGGTTGCCAGTTCTCAATCGGCGATAGAGAATTTTCCGCCGTTCGAATCAGATCTGACCATGGTTACGCTGAAGACTTTAAAAAAGAATTATCCCCGGTTTAACTGGAGTTTTGGTTTTACTGAGCGGGCCGCGCCAAGGAATCGTCTTAAAATGTCCCGGCGTGAAATAGATATCCCGATTTTAGTGATGATTATCATATTGATGTTTACCGAGGCCCTCTTGACGCATCGCGTGGAAAAGTCCTATGAACATAAAAACCTTGATTTTTAATCCGCCCGTTGCCGGCGAACTTTTAATTGTACTCGCCGCTCTGCTGGCGG
>JAJRWM010000177.1 GCA_024276815.1 bacterium
CACGTTCCTTGAGCCGTTTTTTTATTTCAGCCAGGGGGTCAGGTACATTCAGAATCGGACGGTGTGATGTGCGAGCGGTTCTTTGCAAGATTGTTTGCGGCTTCGCCGTAACATTTACCAGCAGTCCATTATTTTTTAAAACCTTGATATTATCTTGGTCTAAAACCACTACGCCGCCGCTGGAGATAACGATATTCTGTTCTTTAGCATACTCAGCTACTACTTCTTTTTCTATTTGTCTGAAAAACGATTCGCCTCTTTGATTAAAGATATCGCTGATCGCGAGGCCTTCTCTTTTTTCAATTTCCCGGTCCAAATCAACAAAACTCATATCCAATTTATCGGCCAGAGCTTTGCCGACACTGGTTTTTCCAGTCCCCATAAAACCGGACAAAACTATGTTTGCTTTATCGTTCTTGAACATATTTCAGGTATGACTGGTAATTTTGCCTGATCTCGTCAATCTGGTCGCCGCCAAATTTCTCCAGGATAACGTTTACCAGGGTTAAACAGACTACCGCCTCGGCGACAACGCCAGCGGCCGGTACGGCGCAGATGTCAGACCTCTCTACGCTGGCTTCAAAAGGTTCCTTGGTCTTTAAATCCACTGACTGCAAAGGTTTATATAACGTGGGAATCGGTTTCATCGCGATACGCATAAAAAGGTTTTCGCCATTGGTCATACCGCCCTCGATGCCGCCGGCGTTATTTGACTTGCGGTAAAACCCCGCCTCGTCGTGCATAATCTCATCATGAACCAATGAACCGGGATAATAGGCCGAAGCGAAACCAGCGCCTATTTCCACACCCTTAATGGCCGGTATGCTCACCAGAGACCCGGCGAGTAAACCATCCAGGCGTTTGTCCCAATGAGTATGACTACCCAAACCCACCGGCAACCCCTTTGCTTCAATCTCAATTACACCCCCCAAACTGTCCCCGTCATTTTTGGCTTTATCAATATGCGCTTTCATTTTTTCGCTGGTGACTTCGTCCGGACAGGCGACTTCAGATTTATTGCTAAACTCAACCTTTTGCTCAAAAGTCAGTTCGCCGGCGTCAAACATGACCTTGCCAATGGTGGTCACGTAGCTGTGAATATCAAAATCAGAGAAGAGCTCTTTTATTAAAACCCGGGCCAAAGCCCCGGCCGCCGTCCTCGCCGCCGTTTCACGCGCGCTGGAACGCTCCAGAACGTTTCGGACATCATCAAAATGATATTTCAGCGCTCCAGACAGATCCGCGTGGCCGGGTCGGGGCTTGGTGACCGCGATTTCATCCTCGTCGCCATCATAGGGATTAGTCGGGTGCATCTTATCCCGCCACGATTCCCAGTCACGGTTTTTGATGATCATGGTAATCGGACTGCCCAGAGTTACACCCCAGCGCAGGCCTGAAGTAATCTCCACCTTGTCCTTTTCTATTTTCATGCGGCCGCCACGACCATACCCACCCTGACGACGGGCTAACTGCGCGTTAATATCCTCAACACCCACACACAAGCCGGCCGGGACACCCTCGATAATTACTGTCAGCTGAGGCCCATGCGACTCGCCAGCGGTTAAATATCTTATCATTCGTACCTCTCTCCAGTTCTCTTATCCGCCAAACCCTGAGCAAATCTCCAACGTCAACACCCAAAGTTTTTTGTATGACCTTTTCAAACGGTTTTCGGGAAAAGTCTATATCTTTTATCCAGATAGGCCAGACCAGATTGATTATCTTCCAATTGTAATTTCAAACCGGTCAGGGTGGGAAAAACAGCTTGCTCTGGATTTTTTCTTGATTTATCCAGGGAAATAAAGAAAACGAACAGTATTACTAATATTTCAACGGCGCTATATATCCGGCCCAGAAGAGTTTATCTCTCACTCTTTTATTGTTCAGTCGCGTTATCATCAGGAACAAGTATGGCTCCTGAATCGCCGAAGCGATCAAGCACTTTGTTGTAAGTAGTTTTCTCATGACTGAAATCACGCACTATATGCGGAGTTATAAAGATCAAAAGCTCACGGCTGTCGTTCCGTTTGGTGTTACCCCTGAAGAGATAGCCCAGCAACGGCACCTGGCTCAAATAGGGAATACCGGTTTTAACATCCGTTTTGTCCATCCTCAGTAACCCGCCGATAACCGCCGTCTGATCATCCTTGACCATAATGTTGGTCCGCACTTCACTAATATCAATTTGAATCTGAGCACCAGTGCCGGGAGAATCGGCTAATTTACTGACCTCAGGATGAACATTCATGGTGACATAACCATCGTTGGTTATATGCGGCGTTACCTGCAACTTGATACCAATATCAACCAACTCCGTTTTGGGATTACCCTGTTCGTCCAGAGTTAAGATCGGAACCTTGCTACCAATCATAATCGTGGCTTCCTCGTTATCCAGAGTAGCTATTTTGGGATTGGCCAACAGATTGATATCGCTATCGGAACTATGAGCCGAAATCGCCGCGTCCAGCACAGCGGTGTCCAGCAGGGTGCCAACCGTTAAATAACCGGTTTTCGTTACTTCGCTCGCCACCGAACCGGTTATCCTGGTGTCAGTATTAGGTTGATCATTGATAGCCGTTCCGGACTGTTCCTTATTACCCAAAGCCCATTTTATCCCCAACTGCTTTTGCTTCGATAGCGTAATATCCACAACCTTAGATTCAATCATGACTTGCGGAGTCTTCGAATCCAACTCAGCGATAATACCCTCGATAATGTTATGCTGCATTTCCGCGTCCGTTACAATTAACGCGTTTGTCCTGGTGTCTGTTTTAATTACACCCTCTTTGGTCAGCATAGATTTTATCGTAGGTTCAATATCCTTCGCTTTCGCGTAATTTAAAACATATATCCGGGTTTGCAACGGAGCGACATACTTGGTCGCTTTCTCAACGTCAATCTTCTTTATGTAATCCTTTATCCGGGGAAGATTGGTGTCCAGGTCCGTAATGATGATGGTGTTGCTTCGCTTATCGATAACATCCGAACCGACGCCTTCTGTCAGAAAAGCGGTTACAACGCCTGAAACATACTCGGCGTCCGCATTCATTATCTTGATGAATTCTGTTTTTATTACCTTGGCTTCTTCCTCACGCTTGACTTTTTCAGTGGCTAAATTCGCCTGCGAGGTCACCCATATAATATCGTCCCGTTTCTCATAATCAAAACCATTGATCTGAAGAATCATTCTTAAGGCCTGCTCCCAGGGAACGCGCAACAGCCGAACCGTAACCTTGCCCTGAACATCATTGCCGGCGATAATGTTAAGATTACGCTTATACGATAACATTCTCAAGACATTGGTAATCTCAACGTCTTTAAAATCCAGAGTTATCAGCCCCTCCTCCCAGTCACTCTGTAACTGATCCGAGTACCGGGACCGACTGGCATACGAAGGCGAACCGGAAGAAGAGGTATAAGATGGCGATTCCGCCGCCGAACCTTCCTTCCCAACGCCTTTGCCCAGCAATATCCCCAAGCTGTCAATCAAGCTGGCTTCATCGCTCCCATCAGCCGCGGCGGGGCTAACGGATGACGACGCTTTCGGAGCCTGAGCCATCAGCGTTTCTTTCTTTTTCGGCAAAGGATTATCCAGAGTAACGACTATGCCGCCTTTTGTCTTCTCAACATGATAAGGAACCATCTCTTTGAGACCAACCGCGACCCGGACTGTCTCAAAAGGCTTCTCCTGGAATTGACTGCTGCGAATCTCCTTTACCACACCCTGATCAACAGAAATAACGCTTTCCGGGACATTATGAATCGCGTCAGGAATATCCAGCACCAAAATCTTGTTTTTTTCCATTTCCAGCAGACTATAACTGGCCGGCATCTTTGTCTTTATGTAAATCTTATCCTTGTTGTCTTCTGTCTTGACCTCAATCGCGTAAACTTCATTCGATTCCCTCTCAATCGCGGTATCCGCCCCCTCAGGAGCCTTTGCCATGGATTGGTATTTTTCCGCCTCCCTCTCACTAAGCTTGTTAGCGAGGTTAATTACCAGATCTGAATTTTCCTTGCTGATAATAAAAGGCGCTGAATCAGACAACTCAACAACACCGCGGGTCACGGGAATCGGTTTTTGGCGGAACTGGTTCATGCGAACCGATCGCAGAACGCCAATTTTCTCTTCTTTGTTCTGCATCTCACCTTCGTAGTTAGCGTTCAGCAAATCAACAACCAGGCGCACCGGATCTTCCAGCTTTTTCGTTTTGTACTTCACCTTGCCTGAAACAGGTATGCGAATCTGGGTATAATCACCCCGCTGGACAATATCCGCGGCGCCAACGATAACTTTGTCACTCGCCAAAGAAAAGGTGATAAAGGAAAATGATAGAAGTATCCCAATTATTGCTAATGTCAATATTTTTTTATTCACTGCATTGCCTCCTCAAAACGGATTATTCCAATCTGCTTCCGTTTAACATAACCTTTCTTGCTTTTTTCCACTATAACGCTGTCCGGCAATATATCAACTATTAATATATCTCCGTCACTATCCTTAATGACATCACCTTTTCTGAAAACCCGGTCGTTTTCCGCCAACGTTAAAACGGGATCATAGGGATCCCACATGATCCCGGCGATGTTAATCGCGGGAAAGGTAACAACCGGCTCCTTAACAACCGACTGCTGGCCAAAAAGATCGCCCAGCATTCCAGACAGACCTCCCTTTTCCGCCATCTCTTTTTCCCTTTCAGCTTGAGCTTTAGCCAACTCCGCTTCTCTCTTTTTACGTATTTCCTCGTTGATTATCTGCTTGGTCAATAAGGGCCGGAATGGATCCCGACGCCCCCTCCTCCGATATTTATAGGGCTTATGTTTTGCCGCCGTTTTCCCTACGGCGTAACCGTTTTCACAAACACCAAAAGATACGGACACGATTAATAGAAACAACAATACCGGTAATATATTACTCTTCGTTATACGCATTACCACGTCTCCTGCTCTTCTTTTGGTAAAAATATAAACGTCCTGGCTGTCATCGAAACCTTGATGGTGCTTGGCGCGACGCCTTCCTTCTCACCCTTTTTCTTTCTCCTCGTTATTGCCTTGATATTCAAACCGCTGGGGTTAATAATCCTGGTCAAGTTGCCAACCCGGGCCAGGAAACTGGCGAAACCATGATACGAACCCTCAACGTTTACCGTGATCGGAACCTCGGCGTAAAAATCCTTTTTAATGATATTCTGAGGCCTGACCATCGTTACCGGCGACATGACAGCATTGCCGATTCTGGTAATATTAGTCAAAATAGTTGGAATGTCTTTCTCTTTAGGTAACTTTTCCTGAGCAGCCTGGAGCTTTTGTTCCAGCTCATTAACATCAGCGACCAACTGTTCGTACTTCGCAGCTCTCCTCTGAGCCTTTTTCAGCCTGATTTCTTTCTCCTGCTTGCTCTTGGTCAATTCAGCGATCTTTTCCCTCTGGGGAACATAGCTAAAAGAGTAAAAAAGATAAACCACGCCAACCATTAACATGATACCAAGAAGCAATTTCTGATTATTAGGATCTTTCAGATCGAATTTTGCCATTTCTTCCTCAATAAACCCTTACGAGAACTCCAAACGTACTGCTGAAGTACGCCCCCTCTCGATCGTAACCGTATACGCCGTGCCAAAGGATACCGTCGAAGAACCGCTTTTGTAACTACTGTAACCCTTAACATTAAAAAGCAAACCGATATCTTCCTGCCAAACAATCTCACCCGACGCCCCCCGCGGACGGACGTACAAGGTAAACTCACCATCAGAGTTGGTGTAAACATGCTGGCTTCTACCCTCTATCGTTACCTGCACATCAGCAATCGGATTGCCCGTCGCCCCATCTTCAATAAGCCCGACAATTTCCGCTACCGACGTGTTACTTGAGTTAGTCGCCTTATCTTCAACTTGAGCGCACGAAAGAGTTAAGAATACAAATATTAACAATCCTGAGGCAATTATTATTCTTTTTAACATTGTTTTTCCTCCCTAGCCCTTCATTACCACATGCAACTCAAAACTAACAATAGTCTTGCCGAATAAAGCGCCACGTGTTGCATGAACTAAATCAACCCGTTCAAAATATTTTGACTTCTCAATGCTGGTCATGTAGTCGGCGACAGCAAAATTGCTGTACGTCAGCCCCGTAATAATCAGCTTGTTTTCTCCCGTTTTAGGATCATACCTTTCCACCATCGTTTTTAACCACATTGACGAAGGAACCAGATCAGCCATATCATCCAGAACCCGGGCCCAATAGGTCCGATTGGCGTTAAGTTTTTCAATAATACCCATCTGCGTATTAAGCAACTCTAACTGCGCCTCGAACTTGTCCATAAGCTTCAAAGTCTTCTCCAGCTTGACAAGCTCCTGGTCCAACAGCTCATTGTCCTTATTTAACCTACTTACCTTCGTAGCCTGATAAGCGAAAACACCAACCAAACCGCCTAATATCAAAACACCCACAACCGCCCAAACAATGAGCAACTGCATAAAACGGTTAATCGCTTTTTTCTTTCTTGGTAACAGATTTATCTCTATCATTTCGCGCCTGTTTCCCTCAATGCCAGTCCAATAGCCACATTCAAATACGGAGCGTCGTTCTCGAGTTGCTGGTAATCAATTTTCTTGGAATCAAAGGTTAGATTATTCAGGGGATTACTGACCTCAACCGGAAGATTCAAATGTTCCGAAAGCTGCTCTCTAATCATGTGCAACCTTGAGCTACCACCGCTGAGTACAACCCTCTCAATATCTTTTTCCTCGCCGGAAGTCTTGTAGAAATCAAAGGAGTGCATGATCTCGGTGGCCAGTTCCTCCAGTTGTTTGCTAACAATCTCCTCAACCTGGGAAGTTGCTTCGCCTTCTTCATCCAAAAGGGAAGCCAGAGCGGAAGTGTCCAGATCGCTTTCGCCAAGATCAAACTGCGAAGAACGGGTGGGCGTTCGCTCCTTGTCAGCAAGACCAATCTTTGTTTCCTCAGCTTGCTCAAAACTCAAAAGAAGCTCTTTTTGGATAATTTTGGTAAAAGTATTGCCCCCGAAGGAAATATCCCGGGTGAAAAAGGGAATACCCTCGCTGATGATATTAATGTTGGTCAACTCGGCGCCAATATCAACCAGGGCCACCGTGTCCTCACGATGATCAGGATAAGAAAACTCATAAGAATTTTCTATCGCGAAAGCATCCACATCTATGATGACCGGATTCAGGCCTGAATTGCGAATCAGATTGGTTAAATTGTTGATTTTTTCTTTTTTGGAAGCCACCAGCAAAACGTCAAGTTGCTTCGAGTCAAGAGCCGGCCTCAGTAATTGATAATCAACCTCAACGTCATCGATGGCAAACGGAATATGCTGTTCAGCTTCCCAGGCAATCGAGTCAGCCAACTCTTCGTCCGACATCATGGGTAACTGAACCTTCTTGACAATGACAGCGCGCCCCGACACGGAGGTGCTGACATTCTTCTCCTTGATGTTTTTCTCTTTCAAAATCTGGTTGATCGCAGTCAGGATCGGCTCAAAATCCATAATCATGCCGTCAACAATCGCTTCAGGAGGCAAGGGCGCGATACCATAATTGACAATTTGCGCCTCATGCGGCGTCTTTTTTATCTGAACGATCTTAACGCTGGTCGTCCCGATATCCAAGCCAAGCGCGTTTCCCTTACGCGAAAACAAAGACATCTATCCCTCCCGTTATACCAATATCTTCACTCAACAAATGTGGAGATTCTAATCCTGTATCGGCACTTTTTCGATATACATTAAAAAAAAACGTCCCGAAAACAATTTTTAATCCAACTCAACAATGATATTTCCGGCTCTTATTATCCGCCACCGAACCTTTTTATTTCGTAATCCCTTTGATTTCACCAAACATCAACCAGAAAAAAACAAGTACGGAGCCGCCTTTTTTATCCCGGCAACCCGCCCCCGCCAGTTCCCCCCGACTACGAGTAAACTTTCCCGGCGGCGCAACAAAAGCCCGCTTAATTATAGCCATGTATTTCAACAAAATGCAAGTGTTTAGTTGGCTTGCTACCATATTTCATGAAATACAATGGCTACGCTTAACTTTCCCCACAGGGGAAAACAATCTCTTCCTTCCCTTGACACTGTATTTTCCTTTATATTATACTTAGATTGAAGTTACTTCCAACTTGTAAACCTGCCAGGTTTTTCAGAGAAAGGCGCCTATTATACATTATGATCAACATGATCAACCGAAAATCGCTAAGCATCATTTTCTGCCTGATTTCATTATTTACTCTGCCAACCGTGAAGTTGTCCGCCTCGGCAATAAGCTTCATTCAACAAATTGGAGACGTTAAAGGCGGTAAAGGCGAAGGGGAACTCCTTAAACCACATTCTGTCGCTATCAGCAAACAAGGCAATATATACGTTACCAATTCCGGTAACCATCGGGTCGAAGTGTTTAACTCAGAAGGCCGTTTTCTGTTCAAATTCGGCGAAAAAGGCAGTAGCAACGGACAATTCCGTAATCCGGCCGGGATCGCTGTTAATAGTAAGGACCAAATATATGTCGTTGACTCCGGGAACAACCGGATTCAGGTGTTTAACAACAAGGGGGAGTTCCTCTTTAAATTCGGAGCCAGCGGTTCCAAGCCCGGCTACTTCAGATCGCCAAACGGAATCGCTATCGACATTTATGACCTGGTATATATCGCCGACACTAACAATAACAGGGTCGAAGTCTTCAGCTCTGACGGTATTTTTATGCACGAATTCGGCGAAGCAGGAAAAATCGTTGGCTTCCTCAAAAAACCATACGAAGTCGCTGTCGATTTCGAAAGAGCCGTCTATGTCACCGATTCAGGCAATAACCGGGTGCAGAAATTCACCGCCAAGGGGATTTTCAAGCAACCCTATGGTTCCAAGGGCAAGGATTTTGGCAACTTTAATACCCCCACCGGAATCGCCGTCGATAAATACGGGATTATCTGGGTGGTTGACCAGAAAAATAACCGCATCCAGAAAATTGACAAGCGGGGCAACTTTATCGATGTCTTCGGTAGCAAAGGGAGCGGCCAGGGGCAGTTTTTAAAGGCGTCCAATATTATCGTGACCGACGAGGGACGGATATATCTGTGCGATACCAACAACAATCGTATCCAGATCCTCAAAAGCTCCGCCGACCCGACCGCCAAGGAACTGAAAAAAGCCGGACCGCCGATGCAAATCAGTTTCGTGAGCCTGATTGACTCGCAAAGCATCGACGTCGCGGTTGATCAAGATGGCGTCCTGTTTTCAGTCAGCGACGAAAATAATAATTTCCAGATGTTTGACCAAGGCGGCAAACTTAAAAAAATGTTCGGGGAAAAGGGCCGGGATAACGGACAATTCTCAAGCCCGAGGGGAATCGCCGTCGATAATGAGAAAATTTACATCGCTGACACTAAAAACCAGCGGATACAGATCTACGATAAACTAGGGGCGGTGAAGTATATTTTCGGCTCCCGCGGCAGTGAGCGGGGTCAGTTTTATAATCCCGCCGGCATCGCGCTTGACAAGACAGGCAAGATTTTCATCGCCGATACCGACAATCATCGCATCCAGATATATAACAACGATGGAGTGCTGGTTAATCTTTTTGGTAGTAAGGGAACTGTCACCAGCCAGTTCAAAAAACCTCACGATATGGCGGTCGATGAGGAGGGGAATATCTACGTCGCCGATACCGGTAACAACCGTATCCAGATTTTCGATGAAAAAAATATCTACATTAACGCCTTCGGCGCTAAAGGGAAGAACCGCCGCCAGTTTAAAGAACCTAAGTCGATCGCTGTGGACAGCAAGAAACAGATTTATGTGCTGGATTCCGGAAACAACCGGGTGCAGATACTTGACTTCAAAGGCAACTGGCTGATGGGATTTGGCTGTGAGGGGTCGGACACCGGGCAGTTCAATGCCCCGTCGGGGCTGGCGCTGGATAACCAGGGCAATATATACATAGCGGATTACCGCAACAAGCGTATCCAGGTGTTTAACCTTAAACAGGTGCCAGCTATACCACGGAATTTAAAGGTTATCGGCTACGAAGACAAGGTAGTGTTAAACTGGGACCGGAACATTGAGACCTATATCGATAAATACTTGATTTATGGCGCCGCGAAAAAGCTGGGGGATTACGCGCTGGTGGGCGAAGCTGATAGCGGCAAAAATTCTGTCACAATAACGCCTGCCCAGGATAAACGCGCTCTGTTCTACAAAATATCAGCGCTTTCCAGAGGCGGGCTGGAATGTAAGATGTCCGCTCCCGTTAAGGATTATTTTGGCGTCGGACTACATAAATTAAGCAATAAACTATACCCTGAAGCGCTTACCGCTTTCGGAAAAGTGTTGGAGCTGAATAAAAAACATCCTGACGTTAATCGCTATCGGGCCAAGATTTATTACCAACAGAAACAGATCGCAAAAGCCGTCGCCGAACTAAAACAGGCGATAGACCTCAAAGTGGCTACTGATGAGGTATATTCCTTGCTGGGCCGGATCCAGTTCAATGAAAAAAAATATAATGAGGCAATCGTTAACCTGGAGAAAGCGCTCAAACTCTCCCCCCAGAATACCGAGGCCAAAATCTACCTCGGTGATATCTATTTAGCCAAAGACAAGCTGGATGAAGCTGAAAACAAGTTAAAAGAAGCGGTTAAAGAAGAGCCAAAAAACTCCAAAGCCCAAACGCTACTCGGCCAAGTTTATTTTGAGAAGGGGAAACTGGACCTGGCGTTGCAGCCGCTCGAAACGGCGGTTGCTCTCAATCCTGACCTCAAAAAGGCCAGTTTCCTGCTGGGGATGGTCTATGCCAATAGCAGGAAGTTTGACCTGGCCGTGCCA
>JAJRWM010000015.1 GCA_024276815.1 bacterium
GTTGTCGGCGGCGGGACCTATTTTTTAAATTACGATTTAATCAGCCGGGCGCTTGGTTTCGGCCCCAAGTTTTTTATCCCTCTTTATCTGATGATAATACTTCTTTTGGGCGCGCTTCTTTCCGGGCTTGGCGGACATTTCCGCCCTTACTCGAAATCTCTCCGCCTCGCCGTCTTCATCCTGCCGGTCATAAGCTTACTCACCCATTACAGCCAGAATAATTACCGGCAACATCGATTAGCCTACTATCTCGGCAAGGATCTGCTGAACACACCGCCGAAAAGCGCCACGCTTTTCGTCGAGGAAGAAGATAACGAGCTGTTTATCGCGACCTATTTCAGACACGTCCTGGGCGTCCGGCCCGATCTTGCGATCTTTGACCCTTACGCGAATCTTTTTCCCGACAGCTACGCGCCCTATTTCAATATCATGAATCGTCAGCCGCCCAGTTTACGCTACCGCTCACAGGTTGAAAAATGGTCTCAGACCGACCAGAACTTCCAGCCGGTTTTCTACACTGTGAAGCCCTATTTAAACGCGCCCTATAACCTGACCGGTCTGTTGTATTATCCAAATGACGCGCCACGGAAAAACCCAAACTCTATCTGGAAGTATTATCACGACAGCAAGCTGACCACCTCTCCCCTAAACTACTGGTCGCGTTACCTTAAATTCACCTACTCCTTCCACCGGGGCGAGCGCCTGCTTAAGGAGAGACGTTTTGAAGAGGCCTGGAAAGTCTTGTCCGAAGCTTACCGGGAAGTCGAGGGCACGCAGTGGCTCTCATACAACCTGGGGGTAATATTCCAGGAAAACGCCTGGTACAACCAGGCGGTAGCGTTCTATGAGCAAGAAATCAACCTGGGACCACCCAACCGTGAGGCCTGGATTAACCTGGGCGTCGTTCACACCAAACTCAAAAAGCTGGACCAAGCTCTTTCGTCATTCAAACAAGCTGAAAGCATCCGTCCCGGCGCCGATTTAAGCAACGCCATCGCCAACACCTATTCAAGAATGAAGCTTTACGGACCGGCGAACCGCTATTTTGAAAGGGCGGTTAAGCAAGACCCGAACTCGGCTGATTACCGTTATAACCGGGCTTTAAACATGATGAACATCGATAAAAATCTGGCGGCGGCTCTCTGGCGGCAATTCTTGGCGGCTTATACCGGCAAGGTTGAACCGAGCCTGATCCAGAACGCCGAACGCAACTTACAGGACAGCCTTCGATGAAAAAACAGACCGCGGTTTTGATAGTCCTCATCAGCCTGGGGGTTCTTCTGAAGGGAGTCAATCCGACCGTTGGCTTCGGCGACAGCGGCGAATTGATTACCGGCGCCTATACCTTAGGCGTCTCACACGCGCCCGGGCAGCCGCTGTACTTAATGTTAGCTCATCTGGGAGCAAAGCTACCGTTAGGTGAAATCGCTTTCCGGGTTAACCTGGTCTCGGCAATCTTCGCCGCGCTTTCTTTATTGTTTTTATATTTAGTCCTGTGCGACGACACCCCGGTAATCCTTTCTTGGGGAGCGGTCTTGGCAGTTTTCCTTTGCAAACCGTTTATCAACCAGAGCATCTGGAGCGAAGTCTATACTCTATTTATCAGTTTTATTCTGGGCGGGATCTATCTCGTTAAAACGGGGCGTCGTTTCAAATCGACCAGCCGGCTTCTGGGTTTACTGCTGGGCTTAGGAGTTGTTATCCATTATATGACCGTTTTACTGCTGCCGGTTTTGCTGGTTTTTCTTTTTGTTATTAATAAGCGGAAACCTCGGTTCAAGACAATTCTTTTAGGGCTTATCATGTTTTCGCTCTCGATGCTGGTTTTTCTTTACCTGCCTTTGAGGGCCGCTAACCACCCTTATCTTAACTGGGGCAGCCCCTTTAACCTGAGCGGGTTTTTCTATCACCTGATGATTAAGCAGCGGGGCGGCGGCTTGCCGGGTGGACCGCTCGCGGTTCAATTAAAACAGTTAGTCACCCTGGGTTCGGTTATTGTTGGCCAGTTCCATTGGGGGGGGGGTGCTCTTGCCGTTAATATTCCTGTATCCCTTTCTCGCCTCTCCCAAAGAACGAAGCTGGAGTGTTTTTGTTTTGACGATGATCCTGGTATCTTTTTTCCTCTTCGGCTGGTTGTTGAAATTTAACACTCCTGAACTGGCCAGACTTCAGGGGCCGAAGTTTTTCCTGATCACGCTAATTTTAACGGTCTATATCTTTTTCAGGTTAGCTGACCGATTTAGCCAAAAGTTAAAACAAATAACGAACAAAGGCCTGGAAACTATTAAGGGGGCCCTTTTTAGAAAAAACGCCGCCCCCCTAAAACCCCCCACAAAAACCTTGATTGGCCGGCGGCAAAGACCTGATAAAAGCTTGTTAAAGGTTCTGAAGAATTCAACAATCTATCAACAAGGCGCCGCGGCGTTGCTGCTGCTGTTTTTGCTCCACCCCAACCTGGTTTCCAATATCAGCGATTTCAACAGACAATCAGCCTACTATTACGCCTATGACTACGCTGATAATATACTCAACGCCGGCCAAAAAGAGAACGCCATTTACCTGGCCGATGATAGTTTTGGCTTCCCGGCCATGTATCAACTGGCGGTGTTAAATAAAACTCCCGGCAAAAAGCTTGTTCCCCTGGGCAATACCTTTACGAACTGGGGGGTGGAAAACCTTTTTCATAATTATCCCGAATTACGGCCCGGCTACCTGAAAAGCAAAGCCCCCCCCTATTCCGAGTATCAACTGGGGCCGAAGCTGATTCGGGAATTAATCAGGGAGAAAGAAGCGGCTTTTTCTGTTTTCTCGCCCTTCGCGGCGACTGATCTTCCGCCCGGATTCAGGAATTACCAACGAATTTTGGGTTACCGGATATCTCTGACTCCGCCTGGCCCAAAAACCAGAAGTTCGCTACTTAGGCTAAGAGGTTTCCGGCAAAATTCTTTTGTGGCCGATCAGTGGTCGAAAGCTTTGATCCCGGTTTACCGGAACGGTTATTAGAGCAATTAATGTTCTTTTGTAAGGTTTTCCTTGTATTGACAAGACAACTAAAGTTTTTGCGAGGGGGTGACGAGGGGGGGGGCGGTTTTTTCTACAAAGAACTCCCCCTGAGGTTTGCTGGTAATATTTTTTGACTTGTTTTATCGCGCTTTGTTTCAGGAGGTTTTTTTCTTTTCGCCCAGGAGGCCGTTAGGGCGGAAGAGTAAGATCAATTCGAGAAAAACACTGATAGCGATAATTCTCAGGGGGCTTTGTTGGGTCCGATAAAACTCCAGGGCCTTCTGTACCAGCGATGATGACTTGAACGGTGCGGTGAGGCAGGCGAACAGCTCAGGCAGAAATTCGGTGCCCGACCAGATGCCCCAGATGATAAAGGCGCCCAGAATCGCGCCCCGGTTGTTACCGCTGCCGCCGACGATCAGCATGACCCAGATCAAAAAAGTGAACTGCATGGGATGAAAAACCCCGGGGCTGACAAAAGACGTGTAATGAGCGTAAAGACCGCCGGCGATTCCCATAACCATGGCTCCCAGGATCAAAGCCTGCATTTTATAAGAGAAAACGTTTTTGCCAACCGCCATAACCACGACCTCGTCCTCCCTGATCCCCCGCAAAACCCGCCCCCAGGGGGAACGGATCAGGCGTTCGAGAACCAGATAAATCACAAGCAATACGGCTAATACCAGCGACAGGTAGATCAGGTTGTAATTTCCGCCGCCGGCCAAGGCTTCCCAGGGCTTGGGAATCCCCTTGATGCCACGATTGCCATTGGTCAGGGCGGTCTCATTGGTAAAAACCAGCCTGATTGATTCAGCGATACCCAGCGTAGCGATCGCCAGATAGTCCTCTTTGAGTTTCAGGGTTGGCAAACCGATTAAAAAGGCGATCAGGCCGGCGACGGCGGCTGCTCCCAGCAGACCAACGAAAATCGGCAGGCCAAAACCGCCCAGGTGTCTGGTGACGGCCGGTTTGGTCAGTATCGCGCTGGTGTAAGCTCCGACGGCGAAGAAGCCGGCGACGCCAACGTTAAAAAGACCGGTAAAACCCCGCTGCAAGTTCAAGCCCAGGGTAATGATGGCGAAAATGCCGGCCATAATGGAAAAGGCGATTAAAAAACTGATGATGCCGCTCACGCTCTCCTCCGCTCCCGGCCAAAGATACCCGACGGTTTGATTAACAGCACTAAAACCAGAATGGTGAAAGATACCGCCGGTTTATAGGCGGGAGGCAAAACGGCCGTTGACATTGCCTGGGAAATGCCAATGATTAAACCGCCGGCCATCGCGCCGTAGGGCTTGCCAATACCGCCCAGGATAACGGCGGCGAAGATCGATAACAGTATCTCCCAGCCCATGGTTGGTCTCAACTGGACTTCCAGCCCCAGGAAAATGCCGGCAGCGGCGGCCAGGGCGCAACCCAAACCCCAGGTCCAGCCGATGATCCACTGAGTGTCGATACCAACGACTTTGGCCAGTTCCATATTGTCGGCAACCGCCCGCATGGCTTTGCCGGTGCGCGTCTTTTTCAGAAAAAGATGCAGCAGGACGATCAACAATACCGACAGGAAAACGATCAGGATTTCATCAGGCTTGATTCTCACTCCGAAGGGCAGTCTCATGGCCATCTGAATATCGGTGGAATAATAACGCATCCGCGGCCCCCAGATAATATGGACGAGGTTGCGCAAACCCAGAGCGACTCCCACCGACGCGATGAGCAATGTGGTGGGAGGGCGATTCCGCAAGCGGCTGTAAAGTAATTTATCGATTAAAATACCGAGCAGGGCCGTCATCGCCATGGCCGGGATAATCGCGACCGGCAGCGGCAGGCCCAGCATGATAAAAGCCAGACCGAGGTAAGCGCCAACCGTCATGACATCCCCATGAGCGAAGTTGGCGAATTTTAAGATACCATAGGTCAAAGTCAGCCCGACTCCGCCTAAAACAATAATGCTGCCGACAATTATTCCGTTAACAAACAGTTGTAACATTAACGCCCCAAAAAAAGTTTTCCGATGTCAGCGTTATCCAATAACGCCCGGCCGCTGTCTTCGTATTCATTTTTGCCGGTGACCAGCACATAACCCCGATCAGAGATTTTCAACGCTCGCTTGGCGTTCTGCTCGATCATTAAAATCGCGACGCCCGCCTCTTTTATTTTAAGGATTTTTTCCATCAGGTCATCAACCAGGTTAGGCGCTAATCCCGCCGAAGGTTCATCCAGCAGTAAAAGCTTTGGTTTCAGCATGAGAGCGATGCTGATAGCCAGCATCTGCTGCTGACCGCCGGAAAGGTTGCCGGCTTTTTGGCCCAGATTATCCATGAGAAAGGGGAATATCCGGGATATTTCCTCCATGCTTTCTTCCTCGTGACCGGCGTTGCCGTTTTTTTTACCTGAACCGCCAAAGAGAAACGGAAGAGCTTGAGATATTTTCGCGAGAGCGAACCCGTCGCGTCCGTTTTGGCTAAAGGCGCCCATGGCGAGATTTTCAGCCAGGGTGAGATCGGGGAAGACGTTCCTGTTCTGCGGCACGAATCCCAAGCCCAGGCGGACCAGCTTACGGGGCGGCAGTCCGGTGATCTTCTCATCTCTGTAAACAATCGAACCGGACGCTATCTCCACCAGGCCGAAAACAGATTTCATCAAAGTTGACTTGCCGGCGCCGTTGGGACCGATGACCGAGACTATCTCATTTTCCCCAACCTGTAGCGAAGCACCCTTCAGGATGTTGATCTTTCCATAGCCGGAGACTAAATCACTGACCTGTAAGATGGGCATGAATTCTATACTCCGAGGTACGCTTCCAAAACTCTCTTGTCTTTTTTGATCTCGTGCGCGCTGCCTTCCATCAATTTGGAGCCTTCAGTCATGACAATTATGGGATTGCACAGGTTCATGACCAAATCCATATCGTGTTCTATCAAGAGAAAGGTTTTGCCGGTCAGGTTCAGTTTCCTGATGTCCGCGACCAGTTTTTTCATCAGGCTTTTGTTTACGCCGGCCCCAGGCTCGTCCAGCAAAATCATCTCCGGGTCGGCCATCATGGTGCGGGCGATTTCCAGTAGTGTTTTCTGACCCACCGAGAGGTTGCCCGCGTATTCGTCTTTGAGGTGGAAGATTTCAATGAAATTAAGCACCTCAAAAGCTTTTTCCCTTATTTCTTTTTCCTGTTCCCTGATGGCGCCCGGCGGCAACCAGATGTTGACCAGGTTTTCGCCTAACTGGTTATGGGGAATCAGCGTCAGGTTTTCCATAACGGTCATTTTTTGCAGTTCCCTGGCAATCTGAAACGTTCTCATCAGCCGCCGCTGACATATTTGGTGAGGTTTTAGCGAGTCAATGCGCTCTGAATTAAACCAGATTTCGCCCTTGTCCGGTTGATAAAATCCGGAGATCAGGTTAAACAAAGATGTTTTACCGGCGCCATTGGGACCGATGATGCCGGTTATCGTTCCTCTCTTAACGCTTAGCGTGCAGTCGCGAACAGCTTTAATCCCGCCAAAGTCTTTTTCCAGCCCCTTGATTTCCAGGATATAATCAATGCGCTCTGTTTTTTCCTCACCGTTGGCCATCTTATGGCCATTATATTAAATCGAACCGTAAACTTCAAGGTAAGTATATTTTGGCGGAATGGTTCAATTTTTTGAATTCGCGATTGTCCCTCTTCTCCGGCTGACAACTAAAACAAAAACAGTTTCTGGAAAAATAATCTTTCCTATGCTACAATTCGCTCTATGCAAAACAGCTTGCTGGTATCTTCCTCACCACATTTAAGAGATAGTCAGAATACCGCCCGGATCATGTGGCTGGTTGTCCTGTCGCTGTTGCCGGCGCTGCTGGGCAGCGTTTATTTCTTTGGCTGGGCGGCGTTAAAGATAACTTCTATCAGTGTCATCTCCTGTATGATCACTGAAGCTGTTATTCAAAATGTGCGTGGTAAAAAAATCTCCTTGTTCGACGGCAGCGCGGTAATTACCGGCATCCTGCTCGCTTTTTGTCTGCCGCCGGGCATACCCTGGTGGCTGCCGGCGGTCGGCGGCCTGGTCGCTATTGGCATCGGTAAACAGGCTTTTGGCGGTCTGGGACACAATTTATTCAATCCGGCGTTGGTGGGCCGCGCTTTTCTCTTAGCCAGCTGGCCGGTATTAATGACCACGAAATATCTCACTCCGGAATTTGGCGCGGACGCTCTGACCAGCGCTACTCCGCTGGGAACCTTAAAGAGCGCTTTAGCGGTCGGGGCCGGTCCCGAACGCGTTAAGGCGGCCCTGGAGGTTGGTAGCTGGCCAAACATCGCCCAGTTTTTTATTGGTCGGATGGGCGGCAGTATCGGCGAGACCTCCGTTTTGTTATTATTAGTCGGAGCCGCGATGCTTTACGCCATGAAATTGATTGACTGGCGAATTCCCATCCCCTTCATTGGCGTGGTCATGCTTTTCGGCTGGATTTTTGGCGGCCCGCAAGTTTTCACCGGTCAGCCCTTGGTCCATCTGTTAAGCGGCGGCCTGGTCCTGGGAGCTTTTTTCATGGCCACCGATATGGTGACCAGTCCCATGACTTCCAGGGGCAAAATAGTTTTCGGGCTGGGATGCGGCTTGCTGACCGCGGTCATCAGAATTTGGGGCGGTTATCCGGAGGGTGTCTCCTACTCAATATTATTGATGAATGGAACCGCCCCTTTAATTGACCGTTATACCCAGCCCAGGAAATTTGGGGTGCCGGCGGGATCATGATAAAAGAACTCTTTAAAATGGGCTTCGTCCTTTTAGTGGTCAGCGTCGTGGCCGGTCTTGCTCTGGGCGCGGTATACGAGGTCGCCTGGCCCAAGATTGTCGAGCAGAAAAGGCTGGCCCGGGAGCGCGCCCTTAAAGAGGTGATGCCGGACGCCGAATCGTCAAGAAAAGTCGAGGATGAAAAGCTGGGAAGTTACTACGAGGGGCTGATGGAAGGCGCGGTTATTTGTTACGCTAAAGAAGTCTCTGTTAAAGGTTACGGCGGTAAAATAGACTTGATGGTCGGCATCGCGAATGATGAGAGCGTTTGCGGAGTTAAAGTGCTTTCCCATTCCGAGACCCCGGGGCTGGGCGCGCGGATTGGCCAGATCAGGTTTGGCGAGGATAAGCCCTGGTTTCTGCAACAATTCCTGAAAAAGGAGTTGGCGGATCTTGAAGTAGTGAAGCAACCGACAGAGGAAAAAATCGAGGCCATAACCGGCGCCACGATATCTTCCACCGCTGTGACGAATGGCGTCAGGCAGGTGTTGTTGGAAATATCCCAGGCCGATGAGACAAAATGAGCGATCTGAAAAAAGAGTTTTTTAAAGGTATTTTTGAGGAAAACCCCACTTTCCGTTTAATTCTGGGGATGTGTCCGACCCTGGCTGTCACTTCATCTCTAATTAATGGACTGGGGATGGGCTTAGCGACCCTGGCCGTGCTTTTATGTTCCAATATCATGATTTCCTCTATTCGCAATTTAATCCCGGCTAAAATCAGAATACCGGCTTATATCGTAGTCATCGCCGCCTTTGTGACGGTTGTCGACCTGGTAATGGCCGGCTTTACCCCCGAACTACATCAGGAACTGGGGATATTCATTCCCCTGATAGTGGTGAACTGTATAATCTTGGGCAGGGCGGAAGCTTTTGCCAGCAAAAATGGTATCCTGCCCTCCATTGTTGACGCCTTGGGCATGGGGATCGGCTTTACTCTTTCCTTGAGCTTGCTGGGTTTTATCCGGGAACTGATCGGCGCCGGCACAATTTTGGGCGTGCCTCTCTTCGGAGCAAACTTTCAGCCGGTCCTGATAATGGTGCTGCCGCCGGGCGGTTTTTTGACCTTGGGGCTTTTGATCGGATTTTTTAATTATTTGAGTAATAAAGGATAGCGGATATGGGGTTTGGCTCGCTGGTTTCTATCGCCATCAGCGCGATACTCGTTAACAACTTTGTCTTAAGCCGTTTCCTGGGGATTTGCCCCTTTATCGGCGTCTCCAAGGATACTGAGTCCGCCCTCGGCATGGGCATGGCGGTTACCTTTGTCATGACCCTGGCTTCGATCGCGACCTGGACGATCAACCGGTTTTTGCTGGTCGCTTTGGGAATTACCTACCTGCAAACCGTTACCTTTATCCTGGTAATCGCCGCCCTGGTGCAACTGGTGGAGATGATTGTCCAGAAGACCAGCCCGACGCTGTATCAAGCCCTGGGTATTTATCTGCCGCTGATCACCACCAATTGCGCTATTCTGGGGGTCGCTCTGTTAAACGAACAGGAGGGCTACAGTCTGGTCGAGAGCACTGTTCACGGCTTCGCCGCCGGGATTGGTTTTTCCTTGGCGTTGTTATTAATGGCCGGTTTGCGGGAACGCATTAATTACGCCGATATTCCTCAGCCGCTGCGGGGTATACCAATCGCGTTTATTACAGCGACTCTTTTATCCCTGGCGTTTTTCGGTTTCAGCGGTCTGTAAAGAAGGGAAATAATGAATACGCTGGTTTCTTCTGTCGTCGCTCTGGGCGGTTTGGGTGTTACTGTTGGTCTGGGCCTGGCTTACGCTTCAATCAAATTGTCGGTGAAGGTGGATCCTCTGATTGAGAAAGTCAGGGATGTTCTGCCCGGGATTAACTGCGGCGCCTGCGGTTTTACCGGCTGCAACGCCTACGCTGAAGCGGTCGTAACTGAAAACGCCAAAACAAACCTTTGTATTCCGGGTGGAGCGCGGACCTCGGTCGAGGTTGCTTTGACCCTGGGAGTTGAGCCGGAAGCCACCAGGAAGTTGAGCGCCCGTGTTTTGTGTCAGGGCGGCAACGCGGAGACTGTTCGTAAGTTCGAATACCAGGGAGTGTCCAGTTGTCATGTGCTCAACCAGACCGCCGGCGGAGATAACGCCTGTCCTTTTGGCTGTTTGGGACAGGGTAGCTGCGCTGTCGTTTGTCCCTTTGACGCTATCCACATGAATGAAAACGGTTTGCCGGAAATAAACATCTCTAAATGCACGGGGTGCGGGTTATGCGCCGGGGAATGTCCCCGGTCTGTTATTATCGTAACGGAAGCCGAACACGCTGTTGATATTCGCTGTCGTTCAACCGATAAAGGCGGTGTTGTCAAAAAATATTGTCAGCCGGGCTGTATTGGTTGCGGCCGCTGTGTCAAGATTTGTCCTTTTGAGGCGATTGAATTAAAAGATAGCCTGGCCCGTACTCTTTATGAAAAATGTACTTCCTGCGGAATTTGCGTTAAGGAATGTCCTCAAAACACCATCACCCGCGGACCGCTGTTTCAGCGGTCCGCGGCTCCCCATACCGTTCACAAACAGTGTTGCTCGATAGATAATTAGAAGGTCCTGGATTCACGAACTCAGCCGCCGGCTGCCAGTTGGCTTTGTTTGCCATCACGGAACCGGTTGTGTTTACTCTTATCAGGCAGCTCCCTGCCAATTTGGCGTTAACCGGAGCGGGCTGAAGAAAGCGCTCTTTGGCGGCCCTGACGCTGGTAACTGCTTGGTTTCTCAGGATTTGATGCCGGTTCCTGGGTTGGCGGCACTCCGGGGTACGGTTGATAGCGGCGCCAAATTGGCGCTAACGATATTGGGTTTTGTCGCTAACACTGCGTGCCCGCTGGTTGGGAAGGGTTGGCATAAAAACTGCATATTGAACGACAGGTAAGCTAGCTCAAATACGATCAGGTGTATGATGCTTTTTTCAATGTCATTCCCGAGTATGCTTTGTATGACAGGGAAGTGAGGCGAGCAGGGGGTTCCGCGTAAATGGTCGTAAAACGCTCTATGGCCTTGCGGCAAAAAACGTTATGTGTGATAGAAATGCTCTAGTCAGCGTTTAATCCGTTAAAATTTAAGGAGGAATTGTCTTGATCAAGACAGACCATTTGACAATGCATTATGGTCCGGTCGTCGCCCTTAACGACGCGTCGTTTGAAGTGCGTAAAGGTGAAGTTGTCGGACTGTTGGTACCGAACGGGGCGGGTAAGTCCACCGCCATGAAAATACTTACGACTTTTTTATACCCCACCTCGGGAACCGCGCTGGTTAATAATTTTGACATCAGGGAAAATCCTCTCGAAGTCAGAAGAGCGGTTGGCTACCTGCCGGAAGTCTTGCCCCTGTACATGGAAATGGAAGTCAAAGATTATTTGCGTTTTGTGGGGCAGGCGCGGGGGCTGGGCCGGGAGAAACTGAAAGAACGTATCGAGTGGGTTGTTGAGCATTGCGGTCTGCGAAGCGTTTATCGTTTGCTGATCAATGAGTTGTCCAAGGGGTACAAGCAGCGGGCGGCCCTGGCCCAGGCTTTGCTTCACGACCCCGAGATAATAATCCTGGATGAGCCGACCTCAGGTCTTGACCCTCATCAAATATTGGAAATCAGGCATTTGATCCGGCAACTGGCCGCCGGTAAAACAATAATCCTCTCCACCCATATCTTGCAGGAAGCCGAGGCGATAGCCGACCGAATTATTATTATCAGCCGCGGGCGGATTATTGGCGATGGCACAACTGAACAGCTACGACGGCAGGCCGGCGCCAACCAGAGAATCCATCTCACCGTCAAAGCGCCCAAGGATGAGCTTTTAAAACTCATTGAAGCCCAGGAAGGCGTGATCTCGATTGATATTAACAACGCTCATGATGATTTCCTCAGCTTGCTGATCGAGACCGGTTACCAGGTTGACCTGTTGCCGGTAATCGGGCACACTATCTGGGAGAAAAAATGGGAAATACATGAATTCAAATATCATCCCTTCACCCTGGAAGAGACTTTCCTGGCCCTGACGGAATCCGAGAAGGGAGTAGCCTGATGATAAAAAACACCTGGACCATCTTTAAAAAAGAATTCTTTTCCTATTTTGAGACCGCCATGGGCTACATCTACCTGGTGGTTTTCCTGCTGGTCAGCGTCGGTCTCTATATCACGCCGTTTTTCACCTTTCCCAGGGCTGACATGCGCTCCTTCTTCAGCGTTTTGCCGATTTTTCTCTGTGTCTTTATGCCGGCGATCACCATGCGCCAATGGGCGGAAGAACGCAAGGCCAATACCCTGGAAATGCTGCTGACTTTTCCCATGCGTCCCCTGGAACTGGTTTTGGGCAAGTTCTTCGCCAGCCTGGCTTTTTACTGTCTGGCCCTGATCGGCACCGGGACCATTCCCCTGATGCTCGTTTCTCTGGGCAATCCGGATCTAGGGACCATCTTCAGCGCTTACCTGGGAGCCGTGTTGTTAGGCGCTTTCTTCCTCAGCCTGGGCTTGTTTATTTCCGGGCTTAGCAAAGACCAGGTAGTTGCGTTTGTGGTGACGCTGATGTTGTGTTTTGGCTTGTTCCTGATTGGTACGGATTTTTTCGCCGCCTATTTTGACAGCGTTCTGACCGGCTTGGGCAGCTTCCTTTCAGTTGTCGCCGGGGTTACCGGTCATTTCGAGGCTTTTGGCCGCGGCGTCATTGAACTGGGCGATATCCTGTTCTTCCTGGTCTGGATTGTTATTTTCCTGGTACTGAACGGCTTGTCCCTGGAAAGACGGCGGCGGCCGGGCGCCCAGATGATTTTTAACGCGGCGGTCATTATGAGCCTGGTAATCGGCCTGTTGTTCAACTGGTTGTTAGCCGACCGCAGCCTGGGCCGTTTCGACCTGACAGAGAACAAGATTTTCACCATTTCGGAGGCCTCCAAGGATATCCTGGCCTCCCTGAAAGCGCCGGTTTAGGTGAAGCTGTATATTACCCCGAAGGACAAGATGCCCACTGAAATGAAGCGGATGGAACAGGATATTGTCGATAAGCTCAAGGACCTTCGGCTGGCCAGCGGCGGCGCGCTCAATTACCGGGTGGTGCACATGGAGGCGTCCAATGTTTTAGGTCCCGCTCCCCGGGAAAAAGATGAGCAAAAGGATGAAAAGGACGAATCACTGGAGAAAAGCCTGATAGAAAAAGGAGTTCGTCCATTCTCGGTCCAGGCTTTACGGGAAGATCAAATGACAACCCAACTGGTTTATTCTTCTCTCGGCGTGGCTTACAAGGACAAGCCGGAGGAGATTATTCCCAACATTGTGCCGAATAACGTCAGTGAACTGGAATACAAACTGCTGAACATCATTTATAAATTAAACCGCGACCAAAGTCCCAAAGTAGCGTTGGTCGCCCCCATGTCCGCGGTGCGTGTAGACCCCCAGATGGCCAACCTTTACCGGCAATTGGGGATGCCGATACCAACCGCTGATGATCCCTATGCTCCGCTGCAACAGGTCCTGCGAATCGAAAAATACGAGGTAAACCGGGTGAAGTTCGATCAGGACCAGCCCCTGCCGCAAGACTCGGACACCCTGGTGATCGTGGATCCGGAAAATCTTAACCGCCGGCAATTATGGGAGATAAACCGGGCCTTGGTTGAGGGGAAATCAGTTTTTCTCGCCGTACAAACCTATAACTGGGACTACAGCGTACGGGGCAACCGGTTGTCTATTTCACGGATCGACCGCAATCCGCGAATTAACGATTTGCTGAGCTTTGGCGTAACGATTCGCGAGGATATATTAATGGATATCAATCATTTGCCTCTCACTATCCGTACTTCCAGCAATCCCCTGGCCAATCTTTTCGGCGGCGGCATAACGCTGGATTTACCGACCCATATAATGCTTAATCAATCCAGCATGAATCCCGATGTCTCCATTACCAGCAGCCTGTCCAACATCTTCTACCTTTGGGGCTCGGCGTTAAAAATTGATGAACAGAAAATAAAAGACAACAAGCTGAAGGTTACGAGGCTTTTCTCCACTTCCAAGGAAGCCTGGACCAGGCCGGCGCGCCGAACCCTGGAGCAGGCCGACCTGGAACCGCCGGCGAGTGGCGGCGAACAGTATCCGCTGGCGCTGTTGATAACCGGCCAGTTTCCTGACGCCTTCAAGGGGCAGAAGCCTCCTGAGTGGCCTTCCGCCCAAAAGTCTCAGGAAAGTTCCGCGGAGAAAAAGGCGGAAGGAATTCCTGAGTTGAAGCCGGCGCCGGGCAAGCTGATTATTGTCGCCTGCGGCCGGATGTTTAACAAGAACTTCCTTTCCCAGGGCGTGGTTGATTTTTATCTCAACAGTATCGATGTTCTGAGCCTGGGGGATAAGCTGATCGGTATCAGAAGTAAAAAGCCGATTAACCGCACTATTGATAAACCTTCCAGCGGCGCCCGGAATTTCTGGAAGTTCGTCAACCTGGGCTTGGTGAATATTTTAATCGCGGCCGTAGGACTGATTATCGCCGGCTTGCGCCGTAAAGCGCGGAACGCTTATACTTTAACTCACAGGTCTTAAGGAGGGGGCGCTAACTAAATGAATCCCAAAAGGTTAATTCCATTCGCAGTAATATTGGCTGTTCTGGTAATAGCCATCGTTATTTTAAAGGGCAACGGGCCGGAAATGAAAATGAGCGAAGAAGCGCAAATGCGGGTTATTATCCCGCAAACCGTTCGTCCGGCGACTGTCCGGAAAATCGAGATTGAAAGACAGGCTGATGAAAAGATTATCCTGCTCAACAAGAAAGGGCAGTGGCAGGTCGCCTCGCTATACGATGTCCCGGTTGATTTGCCGAAGCTCGAACGGGTAATTGGTCAGCTGAGTGGGATAATGGGTGAAGAGCGTTCCAGCAGAGCTGAGCTTCTGGCTGATTATGAACTGAATGATAATCAGGCTTTGAAGCTGAGGATTTTTGTTAACGATACTGAAAAACCGGAAATTTCACTGCTGATCGGCAAGAACCTGGACTATCGAAACAGTTTTGTCAGGAAAGACCGGGAAAATACGGTCTATCTGGTTAACGCCAACCTTCGCCAACTGTTAGGCGTAAGCGATGAAAAAGATTTCTCCAAAAATCAGAACGGCTGGGCTGACAAGCAGGCTATTAAGGCCCAGCGGGATTTGGTCGCCAAGGTCGTCGTCAAGAGTCCGGGTGTTAAATGGACGCTGGTCAAGGAAGCTGAAACTTCCAAGCCCAAGGAGGGCCAGGAGAAAACGTCCCGGAAAGAAGCGGGTAAAGTCAAGTGGAAGTTGAACGGGAAGGAAGTGCCCCTGAACAATTTGGACCGCCTGTTGGATTCTTTAAACAGCTTCCGGGCCAGCCAGATTCTTGATCCGGGCCGGGAACGGGAACTGGGGTTGGAACAGCCGACTCATTATTTTGAGCTGGTCACTGAAAATGGCGAGACCAGGTCTTTTTCGGCAGTCAAAGATAAAGAGAAGAAACATTACTACCTGAAAACGCCGGCCGTTAACGCGATTTACCAGGTAAACGAGGCGCCCTTCAATAATGTTTTCAAGAGCGAGAAACAACTGCTGGAAGCTATCAAATAAAAGACTAAAGTCAAAAGATATTTAGAAGAGGAGATGGCCGGGGGGAGAACCTTTTTTACAAAAATGTTCTCCCCGGCCCCCCTTCCAGAAAACTTTAAAATTTGTTAACAAAAACTTTTTCGCTGGTCGTAGCGCTCTATAGATTCTGCAGAGCAGACTCGATTCTCTTGACGCAGTTAGCCGGACCGACCAAGGAGACCAGCTTGCCCAGGTCCGGGCCGTGTTGCTGACCGCTCAGAGCGATCCGAACCGGCATGAAGAGCGCTTTGCCCTTCACGCCAAACTCTTTTTTCAGTTCTTTAATCAAGGCAAAGAATTCTTCCGGCGAGATTGCCGTTAAACCGCTGAGTTTGCCCTTAAGGCCGCTTAATAGATCAGTCACGCCCGGAGCTTTGAGCATTTCCCATTCGGCGTCAGACTCCGGCTTAAGCTCATTTTTAAAGAACACGTCCGTATGCTGAGTAATTTCACTGAAACAGTGTAAATGTCCCCGTAATTCCATGACTACTTCAGTAAGCCAGGCTTGATCGGTATTTTCGTCCACCAGGCCGGCTTGTTCAAGGTAGGGGCGGGCCAGTTCCAGCGTTTTCTCGGGCGGAAGCCGACGGATATAATGACCGCTGAGAAAGTTTAATTTATCCAGGTCAAAGACAGCCGGGCTTTTGTTTACCTTCTCCAGAGAAAACTGCCTGGTTATCTCTTCCACGCTCAACATCTCCTCCACATCCCCGGAAAGAGTGGTGGGCGCCCAGCCCAGGAGGGCGAGATAGTTAATCATCGCTTCCGGCAGGTAACCTTTATCCTCGAACTGACCCAGGGACGAATGGCCGTGACGTTTACTCAGCTTGCTGCGGTCGCCGGCTAAAATCAACGAAAGATGAGCGAAGGTCGGTAACGGGAAGCCCAGCGCTTTATAGAGCATAATCTGGCGCAGGGTATTGGAGAGATGTTCTTCGCCCCGGATCACGTGTGAGATCTTCATCAGGGCGTCATCTATCGTCACGCAAAAGTTGTAGATCGGATAGCCCTGACTGCGCATGATGATAAAGTCGCCGATCATGCCTTGCGGGAAGGTAACGTTTCCCCGGACCAGATCCTTGATATTTATGTCTTCAGCTGAGGCCTTGAATCTGATCGCCGGCGTCCGCCCGGCCCTTTTGAGTTTTTCCTTTTCTGCGTCCGAAAGCTGGCGGCATTTACCGGAATAGTGAGGAGTCTGATGCTCGGCCCGGCGCTGTTCCCGATGAGCTTCCAGTTCTTCATCAGTACAAAAACAGTGGTAAGCCTTGCCTTCAGCCAGGAGCTTATCAGCGTATTCCCGATATATGCTCAGCCTTTCGCTTTGGCGATAGGGGCCAAAATCACCGCCCTTATCCGGACCTTCATCCCAATGCAGGCCCAGCCATTTCAAGTCATTGAGCATAACCTCTTCCGACTCTTTAGTCGAGCGGGCCAGGTCGGTATCTTCAATTCGCAGGACCAGCACGCCATTATTCTGGCGGGCGAATAACCAGTTGAACAAAGCTGTGCGAGCGCCGCCCACATGCAGATGCCCGGTAGGACTGGGCGCGAAACGCACTCTAATCGTTGCCATAATAAAACTACTCCTTTGGTGTTTAAGAATAAAGTATTTTATCTTAATCCGCTTAATCTAACAAGCCGGCTGAGACCTTAACCGCCCAGGGTCATTCAATTATCCATGAGGAATTAAAACTTTATTACATTTTCGCGGGTGTGGGGGCAACCCTTTTTTCAAACTTACAGTTTGAGTAAATATCGCTTTGCGACATCGATTCGTTCACAAACAGTTGTTCGCTTACCTTCAGGTAGTTTCCTGTCTTAATGCTTCGCACCTGATTAAAATAAAGAAATTCTTTAAAATTGACTATCCCCGCAGCAAGCTGCGAGGAATTCTTTCGATTAAAAGAAAATCAACGTATCCTCGTTCAGGATAGCTGAGTACTTTTACGAGGCGATGTTAGAAGAGCCGAAGGCCTACTTCCTCAAGCTGTAAGCTTGCCCCGCTTTTTGGGCCTGCTTGGTTAGCCCGAGTTTTTCATAGACCAGTTTGAGATTATAATAAGTGTTGGCGTAATCGGGACGTAGCGCCCTCGCTAAATCCAGATATTTAAGCGCCGTCTCGTAATCTTTGAGATTGAGATAAACAACGCCAAGATTCATGACCACCTTGAACTCATTGGTAAGATCACTGACATTGTTTCGCCGCTCTCGTAATGAAATTTCATAATATTTTCTTGCTTGCTCAAACATACCTAATTTTAAATAAATATTACCCATATTATAATAATCTTGAGGCCGTATCTTCTTTATTTTCTCTATTGCCAGGTATTCTGTGATTGCTTTCCCGTATTCTTTCTGCTCAAAATAGTAAAGACCTAAATTCGCATGCGGTTTAATAGTATTGGGAGCTTTTTTGATGGTGTCTTGCCATAAAGTTTCCGGGTTGTGCCAGACCAGATTACGCTTCACGGTTAATACGCCTAACATAGTCAGAAATATCATGCCCGCAATAAGGATCGGCTGCCGCTCGTTGATCCCTCTTGTTTTAAGAGCGGACTGAACCAGCAGCAGACTGCCGGGGGTCAAGCCCATCAGGGGAATATAAAGATAACGCTCGGCCAAAATAGCGCCAAAAGGGATGATGTTGGAAGCGGGCAGGATAAACAGAAAAAACCAGAAAAGGCAGAAAGCGTAACTCTTCTTTTTGACCAAGCCGTAAATCATTAAACCTACCAGCGAGCCGACTATGATCAGGGCGAATATTACCGGCCAGTCCAGGATGCTGGCCGATATTGGGAAATTATATATTGGCGTAAGGCCGACCGGCCAGAAAAATAATTTCAGATAATAGGTCAAAACCACCAAAAAGGTTAACATCGCCGTGTAAAGACTGCCCCCGGGATAGGTGGCCGGTCTAACCATTCCCGGGTTTTTCATCGCGACAAAGGTGACGAACAGAAAAACGAACGCTATGATCAAATAGCCGGCCTGTTTTTTGAATAAACGTTTCCAGCTAAACGCTTGCTCTTGCTGGAATAAAGAAGCGCCTAAACAAAGTACGGGCAGCAGGACGAATATTTCCTTGACGAAACAACTGAGGAAATACATGACCAGCGAACCGGAAAACCAGCTTCCCCCCTCTTTGAAATACCAGTAGAAGGCCAGCAGGAAGAACAATCCGCCAATCAGTTCCTCGTTATAGGAAACGATGTTGAATATTTCGGTGTGAATTGGGTGTACGGCGAAAATAGTTACCGCTAACGCCGCCAGCCAGTCATCTAGCTTGAAACGCCTCAGGATTAAAAAAAGCAGAGAGCAGTTGAAAAAATGAAGAGCGAGGTTGAACAGACGCCACATCGCCGGCTGGTTGCCGAAAGCGGATTTCAGGGCAAAATAAATAACGGTGGTTACCGGGCGGTAAGTCCTTTCGCCAAAAAGTTCAAAATATTTTTCCCGATTAAAAAGATGCTTGATATTGTCAGCCCGGGCCAGGCCTTCGTTTTCCCGTATGAATTTTATATCATCGTAATAAAAAGGACTTTTTATACTGTTAAAATAAGTCATGGCGATACTGATAAAGAGAACGAGCATCACCAGGCTGAAAGGAATGTTCCGGGAAGGACCAGGCTCCATGTTCACTTAAAAAGCTCTTCCAGTTCGGTGATATTTTCTAAAATATGATCGGCTTTGAGTCCGGTAAATTCCCGGCTCGCCTCATCATTATCTGACGCCGCCTGCAAAACGCCAACTGAAATAAAGGGATGACAAGCCTTGGCGGCGTTGGCCGCCCTGATATCATCCGGCAAGTCCCCGATGTAGGCCGCCGGTTGATCCTCTTTCAAGCCCAGTCTTTCCACCGCTGTCAGCAGGCCGAAAGGGTGCGGCTTGCCTAAACTTATCTCCTTGCCGGTTTCCCGGTGATAATTTTTTTCCTTCTCTTCAATGTCCTCATGGGCGACCAGAATCGAAAAATATTCTGAAATATCAAACCGTTTAAGAGTAAGCTCAAGCTCTGTCCGGGGCCGGCCGGTAACTACGCCTAAAGTAAATTTAGCGGCCAGGGAGCCAAGAGCCGTTTTGTTGATAAAAGGAACCTCACGGTTGATATAGCCCTCGCCGCTGTAAAGAAGAGCGCGCCTGTGATAGATACTGGCGAAATTATCAGCGCCCAGGTAGTATTCCTGGAAAAGCCTCTTGACTAGATTGGTGTCGTAAACGTCGCCCCGGTTAAACAACAGCGCCGCGGCGGCTGAACTTTTTTTCTTTGCAGCCCGTTTTTTCAGAAAACCGGCTATGTTTTTCCGGGCTAACAGCTTGTTGCCGGTTATCTTTAAACGCGGGCCAACAAAGCCTAAAAAATTGATAATATGCAGGTTGTTCTTTAATTTCAGGGGAACGATATTTACGGGGGGAATCTCTTCGAGAAACATTTCCAGCAGACCATAGGTCAGTTCCCAGTCGTTGTTGTAGCCGCCGGCGTGTTTAAAACTTTCAATGTCCCTGTCGGTAACCAGGGGGCGGTCGCAATCAGGTATTTTCAGGCAATCCCGTAAATACACCTGAACTGTTTCCTTGATAACTTCCCGATAAGACGCCGAGACATCGACTAAAACTCCGTCGCAGTCAAAAAGAAGGCAATGTGGTCTTTTCATATCAAGCCTCCCAGGGCGTCCTTGAGAATCCTTTGATAGGCGGTAAGCCGGCTCCTGGTCTTTTCTCCGGCTAAAACCGGGAAAAGGATGGTCAAAACAGCGATCCGGACACCCAGGTCCGTCACCGCGGCGGTTTTATAAATCAGGTAGACCAGTTTGCCATAGTGCTTCCGACAATAATAAAATCCCCCCTGATAACCATACCACAGGGCATCCCCGCTGATATGACGCGTGCTCTGGCCTCCCAGATGGATGACCGCGGCCTCGTGGTAATAATAAAGCGAATAGCCGGCCCGACGAATCCTCAGGGAGAGATCAAGGTCTTCGTTATAGAAGAAAAACTGTTCGTCCAGCAGGCCGATTTCCAGCAACAGCTTACGCGGGAACAGGGCGGCGGCTCCGCTTACCCATTTCAGAGGGTGAGTTCTGTTAAGCCGCCACCGCTCAATGTTTAAAAAAGAGCTGCCCGGCACCTGGGGCGTACCGTCCCCGTTCAGCAACCGAGGGTTCAGTCCGCCGACTTCAGGATGTTCTCTCATGAATTTTACCATCGCGGTTAAACTGTCATCTCTGAGCAAAGTATCAGAATTGAGCAGTAAGACATAGTCGCCGAGGGCCTTGGTAATACCCTGGTTGGCGGCGGCGGAAAAACCCCGGTTTTCCCGGTTTCCGATTAGGCGGACAGTCGGGTGTTTTTCCCCGACCAGTGATTTGCTGTTATCAGCAGACGCGTTATCAATGACGATTATCTCATAGGTGACGCCGTGAGTATGCCGTTTGATACTTTCGAGACAATTATCCAGCAAAGCCGCGGTATTGTAACTTATTATGACAATTGAAATATCCATACCCCGCCCTCGTTTACGAGATGATAGCTTATCATTTTTCAGTATTTCAAGCAAATTTGCCAGGTCAGACCAGGGCAACCGGCAAACTCCAATTAAGACATTA
>JAJRWM010000016.1 GCA_024276815.1 bacterium
CCAAAGAAACTGCTGGAGAAAACACCCTGGAAACCTTCTCCTTCTCACCCCTGGAGACAGTATGTGCGTAGATTCTAAAAACAGGACATTTCTACTTTTACCAAAAGCGGACATTTCTACTTTTACTGGACAAACAAGAAATTCTACCTTTACAAGAATAACGAATAATGATAAAGTACAAACTAATTTTGTCAAAAAAATCCCTTGATCTGGAAACAGGGTTGGAAATTGAGATGAATTGACAAGAGAAATGTTCTTGTTATAAACCCCCAACGTTATCCTTGAATGGCTGACGATAACTGGATTGGCAATGCGGAGTAATGGAGATAAAAATAACTGAAGCGATAAAAAGCCGTCGGAGCGTGCGTGAGTTCACCGCTGATCTTATCGCTGAAGCAGATCTTTTAAAAATAATCGAAGCCGGTCGCTGGGCTCCAAGCGGGCTGAACAATCAACCCTGGAAAGTGGTGGTCGTAAAAAACCGGGAAATAATCGCCGGACTGGCTGGTTGCACGAAATATTGGCGGGTTATCTCCGGTTGCCGGGTCTGTTTGGCGGTTTATTATGATGAAAGCAAAGGGTATAACGAAACCAAAGACATCCTGGCTGTCGGCGCGTTTATCCAGAACATGCTCTTAACCGTTCAGGAGCTGGGACTGGGCGCCTGCTGGCTCGGTGAAATATTAAACCAGGAAAACGCCGTCAACAACTTGTTGAGCGTGCCCGACGCCTACCGCCTCATGGCAGTCATCGCTTTGGGAAACCCCACCGCAAAACAACGTAGTTCCACAAGGCGCCCAATAAACGAAATAATCTATAAAACGATAGATTAGCAGGAGGAGTAAATGAAGTATTTTGGATTGAAATTTAGCGTTACGGCGACGCTGATAATCTCGGCTTGTCTGGTAACTGTTATGGTTCGCGCTGAGGATAAGGAATGTTATGACTGCCATAAAGAAGCCCGGCAGAGGTTTCAGAAGGAATTTGTTCACCCGCCGGTCGAGGATGAGGATTGTTCGGCTTGTCATGAAGACCACGGCGAAAGCAACTCCCTGAAACTGACCGCTGAAGCGCCGGAACTTTGCGCCGACTGTCATGATCTGGATGATGATGATCTTAAGAGCGCTCACAAAAACTATCCGTTAGGCGAAGCTAATTGCTATAGTTGTCATAATCCGCACGCCTCGGACAATGAGAAGCTGATTCGCACAGTACAGCATTCGCCGTTTGAGGATCGGGACTGTGAAAGCTGTCATGGCGAACCTCAGGACAAAATCGAGACCATCGAGGACGGCGCCAAGCTCTGTTATGAATGTCACGACGCCAAAAATGACAAGAAAAACGTCCATCCGCCGGTCGAGGACGGAGAGTGTACCAGTTGCCATTCTCCCCACGCCAGCGATAATGACAAACAACTTATTTTTAAGGGCGGCGATCTGTGCTATCAATGCCATGACCGTAAAGACGACAAAGCGGTTGTCCACAAACCGGTGGCTGAAGGCCTTTGCGTCAAATGCCATAACCCCCATAGCTCGGATAATGATTTCTTCCTGGTGAAGCCTTTCCCCAAAAGTTTCTATCCACCTTATAAAAAGGGGATTTACGCTTTGTGCGCGATATGCCATAAGGATACGGTCAGCAACCTGGCTCAAAGATATGGCGCGAAAACCGGCTTTATTCGCAATAACGAAAATTTACACGCCCGGCACGTTAATAACAAGAAAAAAGGACGTAACTGTAAAGCTTGTCATGACGTACATAGTGGAGACCAGGAAAAACAAATAAGAAACGAAGTGCCTTTTGGCCGGCGCTATAAATATCCTTTTAAATACACCAAGTTCAAAGATAAAAAAGGCGGACGTTGCGTCGTTGGCTGCCATAAGCCCCGGGTTTACGGCCCCGCGGTTATTCAGGGTTCAAACTGACATCTGTCAGCGGCGCCGCGCTGAATCAGCGTCAGCACGCCGGTATTCGCTTCCGTATATTGATTTTGTTGCTACGCGCTTTTCCAAACAGATGTTATTTATTTGTTGAAAATTTGTTTCATTGCTGATGATCGGTAAGCTATAATAGCCGGGCATTTTCACCGTAATGAATCGGAAAAAAGAACAATCTCAGAAACTTTTTGAAATGATGAGTGTCTAACCTGGAGATGATGAGAAACCGGGCTTGCTGGCGAACTGGAGCATTTAACGTTCGCCCAATTATTGTCTTATCGCGAAAACAAGGGGTTTCCGAGGTTCTTGTTTTGCCTTACATATGAACGTTAAGCGCTTCAGTAGTAAGCGGAAGGGGTGTCATGAAATCCAGGAGTATTCTTAAATTCGTCTTGTGCGTTGCGCTGTTATCGGTTTTACTGGTTGCCTGCGAAAATACCAAAGCCCAGAAATCACAGAGTGGCAAGGTGAACGCCGCGGCCCGGAAGAAAGGGGCTGAAAACCGGGCGCCTGATTTTACGGTGACTACTCTGGATGGGCGTCAGCTCTCGTTGAGCGCTTTGAGGGGTAAAGTTGTTCTGCTTAATTTCTGGGCCAGTTGGTGCCCGCCCTGCCTCAAGGAATTACCCCATCTGGAGCGAATATATCAGAAATATAAAAACCAGGGCGCGCTGGTGGTTGGTATGAACGTGGAAAACAACCGCTCTCCGGAGGAAATTAAAAAATTCGTCGATAACCAGGGATTGAACTTTCCCATAGCTATCGCCAGCTCTGAAATCCTGTCACAATACGGTATCAGCCCCATTCCCCATTCTTTCTTTATCGATAAAGCGGGAAACATCGCCGATCAGATGAAAGGTTACGGGCGGGGAGCGGAAGTTGAGATGGAAAACAAAATTCGTGAATTGTTAAAAAAATAGAAGGGATGTTTTAATATGGGTGACGCTACGATCGCTATTACCGACGATACCTTTGACAGTGAGGTATTGCAGTCGGATATTCCGGTGCTGGTGGACTTTTGGGCGCCTTGGTGCGGGCCTTGTCAGATGGTTGGACCAATTTTAAATGAATTGGCCGCGGCTTACAGTGGTAAACTGAAAATCGCCAAGTTAAACGTTGATGAAAATCGCCAGAAGCCGACTGAATACGGAGTCCAGGGAATACCGACCATGATTCTTTTCAAAAACGGAGTGAAAATCGATCAGGGCGTTGGCGCTCGGGCCAAGAACGCCCTGGTTGAGTTTATTGATAAAGGTATTTAATCGTTGTACAGTATTGGCTGGGAATGTACCAAATGTAATGTTTGCAAGGAAGTTTGCGCGGTTGGCGCAATAACGCTCCGGGACAATAGGTATACCATAACGGAGTCCTGTACCGGCTGTGGCGAGTGCGCGAAGGCTTGTCCGGTTGGAGCGATTAATGAGACAGAAGGTAACGGTGATATGAATTGTGAAGATGTTCTGGACTGTTTATCACAATACTTTGATGGGGAGATTGAATCATCTCTGAGCGTGAAAATAAAACTCCATCTTGAAAAATGCGCTTACTGCAGGATTATTTGGAATACTTTCAAGAAGACCATCGAATTTATTCGACCATACGCCACGGCTTCCCGGGTTAAAGTCTCCGATGATATCCATTCCCGCTTGATTTATCATCTGAGAAAGAACTTACAGGAAAGTTAAACTTAATAAATTACTCAAAACGGCCGATCTACCGGAAAAACAATTACTTAAAAGAATATGGCAAATAAAATACTGGTAATAGATGATGAAGAACTCGTCCGCCGCCTGGTTTCCTTTAACCTGAGCAGAGCAGGTTATGAAGTTATTACCTGCTCAAGCGGCCCTATTGGAGTAGTGAAAGCCAAGGAAATTTATCCCGACCTGATAGTTGTCGATCGATCCATGCCGCTGATGGACGGCTACGAATTCTGCGAGAAAATCCGCGAGGACGAGGAACTAAAAGACACGCCGATAATCATGCTGACCGCCTATGAAACCTCCATTGGCGATATTAAAAAAGCGCATGAACTGAAACTTTCGGGTTATATCAAAAAAGCTTCTGATCTGAGTGATTTAATCGCCAGGATTGACTCGTTTTTTGAAAAAGAAGAACAGCGCTTCCAGGACAAGTCTGGCCCGTTGAGTTTTTATCAGAGAAAACACGGCGCCGTAGTAATCCTGCCCTTCTATACTCCCCGGTCAATTAACCGCTTTGAGGAAACGATAAAAATTCTGGCTGAGAAGAATATCAAAAACATCGTTCTGGATCTGACGCGCGTCAAGGATATTGACGACACCCTGCTGGAAATACTGGCCGATTTGCGGGAAAACCAAAAAAGCCGCCTGGGCGATATCAAGCTTTATCTTATCGATGTTACCAAGAGCCTGGAAATTTCGCTGAATTCATATTCTCTGGAATATTATAAAACGGTGGAAGACGCCATGGCGGTATTCACAAAAGCCGATCAGGAAAGTTCCGCAGAACCGGGGAGTTGAGTCAACAGCGCGATTGCCATCTCCGCTCTGAAAATTGATAATCCCCAGCTTCGCTTACCGCGGGCTTCGTTTCAATAACGCTTATGGTCGGTTTTAATCTCCACTTCAAAGACGTGGGGCAGTTTCATTATCTGCCCGATGATCTCCGCGGTCAGTTTCACACCCTCTTCAAAAAGAATTACCCTGTCGGTGTTGTTTAAAATCGGTTTGGCCAGAATCATACCAGGTTCAAGCTTTTCCCGGTCCACCCTGCTTACTTTGTAAATTTCCCCGCCGGGTATTGGAGGTGGTGGAGACGGTGGGGGTTGTTTGGGGCTGGCGGCGGATTCCGGTTTTTTGGTCGGCATCAAAGGTGGTTCTTCTTTTCCCTCATTATAAATATCGGCCTGAAACTCTTTCTTCAGATAGCTGTAATCTATTATTTTTTCCAGGGCCTCTTTTTCCAGGTAAACGTCATCCTCGATCATGACCATCAACGCCAGTTCTTCCAGGATGTTGAACACCTCTTCGAAATTGGTGAAAACACCGGCTTTTACGCCCAGTTCTTTCCGTAGCGAATCAATATTGACAACCAGCCGCTGCCCCTGTGGCTGCCCGATCTTTTTCACAACCCTCAGAATGACGTCCAATAGATGTAAATCTTTTTCCGAAGAGAATAAAGCATCCAACTTGGGGTTGCTTTCCTTGGTGAATTTATTTTTCTTCTCCAGATAATTAACATAATCCTGTAATTTGCTGATATCCGGGATGATCAGGAGTTGTTTTTTAGCGTGAGCATCGCCGATTCTGACTAATTTTTTGTCGGTCAACCGGTTTATGCTTGTTTCCGCCTCAGCCAAGGAGAGGCCCAGCTTGTTGGCCATGAACTTCTGGGCCAGGCCCAGGTTAAGCTTTACCTCAGACGCGTTTTGTTGACCATAGGCTTTGGCGATATCAATCAAAGTCGCTACGGTCTGGCTGGTTTTCTCCTTTAAGAGGAAAGTCGCCAGGCGTTCATTGGTCGTCCGCAGACGATTAATGATGATGCGGATAAGCGAAGTTATCCAGCTTGGCAGTTTATCCAACTGGTTATCCATCATGGCTTTGGTGATTACCAGGATGTTGGAATCTGTCAACAGGCGGGCGGACGCCGAGCGGGGTTTCTGGTCAAAGAAAGCCATTTCCCCGAAGATATCACCTTTGCAGAAGACCGCCAGTGACGTTTCGTCCTCACCGCTGGTCTTGACGATCTCTACGGCGCCCTCGATAATAAAATAGAGTTCATCGGAAGCGTCTCCTTCGTGAAACAGGAACTCGCCGGCTTCAAAGAGTTTTCCTTTTTGATTAAGTTTACCGAACAAAATCACTTCCCTTTCGTTTGCTATGGCTCGTATCAAACCATCGGCGAGAGTCTGGCCCGGGTAAGACTCCCGCTCTGATACCCGCCATTCCGAATAATGATACTATGTTTTCACCTGCTTTCAAACAGCAAAGTTATCTTTTATGGAACGCGTCAGTTATTGGGGGAGGGGGTTAAGGTAATGTCCGGGAGCAGTCGATAAGCAGGACATGGGGTATTGTGAAGCATGTTTCGAGAAACAGCAAGAAAACGATAGATTAAGAACGGAAATCGAATATCTCCGCGG
>JAJRWM010000178.1 GCA_024276815.1 bacterium
TGCTGGTTCTCGCCAATATCGGGTATTGCGTCGACCGGCACCGGGTCGCGAGGGAATCCCCCCAGGTTCCAGTCGAAGGGAGCGACCATAACGCCCCAGGCGATTATCAGAAGCACCAGCATGAAGACCAGCAGCTTTTCCTCCAGGTAAAACCTGATTATTTTATCGATCAAAGGGGTTTTGTTTTTATTCGCCATAATTAATTACTCCATCTTTAGTGGGAGGTATGATGATCTCCATGCTTTACCTGGTTCGTCCGCGACTGTCTTTCGGTTGCATCATACTGGGTTTGGCCAGTATCTGCAGGGCGCTGTCAATTTTGAAGTTGCCGTTGGTAACTACTTGCTCGCCTTTCTTCAGCCCGGACTTAACAATATACTCATCGCCGGCTTTAGGTCCTAAAACAACTTCCCGGCCCTCGTACATTGATTTATCAGCGTCCGAAATGTCTACGTAAACAACCGCCCGTTTCCCGGTAATCAGGACCGCGGAAGCCGGGATTACCAGGGGCGATTCGATAAATTCTTCGTCATCAGTGACATAGCCCAGCGATTCCGCTTCGACTAACGGCATACCGCAGCGGGGGCAGTTCCCCGGTTCATCCCTGATAATTTCAGGGTGCATCGGCGAAATCCATTTATCCGCCAGCCGGGCATCGACAATTTTGCCGTCTTCAGCCATTTTAACCTTGATCAATGCCCGGACAAACATGCCCGGTTTGAGTTTACCTTTACGATTCTTGATATTAAGACGTATTTTAACGGTTCTGGTTACCGGGTCGAGTATCGGGTCAATAAAGGCGATTCGTCCCCGGAAGGTTTCGCCGGGGCTGGCTTCGGTGGTAAATTCAACTTTCTGGGCATATCTTAAAAAGGGCAGGTCTGATTCGTAAGCGTCCAGTTTTACCCAGACTTCGCTCAGGTCGGCGACGGTGTAAATAACGGTTCCGGTTTTCACGTAGGCGCCGGCGGTGGCATTTTTCTTAATGACAATTCCGCTGATGGGCGAATAGATGGTCAGGTGATCGCTGGCTTTCTTTTGTTTTTCGATATCTTTTATTTGTTTTGGCGTTAAGCCCCACAACCGCAGCTTCTCTCTGGTTGCCTCAACGGTTAAACGGGCGGTTGGGGCGACAGCCTGGTTGCCGCTGTTAAGTGTTTTCAGGGCTTGCAGCAGTTCCTCCTGGGCGGTCAGGAGTTCCGGGCTGTAGAGAGATACCAGGTGATCTCCTTTTTTAACGCTGATACCGGTGTAATCGACGAACAGTTCGTCAATCCGGCCCGGCACCCAGGCCGAGATGTCGGAGACCAGGGGTTCCTGGTAATCAACTTTACCCACCAAGCGGATCTTTGCCGTAACCAGTTTCCTTTTCACAGTGGTTGTTCTGATCTGGGCCAGTTTTTTGGCGGCCGGGGACAAGGTCAACCGGGGCCGGGCGGCTTCGTCGCTGTTGGAAACTTGAATTGGAATCAGGTCCATTCCGCAGATGGGGCAGGAGCCGGGTTTTTCCAGCCGGACTGAGGGGTGCATGGAGCAGGTCCACATAATCTTGCCCTCCTCGCCGCTGTTTTTTTTATCAGCGACAATATCCTGCTTTACTTCCGGTATTTCCGTTGTCTGTTTGCCAAACCGCAGATACCCGGAAAAGAAGAGCAGAGCTAAAATTATTAGCAAACCTCTTAACAGGTTTTTAGCTGAGAGAAACCTGGTTTTTAAATCTTTCATTTTGTTTTCTGACATTTTCTACTCCTCTTCTCCGAGATATCAATACTTGATTAAGAACAATTTATCAAAGGCGGCCTGGTGTTATTTCACCATTCCGTCTTTTTTCATCATTCCCTTTTTTTTCATTTGGCCGTTTTTGTGCGGCATACCGTCTTTTTTCATCATGTGTTTTTTGCCGTCTTTTTTTGTCGGGCCGCATTTATGGGGCACCAGGTCCATGTTGCATTTGGAACATTTGCCCGGTTTCATTTTCATTTCTTCCGGATGCATGGGACAGGTATAACATTCTTTATCAGGCGGGCAATATTGTTTTTTGTGCATTTGACAACCGGCTTTTTGCCCCTTTTTGCAGTACTTCAGAGGACAACAGCCGCTGAAAACCAATAAACCCAGTAAGGCCAGCATCCCGCCAAGCGCTATTAGTAACTTATGTCTTTTCATTAATAAAACAACCTCCTCTTTTAATGTTCCTACCCTGTTAACTTACCCGTTTGTGACTGGTTTTCACCTCCTTTCTTATAGTATTTTCATTCAATCAAAGCGTGTCTTCCAAGCTTGGACGAGGTCTTAATTTCAGGGACAGCAGCCTTCACTTTTTGCCTGACTGCATTGTGTTTCCTGCACCAGGTTCATACCGCAGATGGGGCATTGACCGGCTTCTGTCACTCTCACGCCGGGGTGCATCGGGCAGGTCCACACTTTTGGGGACTTACGCCGCTCGACAGTGGTTTCCCTGGGCGCGGATTTTGCCGGTGGTTTCTCTGGGTTGACCGCCGGTTGAGAATTTGAGCAGCCGCTGATCAGAAACGCGCCTGATACAACAAGCAGGATGATTAACCAACAGTAACCTGAGATATTTCCCATGATTCGTTTATTGTTTTTCTCCATTATTTTTCTCCATTACTTTGATATTAAGACTGAGGAGTTTTTCCAGTTTCGTTGTCTTTTGCGCGATGTTTCTAACCGCCAGATGATAGTTGAGCTGATATTCCAGCCACTGGTTATAGGTAATCAACAGGTCCGCGAAACTTACCTTACCTGTTTGATATCCTGACTGGCTGACTTCCAGGGCCTGGTCCGCCTGGGGAATCAGGACGTCTTGAAAAAGCGTTTGTTTACGTCTTCCTTCATCAATTTCCTGGATGGTTTGTTTGATCTGTTGCCGCAGCGAGATTTCCCGGTCGGCTAAATTGAGTTCCAGGGCCTGATAATTATCTTTCAGTTCCCTGATGTAGGCGTTGTTTTTGCCGTACCAAGGGTCGGATTTGGTCGTTTTGTTGGTTGGAAAGGTCGCCATTTTCGCGGCGCTGCCGATCATTTTGCTCTCACGATTCTGAAAATAACTGTTGGGGGAGGCGAAATCAGGATAAAACATTTTTTCCATCATGGTTATCATCAATTTCATCTTTTCCAGTTTTATTCGAATTGCCTTGATTTCCAGATTGTTCTTCAGTCCCAAATTTATTATTTCATCTGTCGCCACTGCCGCCGGGATATCCGCCCCGGGTTCTGACTCCGCGGTTTTGCCCAGCGCTATATTATCAGGCAGGTTGAGATCCCTTCTGAGCCGGTCCCTGATAATTTCCTTATTCTGGTTGATAGTGGCCAGCTTTTCTCTCTGCTTGTCAATCTTCATCTGCACGTTGATGACATCATTGAATTGCGCCCGCCCGGTTTTAAAGAGAGCCTGGGAGATATCCTTCATGGAGGACAACAGCCCCAGGGTCTTGTTCGAGATGTTTTCCGAATGTTCCAGATATGCCAGTTGATAATAACTGGTTTTTACCCGGGTGGTTAAATCACGGGCTTTTTGGTAATAGGCGTTGTCAGCCAGTGATATTTCCCGGTCGATGATCCGGCCTCGCAGGGTCAGCGTCCCGGGGAAAGGATAATTCATGTTAATCATAGGCCTGTTTGACGGGGGCCGACACGGGTATTGACAGCTTCCGCGAAAGCAAGGTACTGGTTTAGTATCTCCTGCAGGTTGGCCGCCTGCGAATATTGATTAAGCGCGGCTTTTTTCTTCTCCAGAGCGGTTGCCAAACCGGGATTACGGGCCAGGCTCAAGGCCGTTAGTAAATCGAGTTCCAGTTCTTTCTCAAGATGTTTTTCGATTTTTAGCGGATCATCGCTTATTTCCTCATTTAACCTGACAGTTCTTTCCGGCAGGGCCGTGAACTCCCGGACGAAGTCGCTTGCCCCGGCGTTTTGCTCCCGTTTTTTGAAACGGGCCGGAGAATCATGAACAGCGTTTTTATCCTGATGTTCGGCATCTGGCGTTGTCAGTTTTCTCTCTTTGATCTTCTGAAAGTAAGGCGGCGGCGCGGCGTTTTCAAATTGTTTTTGATAGTCATCATATTTATCCGGAGACGTGGCGGAAAGCGGAGCGCTGGACAGGAATAACACAGCTAAAGTTAAAATAACGGACAAGGATTTGTTAGTCATGGCGAGGTTTCCTCTGTTTCAGTATTCTCAGCCTGGTTCAGGAGGTTAACTCCGGTAAGCTTTTCAAGCTGGCACAACGCTAGATAGTAATCAGTCCTGGCCCGCGCCGCCGCCAGATTGAAGTTAAGCCAGACGCTTCGGGTTTCAATCAGTTCGGCGTAACTGCCCGCTCCCTCACGGTACAGCGTTTCCGCCTTGTCCAAAGAATCCTTGGCCTGAGGTAACAGGGCGTTTTGATACAGGCTGATTAATCTTTGAGCGTTATTTAATTTAAAGTAGACCTGTTTTATCAGGCTGTTCGTCCGGTTCAGGATATTCCGGCGCTTCAAACGGATTTTATTAACATTGCTCCGCGCTTCTCTTTTGATGGATTTGTATTTACGACCAAAGGGAATGTTGATCCCCAGGCTTAAACCATAGGCGTCCTTCCCGGCGTTGTCCGGTTTCATATCCAGATCGGGTTCCCCGACTTCAAGATACATCAGGCTGAGCTTGAAATCGGGATAGCTGTCTTTCTGTTTGAGTTTTTCCGTGCGTTCAGCCTGGCTGATTTTAAGTCCGGCCAGTTTTAATTCCAGGCGGTTACTCTCGGCCAGTTGGTATAAATCAGCCAGCGGATATGGTAATTCCCCCGGCCGGCCGGGAAACTGAGGGGCGGCCAGTTCAGCTTCCGGTTCCCGGTTCAGCAGTGAATTTATCTTCGTTTTCTCGGTATCGGCCAGGTCCGCCAACAGAACCAGATCATAGGTTAGCTGGGCCGTCTGTGACTGGGCTTTCAGGACATCGTTTAAGGAAGTGATATCCTGGGCGTAATCAGCTTCGCCGAGCTGAGCCAGTTGGTTGATTATTTCCTGGTTCTGTTGGGTTATCTCAATCGCCCGTTTGATATAGGCCAGTTCAAAATAGGATGACTGCAAGGATATCATGACGTTACGGACAACTTTTTCATATTCCAGCCGGGCCTGCTGGATTTTGGTCTCGGTGATAGCGCCCTTTAATTGAGTTTTACCGGGATAGGGAATCTTTTGCGCGAGAGCGACCCGGTGACGCTGCGGTCCCAGTTTGGTTTCCAGGGGGCTGGGGAAGTAGCTGTAGCTCAGCGTCGGGTCGGGCCAGGAGATCGCTTGCGGGTAACGTTCAATTTTAGCCTGCCAGTTTTGTTTGGCGGCCTGGATCGCCGGATTATGCTCGTAGGCGTATCGCAATAGTTGGCTTAATTGAAGTCCTTCTGCGGCCTCGAACCCGGCGTTGCTCTTTTCGGAGCTAATGTTATTACCATTCCTTGGTATCTTTGAAACGTTTTCAGCTAATAAGGCTGTAGAAACATGGATGGCAATTATCACCAACGCGATGAAGAACGAGTTTTGTTTTTTTGACATATTAGATCACCTTTCCTGCCTCAATAAGCACAAACCGTGCCAACAATAGGTAACTCGCTGGTATCTATAAGTTATTTTGTTTGCCTGAAAATGCCTTACTATTTTAACAGGTATTAATTCAAAAGATTAGAGATATTTAATGACAAAAAGGCAACGCTGAAAAGAAAGAAAAAAAAGCTGTTTGGTGAAAATCGTTTGTTCATGCGAGGTTCAGGTTTTTTAACCGCCCTGCCATTTTGACATTCGGTCGGCGGTAACAGGCAGGGCGGCTTTATGGTTGTCTCTCGCCAAAAACCTTTAACCAGTGGCCGGAATGACAAAGAGCGCATAGAAATTCAGGGTTCTCGCGCAATAAATAATCCTCGGTCGCGCCGTGAGGCTCATGGCAGGTATAACAGGTAATGAGTTTTTTGTTCGTTAATTTTAGCTGGTAGCCGTCCCGGGGGAAACCGGGCGGGACCGGTTTGTCGAACATTTTTTGATGTCTCTCGCTAACGGTGGCGGCCAGATTGGCGTGACATTTTTGGCAAAGCCCGGTCGGTTCGTCCTTGAA
>JAJRWM010000179.1 GCA_024276815.1 bacterium
ATCTGCTTAAGCATTAAATTAAATACGCACTTATAATCTTAAGCCAACCTTTGCCAAGTATTAACTGTAAGTGACAAAACTGTGCTTTTCACTTTTTATCATATTGGATATATATCGCTGAAATAAAATATTGTCAACCAGTCTGCTGGTAAATTATCATTGCCTTGATCCGCTTTGTGCTGTTTTTTAGTTAACCGGAAAACTTAATAAAACAGCCTCGGTTTTTAGAGGGAGGTTGTTCTTTTTGTTTCAAATATATAGCGGGGACTTTGTGAGCAAAACATATCTCTTTTGATGTGTCCCTCCTTTTTCTTGCTTATCCGACCGTTGCCAAACTTTTTTCAGACAGCTCGTCGCTAAACAGGCAAAAGAAAGTCCCCCCTAACAAAATTTGCACTTGACCGCACCTTGCTTTAACAGGTTTTAATTTGCGACAGCGCGTTAAAATGGCATAATACTTCCATGAATAGCGCTCAAGTATTATTGAACATTGCCATTATCCTCATGGCGGCCTTTTTCAGCGGTTTGGTATTTCGTTATTTCAATCAATCGTTGATTGTCGCCTACCTGGTGAGCGGAATCTTCATTGGTCCTTATGGGCTGGGACTGATTCAGGCTTCAAGTCAAATCGATATTTTAAGCAATATCGGTATCATCCTTTTCATGTTCGTCCTGGGCCTGAGCTTTCCGCCCAAAAGAATCATTACCATGGGCGCCAAGGCGTTGCTCGGCGGAGCGTTCCAGGTATCGCTCTCGATCATCGGGGTGATGGCTTTTTACTATTTTTATGACGGCAACCTGTTTAACGGCTTTTTATACGGCAGTCTCCTGGCCTTCAGCAGTACCGCGCTGGTTATCAAGGTTCTGAATGACCTGGCGCTTGTCGATTCCTATCATGGCCGGGTCATGGTTTCCTATCTGATTGTGCAGGATATTGCCGCGATTCTGATGATCGCGATCTTTCCCAGTTGAGGCGGGGGCGGCAGCGGCAGTCAGATATACCTGCCTATCCTGATTTCACTGTTGAAGGGCGTTGCTTTCCTGTTTTTTTTCTTTATTTTAAACCGCAAAATAATTCCCCGGGCGCAATATTTGATTGCCTCGATAGGCGGGAAAGAGCTGTTTTTGCTGTGCACGATAATCTTTTGCCTGGGGATGGCGGTTATCAGCTATATGATTGGGCTTTCTTTGGCGCTGGGCGCTTTTTTCGCCGGCTTGATCGTCAGCGAATCGGAGTACAACTACCAGATACTGGCCGGCATGGTGCCTTTCAAGGATACCTTTATCTGTATTTTTTTCGTCTCGATCGGCATGTTGCTTGATCCTCGCTTCTTAATCAATAATCCTGCCCAGGTGCTTGTCCTTCTCATTGTTATACTAATCGGTAAATTCATGATAACGACCCTGGCGACCTCGCTAGCCCAGTATCCGCTGAAGACTTCAATTCTGGTTGGCGCCGGCCTGGCTCATATCGGACCTTTTTCTTTTGTCCTGGTGAAGATGGGGCTCCAGTATAATCTTTTAAGCGAACATGTTTACAACCTGAGTCTCACCGCTTCTTTGCTGACCATGATGATTACTCCTTTTATCATCAGGATGTCGCCCCGGTTGATAACCGGTTTGAGTCAGTTCCCTCTCTGGGACAGGTGGCTTCGAGGCAAAGATGACCAGGAGTTGACGGCAGCCGGTACGCAAATGAAAAATCATATCGTTATTTGCGGTTACGGGCCGATCGGGATTATGCTGGGCAGAGTGCTGAACGCCAAGAAGATTCCTTTTGTGGCTTTGGAATTAAACGCAGCGACAGTGATTAAGATGAAAAATCTGGGTATCAACTGCTATTACGGCGACGCCACCTCTCCGGAAGTGCTGAAAAAGGTCAATATCGAGAAGGCCCGGATCGTTGTCGCCACTACTCCGGACGCCATGAGTTCAGAAGCCATCGTCAAAAATGTCAAGAGCGTGAATCCTGACTGTTATATTATCGCCCGCTCACGCTTCAGCAAGGAACTGGAAGAACTATATGATTTTGGCGCCGATTCAGTCATCCAGGAAGAGTTCGAAACCGGTTTGTCGATACTGGTCAGAGTCTTGAAAGAATTGAAAATAAAGATCGGCGACATCAAAAAAGAAGTTGAGACAATCAAGGTTGAGCGGGATGAACTGACCAAGGCTCATTACTTTGGGCCGATGACCCTGTCAAAGCAGATATCCGCCAGGAGGGTTGTCCTGGACCTGACCTCCCGCACCAAGGAAGAGGCGATTCGCGAATTAATCGGCGCCGTTTCTTCCTCCCGCAAAATCAGGAACGCCGAGGAGTTGATTGAGAGAGTTCTGGAGCGGGAAGAAATTGAAGTCACCGGGATTGGCGACGGTATAGCGATTCCTCACGCCAGGACTAATGCGATTGACGGCATTTTTGTTGGCATCGGCATCTCGAAGAAGGGCATCGAATATGGGGCGCTTGATGGTAAACCGGTCAATATCATGATCCTGCTGGGCGCCAACGAATCAGCTCATGAGCAATACCTGAACGCTCTGGCCAGTGTCGCCACCTTTTTCAAGGACGCCAAATTCCGCCAGGATATAATTAAATGTACCGAACCCTCCCACGTCATCCATCTTCTCAAAGAAAGAGAACAAGCTTACAGCAGGCTTACAGCCTGAGGATATTTGCCGTTGGCACATCTAATTACGCTCGCAACAAGTCTGCGACTTGAGGAAGCTTGCCTTCGGCCTCCCCAGAATCGCTCGCAAAGAATTGCTCGCTTCCGTACTGAAAAGTTTCCTGACGTTACCGGCTCGCTTGCCGGCCGAAGCTCCGTGGGAAGCGCGGAGCACTTCTCCGGAGTTTTTTCAAAATTGGGTCATAGGTGTTCAGATAGCCGCATGCCGCTACGGAGCGGAATTAAAAGACGCGAAGCGAAATATGGTCAAGCGGTACGCTTGCTTTTGCGGGTCGAAAACGCAACGCCGGCCAGACCGGAGCTGAACAAAATAATGGTCATGGGTTCAGGAATCGCCGGATCGGAACTGGTTGGTAAAGCGCAGGTTAAATAGACGGTTTCATCGGTATGAGAAGCGGTCCAGATATAGGAGGCGTCCGGCGCGATTTCAGTAAAGAACGGGCGGGTAGGATCATCAGGATCCCCGTTGGTTCCATAAGTTGTGGGGGTCACCATATTTACGCCAAAACCAACGGCGCTTACAGCCCAGTTGGCAGTATCGGTCAAAATAACATCAGGACCAATGTGGACTTCGGCCAGGAGACATTCACCGCCGCCGGGTAGAGTGGAAACAACATTCAGGTAATATTGGGTTGAGATATCAAGTCCGGGGATATCATAGAAATCAACGGTCAGGAAATCGCCATCGCCACCTAACAGGAAGCCGTCGGAATTATCGGTAGTGGTCGCCAGGTAAAGGTCGTAGGAACCGGTAGCGGTAATATTTATCGAAAGATCGGCCCAGGTAGGCGGATCAATAATCGTTACCGCGTAACTAGCGTTGACACACGCGAAGAACAATAAACAACCAATTGCCAGAACAGCGAATTTTTTCATGATTTATAAATCCCTTCCAGTTAAAGATAATCTTTCACCTTTTGATATGCAGTTTTTGTGCCCGAACACCCAAAAATCGTAACTGGTTAATATTAAAGACGTTTAAAAAACACAGGATGTTCCGCGGTCTCTCAATATGGTACTATTATACCGAACTGGGAAAAAAAATACCAGATATAAATAGCAATCACTGTAAGGCGTCAGTGAAGTGGGGGATTAGCTGGTGTCGGGGGAGAAAAGAAGGTCGTAAACATCGGACTGCGGGTTGGCGGCCAGGGAATCCAGCGTTGCTTTGAAGCGTTCCCGTACATCAAAACCCCGCAACTTCAAGGTATGCAAGATACTCATCAA
>JAJRWM010000180.1 GCA_024276815.1 bacterium
AAGGAAAAGGTCGAGGATCTCCAGCTTCAGCACGCGGTAAAAGTCATCAAGAAGCAATGGGCTTACCAGGATTACCTCAACTCCATCGCTCAGGCTCAGCCCGCCCCGGTTACTTCAGACAACTAAAGAATGGCGAAAAAGAAGCAGGCGGATGGCCGGCGGCTTACTTACGGACTGATCGCTCTGTTGGTAATTCTTTTTATCGGCTCGCTTTTCCTCCTCAAAGAACTTCAAGGCGGGAAGACCGCCTGGCGGTTGCCTGGCTGGCTGGGCGGCGCCCGCAGTTTGACCTCCGGAAGTTTGAGCTTGGAAGAGCGGATTAATAACGCCCTGGCTGATAACGGGGTAACTGACGCCGCGATTGTTTCCTTTAACAATTCAGAGAAAACTGATGGTGAAGACCGTTGGTATTACTTTGAAAAACAGCTCAAAATTCCTCCCCGGTTAGATCTCGTCCGGATTCGGCTCGCGCTGGTTAAAGCAGTGGAGAAAGCCGGCGGCCGGGTGCGGGAAAACCGGTTGACCAACAAGAGTGATGAAAGAATTCTCTTCTTCAAAGCCGGCTTGGGGCAACGGGTTACTCATTATCTGGCGCGGGGGCAACTCCTTGGCGGAGCGGAAGCGGATACCCGGCCGGAAGTCGCGTTAATTATTGATGATATCGGCAATAATGAAGATATCAGGTTTTTATCGGAGTTGGATATCCCCCTCGCCGCGGCTGTTCTGCCTCAGCTTAACTTTTCAACTTTCAGCGTAAATTACGCGATTAAGAATAACATTATCCCCTTCCTCCATCTGCCTCTGGAACCGGTTAAAACCAGCAAACACCCTGGTCCGGGCGTAATCACCACCATGATGAGCGAGCGGGAGATAATTGAAACGCTGGACCAGGACCTGCGGTCGGTCCCCGGCGTGATCGGCGTTAACAGTCACATGGGTTCTCTGGCGACCCGGGACCGCAGGGTCATGGAAATAGTATTAAGAGAACTGAAAAAACGAGACCTTCTTTTTGTTGACAGCCTGGTTATCAAAGATTCCGTCTGCCGGGAAGTCTCCGAAAAGATTGGCATAACCTGCTTAACCAGGGATATTTTTATTGATAACCTGGACGAGGTCAGTTATGTTAAGGGACAGTTGCGGCAATTGATGGCTAAAGCTGTCAAGCAGGGCCGGGCAATCGGAATCGGGCATATCTATCATGAATCGACCAGGACGGCGATCCGGGAAATGTTGCCCGTATTCGCTGAAAAAGGGGTCACCTTCGTACCCATTACCGAGTTTTTTTAAGTTTATGAGGTATAAAATTTGCTGATACTCGGCATCGAGACTTCATGTGATGAAACCGCTATCGCCCTTGTCAGGGATGGTCATGAAGTACGCGTCAACAAAATATTTTCGCAAATCCCGATCCACGCCCAGTATGGCGGAGTGGTGCCGGAGTTAGCTTCGCGCAATCATTTACTAAAGATCAATATTTTACTGAAAAACACCCTGGAAGAGATTAACGTGACCCTGGAAGAGGTGGACGGAATCGCTGTGACTAGCGGGCCGGGACTGGTGGGTTCACTGTTAATCGGGGTCTCGACCGCCAAGGCGCTTTCCTATGTTTTCCGCAAACCATTAATCGGCGTGAACCATTTGGAAGGCCATCTTTACGCTAATTATCTGGAGCATCAGGAAATAGCCTTTCCTTTTCTGGGAGCTGTTTTCAGCGGCGGACACACCTCGTTAATCAGGGTTGACGATCATCACAGCTATCAAATCATCGGGCAAACCCGCGATGACGCGGTTGGCGAGGCTTTTGACAAGGTCGCCAAACTGCTAGGGCTTGGTTATCCCGGCGGCCCGGCCGTGGAAAAGCTGGCGCAAGAGGGTGACGAGACCCGTTATCAACTGCCCCGGCCGCGCTTCAAGACCGGCTGTCCGCTTGATTTCTCTTTTTCAGGACTTAAAACGGCGGTCATGAATGTCACCCGCAAAGAGCCGGATTACAATCCGGCTGATTTGGCCGCCAGCTTCCAGAAAACCGCCGTGGACGTTCTTCTGGAAAGAATCCGGGGGGCTTTACGTCAGGAAAAACTGAGCGTGGTTGTACTGGGCGGCGGCGTCATCGCCAACCGGTATCTAAGGGAGCGGCTACAGCGTCAGGTTGCTGAAGCAGGCGGACGGCTCTACTTTCCGTCAAGACACTACTGCACTGACAACGCCGCCATGATCGCTTCGCTGGGCTATTTCCGTCTGCGGGGGGGCTTTAAGTCCGACCTTTCCCTGAACGCTTTTGCCAACATGCCGATAGGAGAGTCCTTCTAAAATGAATCTCAGCCTGGGGATCATGGCTTATAATGAAGTCGCCAACATCGGGGCGCTTTTAGAAGCTGTTCTGGAGCAGGAGCTGACACAATTTCGTTTGACTGAAATCTATGTCGTAAGCAGCGCCTCAAGCGACGGTACGGACGAGATCGTCAAAGAATACGAAAAAAAAGATCAGCGGATTAAGCTGATTGTCCAGAAAGAGAAAAAGGGCAAGGCTTCGGCGATCAACGAATTTTTAAAAGTAGCCAAGGGTGAAATCCTGATCGTGGAAAGCGGCGACACCCGGCCGGCGAAATCGACCTTTGAAGAACTGTGCCGGTTATTCAATGATCCCCGGGTTGGCATAACCGGCGCCCATCCGGTACCGTTAAACGAGGATCAAGGGCTGTTGGGATTCACGGTTCATTTCCTCTGGAGGCTGCACCACCGGTTGAACCTGGAAAACCCCAAGCTGGGAGAACTGATCGCCTTTCGGCCGCTGATTAAAGCCCTGCCCACGGACACCGCTGTCGATGAAGCCTGGATCGAGGGTAAGGTGCGGGAGCTGGGCTACGTTCCGGCTTATGCCGGCAAGGCGATTGTCTATAACAAGGGCGCTTCGACGATTCGGGACTTCTGGCTACAGCGGCGGCGGATCTACTGCGGTCATATCCATCTTAAAAAGACGCTGGGCTATGAAGTCAGTTCCATGAGCGGGGTGCGGAGCTTGCAGTTGGCGATTCAGGAAGTCAGGGAAAACGGCGGCGTCTGGTATTATGTCATGGGGGCGGCGGCTCTGGAAATAGTGGGACGCTTCCTTGGCTGGTATGATTTTTATATACGTAAAAAGAACCCCTATTCCTGGGATGTCGCGGCAACGACCAAAGATCTGAAATCATGATTAAATTATTAAGCAAAATTCCCGGCTACCGCTCCTTTTATTATCGGGGGCGGCCGCCTCTCTTACCCTTGAACCTGACCATCAGCCTGACCGGTCGCTGCAATTCGAGATGCCGGACCTGCAACATCTGGCGGACCGAAAAGCGGGCGGAGTTGTCGTTAGCGGAATATCGTAAGATTTTCCACTCGCTGGGACAGGCTCCGGAATGGTTGACCATGAGCGGCGGCGAGCCGTTTTTAAGGGAGGATATCGCTGGGATTGTCTTGGCCGCCGTTGAAATCACGCGACCGGAGATCATTAACATTCCCACCAACGGCCTGCTGACGGACAGGATAATCGAGGGCGTTGACCGGATTTGTCGGTCGGCGCCTGGCACCGAACTGGTGATAAATGTTTCGGTTGATGACATAGCGGAAAAAGACGATGAAATACGCGGAGTCAAGAGTGCGTATGAAAAAGCCCGAAAAACTTTTTTGGGCTTAAAAGGATTGGGTCATCATAATTTAACCGTCGGCCTGCATACCGTGGTCTCACGTTTTAATATCGACCATATCGAACAGGTGATGGATCATCTTCTAAGCTGGCGGCCTGATTCCTACGTCACTGAAATCGCCGAAAAAAGAGTCGAGTTGCATACTTTAGACAGCGATATCTCGCCGGGCAATGAAGAGTATCTCAGAGTATTGCGGTTATTGCCGGCCAAGCTGGCGAAACATAAATTCAAGGGTATTTCCCGGCTTACGCAAGCGATCAGGAAAGAGTATTACGCTCTGCTGGCCAAGGAATTCAGCCGGGAGAACCCGGTAATACCCTGCTTCTCGGCCTTTAGTTCGGCTCAGATTGACCCGGTCGGCGATGTCTGGAACTGCTGTATCCTGGCCCTGGAAATGGGTAATCTCCGGGAAAACAATTATGATTTTTCTCAAATATGGTTTTCGCCCAGAGCCGAGGCAATCAGGAATAATCTCAAGAGAAGTAAATGCTTTTGCCCTTTGGCGAACGCTCACTATACCAGCATGATGTTTCATTACCCGACCCTGCTCAAAATCGGTTTCCGCTACCTGACCGGCTTCTAAAGCAAACCAGGTATAAATTCTTGCTGGGGGAAACCTTTTTGGTAAAAAGGTTGTTCCCCAGACCCCTTTCCAAAAACTTTTAGATGGTTTGACGATTTCATAAATTACATCTGATCGCAAAAAGCTCTAATTTGTTTTGGCTCTCCTTTTATAGAGGAAGAGAACATACCTTTGATTAAAGATATGCCGGTTAATTAAATAATAGTTGACGGCGAACTCTGGATTGACAAAAATCTCGTTTTCCACTTTGGTTTTCGGTTTCATTTGATAATAATCCCCGCTGATTAAAACGATATAGGTTGGCCGAACCCGGAAAAGATACCGGTCGACGGAACGCTGGTAGTAATTGCCGGGCAGCCTGGCGATTTCCCGGTCATTCAGGCCTAGAATATCGATAGTTGGTAATTCGGAATAATAGGGCAGCGCGCCGGCGTCCTGAACGGCGACCGTCTCCCCGGGGAGCGCGTTGCTTTTCAGCCACTTGCCCAGGCTGATATGAGCGCTTTTTAAACCCTTCGTATAGAACTCCATCAGCTTGAATGATTCCCGGTAGGAATTGCCGATATTATAATTAGCCAGGACAATGAACAAAAGCAGGAAAAAGCTTCGCCACCATTTACGATTATTATGGGAAAAATGGCTGAGCGCACGACTGAGCCGGTCAGCGCCCACCAGGAAGAGGATGACGAAAAAGGGGAAAGCCGGGACAAAGAACCGCCCTTTAATGCCTACCCAGGAACCGCCCGAAAACAGGATAAACAAAAGCCGGCTGATGATAATTAAAAAGAACAAGACGTGTGAAATCCGATTTTTCTTCTCCGTTAACGCCAGCATAATAAAAGGCGAACACCAGACCAGGCCAATATAGACATTGAGCTGTTTCAAAGTATCCCAGCCCTTGGGGAGCAGGTGAAACCCCATTTTCTTGGCGTAATAACTGTTGGGCCACCACTCGCCATAGTAACTGACGCGCCAGCCAAGATGTATCAGGACGACTGAAGCTGTAACCGCCAACCAGACCAGATCGGTTTTTCGGAGCCGCTTTTCTTTGATAGCCCGAAAAAACTTCAGCAGGGCGAAGATCGCGACCAAGGTCAGCCCGTCCGGCCTGGTTAAACAGGTTAGGGCCAGGGGAACCGCTGAATACGGGAAATCATTGCCCGACGCTTCTTCCCTGATGAAAAGCAGCGCTGCCGCCAGAACAAGCAGGGAGAAAAGCCCCGTTTCAAGACCTTCGGCGAGATGGTACACGTAATACATGTTGGCCGAGGTTAAAGCTACCGCCAGGAGAGCTAAGGATTTATTGTGGCATAGCTTGTTAGTCAGAAGATAAATCAATAGTAACGAGAACAAGCCGCAAAGGAAGCTGAATATCTTTAACGTGACGAAGACCTGGCCGCCTTGATAAAACAGGGCCAGTAAAAGCACCCATAAAAAATTGGTATAACCCTCGACCCTTTCGCCGGGATTGAACACCAGCCCCTTGCCGTTGACGAGGTTTCTCGCGTAGCGCAGGCTGATATAGGTATCATCGATAAGAAAGTCCCGGCATTGCAGGTAATTAACGACAAAAACAGCGAACAGAGCGGAAATTATCAGCAGAAAGAGGATGTTCTTTTTGGTGGAAGACATGTGGGAAAAAACTATTCGGGATCGGAAAACAGACCACGGAGGTATTCGGAAAAATGCCTGAGCAAGCTTTTTTGTTTGCGTATGAGCTTGATATTCTCCGCCTGGTCTTTAATCTCTAGGGTCAGGTTGTTTATTCTGCTATCTTTGAGCGCCAGCAGCCGCTCCTTTTCCTGAAGGATGTACTGCAGTTCGTTGACCTGCATTTGCCCCTCGGTAATTTTAGTCTCAATTAAACGCCCCAGTTCCCGCCAGTTTTGCCGGAATTTTTCCCGATCAAAACTTTTTTGAGCTACGAGCTGTATCTCCTGGTTTTGCAAGGTCGCTATTTTACCAAAATCATCGTTCTCAGACTGTGGAACGGTGACTTCTCTCTTGATACTTTGACTTTTTGTTTTGCGACCCGTTTTTATGGCCGGTTTTTTTTTCGCCAATTTACTTTTAGCAACAATCGGTTTGCCCCTTTTGAGATTTTTCACATCCTCTTTTCCCAGAAGGTATTCCTCGCCATAGCGGCCCTTCACCTTTTTAGCGGGCAACCGGCCGTTTTTTATTCTGCGGCGAATAGTCGAGATCGAGACCCCGGAAAGGGATGAAGCTTCGTGAATGCTGACAAAATCCGATTTGGAGTTATCCGAGCTAACCATTTTCTACTCTCCTGTGCTTGATTTAAAACTTTATCATATTCAAGAGTAATCCTTCAAACAATTTGCCACCGGTTTAACCTAACTTTCTGATAATTTCCCCGCTCAGCAGTTCATCGTTCATTTTGGGCAGGATCTGGCGAATCAAGGCGGTTCCCTTTTTACAGGTCAGCGCCGAGGCGTGCCCGGTCAGGTATTCGGAAAACGAAAGGAGCGCGTTCTTCTGGTAATTCAGGGCGGAGACCGGCCTGGCTAAAGACGGAGTAACCGCTTCCTGGAAGGAAGGCAGTTCGCCTGAATCGACCAGCTTACCAACGATTTCGTCCAGGCTGCGCACATCATCCAAAGAAAACTGTTCTTTATTCGGCGCATGGTCAGCTTCCTCACTGTAGCCTCCGGGATGAGTCCTTGAGCCGGCCGAAAACATGGAAACCCCGGAACGCATCATGGTATCCCTTAGTGGCGGGGCTTCCCTGGTTGTCAGGATTATCTCAGCTTCCGGAAAGACCAGCCTTAAAAGAGCGGCAAGGCGCTGGAATTCAAGGTCGCTGATGGGAGCCGGAGGTGTTTTCAGGGGCGCGTCTAACGCCGGTTTTAAGCGGGGCAAAGAGAAACTGGAAGGATAGAAGCCAAAACGTTCTTTTATTTCCCGGGCGTGGGCGACCAGCCCCAAAAAATCATAATGATAATTTCTCAGGCCCAGTAAAATGCCCAGGCCCACCTCGGTAAAACCGGCCTCAACCGCTTTAAGCGGAGCGTTAATACGATTCTCAAAATTGGCTTTTGCCCCGCTGGGATGCATGGTCTTGTAAGTCTGCGGATGGTAGGTTTCCTGGAAAAGAATATAAGTGCCGGCCCCCGCTTCTTTGAGGTGGGCGTATTCGTCCGCGCTTAAAGGAGCTACTTCGAGGTTCACCCGGGCGATACCCGGAGTTGACCGGACAGTTTTGATAACCTCGCTTAAATAATCTTTGCGGGAATCATGCGGGTTTTCCCCGCAAATCAGCAATACGATGCGGTGGCCGGTCCGGGCCAGGGCTTTCGCCTCTTTTCTTATTTCGGGCAAGGTCAGTTGGCGGCGAACCAGTTTTTTGTTATCGAACCTGAAGCCGCAATACAAACAGTTGTTTTTGCAGATATTCGTAAAATACAGCGGAGCGAAAAGGGCTACCCGCTGGCCAAAGTTTTTTTCTTTTATCTTGATCGCCTGTTCGATTAAAGAGTTTGTCTTGCCTTTCAGGAGAAGTTTCGCCGCTTGCCGAAGGTCCAGCCCCCCGCCGGCGCCGGCTTGAGCGGTTAATTCATCTATTTCAGGTGAAGTGGTAGCCTGAGCCTCTTCGAGAGCCAACTCGATTTGTGAATGAAAGAGAGTTAAATCCATGAATGTTTCCTGTTTTTCAAAGATTATAACACCCGCCCGGCTATTGGTCAATGACCCTGAAGCAAAGTTCCTTCACTCTAGCCGACCGTTTCAGGGCGGCAACCCGCTTTCAGGGTTAGCTTTCTCACCA
>JAJRWM010000181.1 GCA_024276815.1 bacterium
TGACATCTCCAGTCAGGGAAGCGGTAAAGTCCGGGACCTCGTGGTCCAGCGAGGTGGAATCCCTGTTATCATATCCACAGATTGTGTTTAATAAAAGGGCGCAGTCGGTGACATCCTTGGTAAAGGGTCCGATTTGATCCAGGCTGGAAGCGAAAGCGACCAGACCGTAACGGGACACCCGCCCATAGGTTGGCTTCATGCCCACCACACCGCAAAGAGCGGCCGGCTGACGGATCGAGCCGCCGGTATCAGAACCCAGGGCGAGAACAGTCTCCGAAGCGGCGACCGCGGCCGCGCTGCCTCCCGAAGAACCGCCGGGAATACAGGTTAAATCCCAGGGGTTTTTGGTGGTTTTATAGTAGGAATTCTCCGTGGACGAGCCCATGGCGAATTCGTCCATGTTGGTTTTGCCGATCAAGATCACGCCGGCTTCTTTCAGCCGATCAATCACCCCGGCGTCATAGGGGGCGACAAAGTTTTCCAGGAAGCGCGAAGAGCAGGTTGTGCGCTTACCTTTGACGCACATGACATCCTTGATGGCAATGGGGATGCCGGCCAGAGGGCCAAGTTTTTCTCCCCGGGAGCGGGCTTCGTCAATTTTTCTCGCTGCCCCAACCGCCTCTTCTTCCATCAGGCTCATATAGGCCTCAACCCGCGGCTCCCGTTCTTTGATATTAGCGAAAATCTCATTAACGATAGTCAATGAGGAGGTTTCATCATTATCAAGCATTCGTTTGATATTGTGAGCTGTTTTTTTCAGATAACTCATAGTTCGGCTCCTGTGAAATTTAAAGGAGAGAGTAGCATGAATTAGGGGTTACGTCAAATTGAAACGATTGCGCAGGGTAAGGCGTCAGTCTTCCGGGGAAAAGACCTTCTTTGTCATTCCCGTGCCAACGGGAATCCACTGGATTCCTGCATACGCTGGCATGACATTACTGGTTCCCCCACTTCACTGACGGGTTACGAAAAAATACAGAATGATGTTGACAAACAGAATTATACCGGTTAATATCTATGTGTCAAATTACAACCTGATTTAGGTAATAGATGCTGCGCCTGTGAGCAAAACGGACCGGGTAAGAGGATGGGCTGTACTTCTGTTTGATTTGATTGAGCGAAAACATTTGCCGGGGGAGGAACTTGTAGTGAATATTAAAAAAGGATTGCTGTTAGTAAGCGTTTTCTCATGTATTATCTTTTGTACGATGCCAGCCTGGGCGGGACCGCATCAGCATATCGCAGGACCGCCTCATATAGGCACTTACCTCAGCGGTTTAGGCCAGGGCGGCGCTGATCCATATGGAGTTTACGTAGGTGACACCTTCGGTTTGGTGGTTGAACTTTGTGTCAGCGGAAGAAAAGATGATCCTATGGGTAATCTGATCTTTGATGTGCTTGACAATATCACGTTAACTTTTGGCTACACTCCAAACGTTGCCATGACATATAGTTCAGGCAGTTGGTATTCTGACCAACCTATTGCTACTGGAGTAGAGTATTATACTTTAGTCGAGTTTGAATTTACTGCCTTGTCTGCCGGAACGGGAATTATAGATACTTACGCGTCAATTATGACTGATTTTTATCCTGGAGTGCAAGACTCTGCCTCTAGTTGGATTCTTATTGCCGATAAACCGGTTCAGGATGATCCAACGGTACCGGAACCGTCCACTCTGTTACTCATGGGAGCCGGTTTGGTTGGTTTGGGATTTCGCGGTATCATGGGGCTGAAAGTCTGAGGTAGATATCAAAGGTTTCTTTTTCCCGCTTGAAGGAAGGTATGAGCAACCGGTACTTTTCCTTTAATAACTGTTTCAGGCGTTGAACGCCGGGCAGCATTTGAATCGTGCCGTGACCGTCATTCTGCATGATAACCATTTTAACCTGGTATTTTTCAATATTTTCCAGGTAATCCTCAACCCTGGTCTGCCCGCCCGTGATGCTGCCGCGCGAGGTTCCGCTGATCAGGGGCGGCATCCGCCGGCGCGAGTGAAACGCCAAACTGGCGTAGTCGGCGACCAGGTATTCATCCGGCTCGACATACCGCTGGATAATCCGGGCCAGTTCCCGGGTCCGGTCCTCTTTCTCCAAGCCCCGCTGCCAGTTAAGGCCAAGATTTGTTAAAAAATAGACCGTGAAAAGAGCGAACGCCAGGGAACGCCAATGTTCCCGCTGACAGGAGAACATCAGCAAAAGCCCCCGGCTCATTAATAACGAAAAAACCGGTATCAGGAACATCATGTGGCGGTTATAGCCGGATCGCGGCAGGAGAAAGAACAGCAGCACGCCGGCCGGTAAAAAGGCCAGGACCAAAGAGATATCGGACTTCTCCCTTTGCCTATCCGTTATTACGGAATATATGCCCAGCGCCGTCATCGCGGTCAGGATCTGATTATGAATAATATACTTTATGACAAAGGTCACACTCTTGGTGAAGGTTTGAGAAGCCGACCAGCCCCTTCCCTGTTTTAAATGGTGGCCGATCAGGAACTCATAAAGATCGGGTACCAGCAGATAGATCCCTCCCAGGGTGCCAAACGGGACAATCGCCAAGCCTATGCCGGTCAGGAATGATTTCTTTAACAGTTTTCCCAAAGTGATATCCCCGACCAATAACTGGTAAAGCCAAAAAAGGCCCACCCCGAAGAGAGGGAAAACGCCAAAAAGTTTGTAGGAAGTCGCCATGCCCCAAGCCAGGCCGGCAATGAAAAAGGAATACCATTTATCATTTTTTTCGCCCCTGACCAAAAAGTAGAGAGCGACTAGGTCAAGCGCCACCATTATCGGATCCGCCCGAAAGATCCGGGAGTGGTGAAAAATCAGGTAATTGGACAAAAAGATCACCAGGGCGAGCAAACCGGTGTCAGAGTCAAAGATTTCCTTGCCAATATAATAAAGGAACAGGGCGGATACCAGGGTCAGCAGCACGGAGTAAAGCCGCGCGACATAAATCCCCGGCTCAAAATAATCAAACAGCGCGCTACCGGTATATAAAAAAAGCGGCATCTGCGGCGACATAAAGTCCCGGTAGGGAACCTCGCCGTTGTATATCCGCCAACTGCCGTAAAGGTAGCCGCCTTCATCATCGTTGATCTGGTAGCTTTCCAGGTTGGCCAGGTAGGCGAACGAGATAAA
>JAJRWM010000182.1 GCA_024276815.1 bacterium
ACTACCAGCACCCCGGGCAAAGGCTGGCGGCCTAATATCTCCTGCGCCAGCTTTGCACAATAACCCTGTCAGCAAACACCATCCCCTCTCGCGGACACACATACTTCAATGCCACATGGTCCGGCACGTTGGCCGGCGGCGTACTTGTTGACATTGCGCAGTACGTGGTCTGGACGCACCAGTTTCTCCAGGTCGTAGCGGATAAAAGTCATTTGCGGGCTCCTTGTCAGTCTCATGCACCCATCATATCAAACCTATATATTGATAACTTTATTTGTATTTCACAACAGTCCCAGTAAGTGAGTAACACAGTTTGCGAACGGAATTAAAAATGCCAAAGGCTAATAGGACGAGGTGCACACCTCAAGGTTCCCCCGCAAAGCTTCTTCATCAAGCTTTTAGTTTTTTATTACCATTGATCTGGGTGAGATGAGAATACGGGTTTTGGGCGGATAGTAGCCGGCTTTGACGTAGGTATTGGGATACACTATGCAGCCCTTATCCAGGACCGTGCCCGGGTTGGTTACCGAGTTGCAGCCGGTTTCCACATTATCATTCATTATCGCGCCGAACTTCTTCAGGCCGGTTTCATACCTTTTGCCCAGGTACATGACGCTGATGCCTCGTTCGACCATCTTCAGGTTGGCCAGTTTGGTGCCGGCTCCCAGGTTAACGTCATGACCGAGGATACTGTTGCCGACATAGGCGAAATGACCGGCCTTGGCGCCGCTGAGCAGGACCGAGTCCTTCATCTCGGTAGCGTGGCCGACCACGCAGTTTCTCATCACCAAACAGCTCCCCCGCAGATAAGCGCCCTGGCGGACTTCGGTGTCGTTACCGATGATAGCCGCTCCCTTAATCAACGCGCCGCTTTCAATCAGGACGCCTTCACCAATCTGGATGTCTTCATCTTCGAGAATCACGCCCTGCCGGATCAGGGAAGCCCCGTTTAAGCGTTCCCCATTTTGAGTGATAATTAAATCCCCTTTGGAGGCGGCTATGTTTTCTATTTTGAAGCCTTCGGTGATAACTGTTCCCCGGTAGAGCACAGAGGTTTGGGGGACGAACTCGCCTTGCGACCTTAACGCGGAAACATTGGGCGCAACCTGGTTCCTGACGTATTCCTTAATATTTTTCAGGACATCCCAGACCATTTCCGATTCTTTAAACAATCCAGGGTGTTCGTGTGGTTTTATGGTAAAAAAGTCTTTGGTTAACAATTACTTATTCCTCCAGAGTTGAGGTGTCGCCTTCAGGCAGACCCAACTCCCTGGCCTTCAATAAACGCCGCATGATTTTGCCGCTGCGGGTTTTAGGCAGGGTCGGCAAGATTTCAATATCTTTGGGCGCGGAATTGGCGTCCAGCTTTTCCGTGACAAACTTTTTAATCTCCAGCTTCAGATGCGGAGAAGCTTCAAAACCATCCCGCAAAGAGACAAAGGCCTTGACCACTTCCATGCGGAGGGGATCGGGTACGCCGATGACGCCGGCTTCAGCTACCGCCGGGTGTTCCACCAGCGCGCTTTCCACCTCAAAGGGACCGACCAGGTGCCCGGCCACGTTAATCACGTCATCAGCCCGGCCGACAAAATGGAAGTAACCGTCGGCATCCTGACGGGCCTTGTCCCCGGTGATGTACCAACCGTTTTTGAACCGGGAATCGTAGAGTTCTTTTTTGTTCCAGTAGGTGCGAAACATGGAAGGCCAGGGATATTTCAGGCAGAGGTGACCTTCTTCGCCGCACGGCATCGCTTGGCTGAAATCATCGTTCATAATGGCGGCCGTGACGCCCGGGAAGGGACGCCCCATGGAGCCGGGCTTGATATCCTGGATCGGGTAATTGGCGATCTGGATGCAGCCGGTTTCCGTCTGCCACCAGTTATCATGAAAGGCGATACCGAAAACATCCTTGCTCCAGGTTACCGCCTCGGGATTAAGCGGCTCGCCGACACTGTTAATATATCGCAACGAGCTTAAATCATGTTTTTTAACTTCCTTTTCGCCATATTTCATCAGCATACGAATCGCCGTGGGAGCGGTATACCAGACAGTTACCCTGTATTTGGTGATCAAGTCGTACCAGTGACTGACGACGAATCCCTGTTCGCTGACCAGTTGGGTCACCCCGTTCGACCAAGGGCCAAAAATACCGTAGGAAGTGCCGGTAACCCAGCCGGGATCGGCGGTGCACCAGTAAATATCATCAGCGTGCAGGTCCAGAACGTATTTAGCGGTGGCGTAATGACCGACAATCGCTTCATGAACATGGGCGGCGCCTTTGGGTTTGCCGGTCGTGCCGGAAGTATAGTGCATGATCGAATAATCTTCCTTGGTGGTCTGGCATATTTCATATTCGGTTGAGGCTTCGCTCATGGCCTGTTCATAGGAAATCTCATTTTCTTTGGGAGTGTAGGGTACGTTATGCTTGTTGACCACAATGATCTTTTCCAGGGCGGGAAGGTCAGCTTTAACGGCGTCAACATTGTGAAGAAGTTCGGGACAGGTAACCAATACCTTAGCTCCGCTGTCGAGCAAACGGTCTTTAATCGCCTCGGTGCCAAAAGCCGAGAACAAAGGGCCGACCACGGCTCCGGCTTTCACGATCCCGATGATGCTGATATATAATTCCGGCACCCGGTCCAGATAGGTGAAAACCCGGTCTCCTTTGCTCACGCCGAGGCTGTTCAGGACGTTGGCGAACTGGTTGGTGAGCAGGGAAAGGTCGGCGAAGGTATATTTTTCCTCAACCTTACCCTTGCCGTCCCAGATCAGGGCGACTTTATCTTTCTTATCTGTTTTCAGGTGACGGTCGATGGCTTCATAAGCCAGGTTCAAGCCGCCCCCCGGCAAGAAGTCCAATTCCTCGTGAATGTCTTCCCAGCGGAATTCGGAACGCGTCTTTTCATAATCGGATAAATTAGGCGGTACCCGAAAATCATTATTTTTTTGATCGTCTCGTAACTCATCCAACCCTCCTGTTAATCATTTAATTATTTTCAAGATTTTTTTGTATTCCTCCGCCTCGGCGGTTCGCAGAAGCTGGAAGATTATCATCTCCGTACTGCACACGACTACGCCCGCCTGCCGCATGATCGCCAGCGCCAGCAGTTCGTCCCGCTGATGTCTCGAGCCGCCGGCGTCAGCCGCCAGATAGACCTGAAATCCCAGTTTTTGTAAATTAATAGCCGTCTGCAAAAGGCAGACATGGGTCTCAACGCCGGTCAGAATGATCTGCTTTTTACCCGAACTCTCCAGAGCGGCCAGGAAGCCTGGTTCCCGACAACAGTTAAAAGACATTTTAGCTGTTGGAGTTAAGTCTTGCAACTTTTCTTTTATCCGGCCAACCGTTGGACCTAAAAGACGCCGGTACTGCTCGGTAAAAACAACGGGCAGGCCGAGAAGCGATAAACTTTCGATTAATTTCAGGTTGTTAGCGATGATTTCTTCGCGCCCAGGAATAACCGGGAGCAGTCTTTCTTGCAGATCAATGATAACTAACACCGCGGAATCAGGTTGCAGTTCGATCATGAAAGCCTCTTCTCAATAATTTTTTTGGCAACACAAGATAGGCTTGATTGCGTTTTTACCGGTTCACGTCCCGGACAGGCTTCGTGCGGAAACGCGGAGCGCTTTGCTTCTGCTCATGACTTAAGTTTTACCATGATGTGTTGTTGATATTTACTGACAACTTCAACTTCCCGGCCAGCCGGAATAAAGTCCCCCTCGCTTAAAGCGTCATACCTTTTACCGTTGACTAAAACGGCGCCGGCGGGTCTTAACGGGGTCAGGGTTTTACCAATCTCGCCGATTTCAACCGTGTTGGCCTGCTTGCCGGACGGTTCCAGCCTGGCGTTTAAAACAAACCGTTTGGCCATTTTGGAATTGGGTATCGCGGCAAGCATAAAGCGAAGCGCCGCTAAACTCGAAACCGCCAGAATCAGAGCCGGCACAAGAGATAATTTGGTGGCGGCCGTGAAAATACCGCCCAAAATCAAAAAGAAACCGATCAAGCCGAAGATCGTGAAGCCGGGGATTAGCAGGAATTCCACAAAAATTGAGACAAAGCCAAGCGTTATCATAATAAAAACATAAATTAAAACCGGAAGTTCACTCATCTTTTTTGACCACCACCCGGTTGCCCGATAATTCAAGCACCCGCACTTTTTCTCCTTCTCCGATAAATTCGCCCTCAGTAACCACCTCCACCAGTTTATCGTTAAGCAAGGCCTTGCCAACCGGCCTAAGGGGAGTCCTGGTGGTTCCCTGGTCGCCAAGGTTGAGCTTTCTCAGCTTGCCTGTGGCTTCACCTGAATTGGCCGTCGCCAGCGACTCGGTCAGCGCCAGTTTATGCCACAACTCGGTTTTCGGCAATCGTTTTATTATAAAATAAAGCAGGATAATCGTTAACGCGGCAAATATACTTAAACCGTTCCAGGCTCGCTGATAGTTGATCAAGGGGGCCGGGATATTCCCGATGCCGCTCAAGGCCAGAAACAAGCTGACGAAAACAGAAACGATACCCGCGACCCCGACCACGCCGAAGCCGGTAATAACCAATACTTCCATGGCGATCAGCGCCAGACCGACCACGAAACACAGCAAAGCTTCCCAGCCGGCCAAGCCCGCCAGGAAATGTCCGCCGAAAAACAGGGCCAAAAACGCTAATCCGCCAATCCCGGGAATACCAAAGCCCGGCGTCCGGATCTCAATGAAAATTCCCAAAAAGCCCAGGGTCATCAGCATGGGGCTGATTAAAGGATGGGTAATCGCTCTCACCAATATTTCAGACCAGGTAATCGTAACTTCCTTGACCTCGGGCTTAGGATAACCGGCCAGTTTGAGAAAATCGTCAAGATTCCGGGCCTGGTATTCGGCAACTTTATACCGTAACGCCTCCTCGGTAGTCAGGGTCACTAATTTACCCTTGGCGGTAACGCCTTCAATTTCCATGTCTTTATCAGCCATCGCCGCTAAAATGTCAGCGGGCCGACCGTATTTTTCCGCGGCCGCTCTGAGTCGTCCGCTAATGTAGCTCACCGCTTTCTCGCTGGTTGGCTTCGGCTCGATATCGCCAATGGTCGCGTAGTCCGTCATGCCGATTTTCGACGTGGACACGGCGATTAACGCCCCGGCGCTGATGGCCTGGCTGTCAATAAAAGACAAAGTCTTTAAGGGGGTGGTAAACAAGGCGTCGCAAATCTGAACAGCGGCGTCAACCCGGCCACCGGGTGTATTAATATGTAAAACAACCGCTTCAGCGTTACCGGCCTCGGCAACCCTGATCCCGCGCTTGACATATTCGGCCATCCCAAGATCAATGACGCCGGAAATGTTAATCCTGTAGACAGTCTGAGCTGTCGCCGACCGGGGAATTAACAGGCTGCCGACGATCAGGCAAAAAGATAAAAATAAGGCGGGCCGAAACAGTCTGATTTTCATATTCACTCCAACCGGTAATCAGAGCAGCAGCGAAAACCAAAAGTATCATCCTGGAGCGCCGGATCAACAGCCCCCAGGTATTCGCAGGCCGTCGCTTTGTCAACCCAGGAACCGCCCCGAACCCCCTTGGTGCCGGGATAATAGACGTCATCAGTCCATTCCCAGACGTTGCCGCTCATGTCGAAAAGACCGTCACCGTTAGTACAGTCTTTTAAGCTGCCGCCGGCGACCGGACCGTCAGCCAGCTTCAGACCGGTGCGGCAGCGTTTTGGCTCATATTCATTGCCATAAAAATATTTATTGCCTTTGGCGCCTTTACAGGCCCGGGTCCATTCCTCGCGCCGGCAAAGACGCTTACCGTTATGCTCGCAAAACCCGGCGGCCTGTTCAAAAGTAATGCGGGTGGCCGGGAAATCATCTGCAAAAGAATAACCCGAAGCGGTAAAGGAAGGGAAAAACGATTTAAATTCGACGACTGTAACTTCCTGAGGATCAATACAAAAGCCTCGCCGTTGTTCCGCTTCATTCCGTTCTTTCCCGGTGAGCGTCAGATCGTTTTCCGTGATTTCCTTCGTTTGGATAAAGACCATCTTTTTCTCCAGGCAGGCTTGCCGATATTTCTCTTTCAGCTCGTTTAGTTTGCTGGTAACTTCCTCGGCGTTCGGCGCTTTGGCGTTGGCCATCCTGTTTTGCCGTTTTTCCTGCCGTTCTTTCATTTTTTCCAGCATCTTCAGCCGCCGTTGCTTTTTTCGCGGGATTCTCCCCTGGCGTTCCTCGTTTAGACTTCTCAGTTCCAGCAATTCTTTCTCTCCCGCGTCGGAAATTCCGTATAATAAAGTGATTTTCTGTTCGATGACGGCGTTGGCTGTAACTTCAATTTTCTGGCGGTGGTTGTCATAGTTGTTACGGCTGATCTCAAGGTTATATCCGCCAGCCGGGATTTCCAGTCGCA
>JAJRWM010000183.1 GCA_024276815.1 bacterium
AACCTGAAAGAATTTAAAAACGCTAATCTATACGAACCTGTCCGCCCCCCCCCGTAGCCAAGCTGGCGGGGTCAGGTTCATTCTGATTTGTTTGAAATTCAGATGAAATAATTTCTCAAACCCTTGATTTTTAAGTTTTTTCACCTTCATCTTTGCTTTTGAATTTCGCTGACCGGTATTGATTATCATAAAATCCTGTAGATGATAACGGCTTGATTCCGAAATATTTCCTTAAGATAAGAGAGGTCTTTTCTCGGTTTAAGCATTCTCTTTGCCAAATACCTGTCTTCCCAGTAATAATCAATCCGCCATGATTTAAGCAGCCGATAATTGAAGACAGGGTCTTTCCAGGAAAGGAATTGGTTTAACTGCCGAAGCTTGTTTTTAAAATCTATCGTAGTATGGTTATGCCCCAGAAAGACGATCTTGTTGGTGTAGTGAGTCAGGTAACTGCCACTATAAAAACTGGCGATAAACCTGGCTTCCTTCGGAGTGTTCCTGTTTATCCAGGAACTGGCCTCAAGCCAATCGCTTTCCAGATAAGCGTTACCGGCAACAGCTATTTTGTTAATAGTGAAAAGACTGAACACGCTGGTCAGCGAAGAAAATACCAGGATCAAACCAAAGATAACAAGCTTGGCTTTTGCTGACTGTATTGACAAAGCAAGAGGCTTCGGGGATGAAAAGGCGTCTTCCCGCTTAAATAATACTCCCCCGGCGAGCAGATAGATCGGAGCAGTCATTAAGGGGGACAATTGAAATGCGAATTTTAATATCCTGTGACTGTAGAGCAGAACAAAGATTAAGCCCAGCCAAAGATATAACACTTGATGCGACCGGATAATCGGCTTACTGTAGTCCCTCCTGACAATTTCGAACAGCGCCATAATGAATGGTAATCCCAGGGCCAAACCCAAGATGGTTAAGTTCGGTGTCTTAACCCCGTTTTGCAAACCCCACCATCGAAAAACCGGATGGAATTTAAATAAAATCACATTGTAAATCAACACAATTGTCGGCAGGCACAAGCAATAGCAATAATTCACAAACTCAGGTTTTGACAATTGTTTTTTGCTCAATCGAATCAGACACCACAGGCCAACAAAAGCACAAAAGAATACCAGGCCATAAGGACGGAACAGACCGGTCAGAAAAATAATCGCTCCCGAGAGCCAAAAAGCGCCGGGCTTGTTACTTTTAAGTCCTTTTAAGAACCAATACATTCCCATGATGTTTAAAGCATTGGCCCAAGTTGAATGAGAAGTGAAAAAAATCTGATTAAAAGGATGAATCTCCGAAGTTATATCCAGGGGAAGGTTAAATGTTTTCGCGCCTCTCAGCCAGTTAATTACTAATGATAGCCAACCAAAGCCATTCCCTAAACAATAAAAAAACAGCATCCAGGCCTGTATTTTGAAATCAGGAAAATACAACCTGGCAAGTAGAAAAAAAGCAATAATCAGCGCCAGGCTGCCCAGGATTCTGCCAACATGGAAGGCCGCTTCAATGCTCATGCCTGTAGCAGCCGCAATCTTGCCTATGAGAAGAAACTCCAGGTGAAAGTAGTCAGGATTGTGGGGTTCAGGTGTATTGCGATTTTTAAATAACCATCTGCCTTCAGCCGATTGCCTGATAAACATGTAGTGATTGTTAAAATCGTTAAAGGGATTGAAGTTGCCGGTAAAGACCTGACCCGGCGGCGCTTGCTTATAGGCTTTAAGATAGGGGATTCCGGTAAGTGTGATTAAAATTACCCACAATCCCAAAACTAAAGACAATTCTTTCCTGTTCAAACCAAGAATATTTTTCATTTCCGAATAGCTCGTTTCATCTTTTTAGCCCGGGCCAGCAAGCGGAACGCTTCTTTCTCGGTCACGCCGCCCAGCGGGGCCAGGTAGGCCAGGTTTTCCAGCGCCCTGCTGTAATCCGGTTTTAGTGCCAGCGCTCTCCGGTACGACCTGGCGGCTTCGTCATATCTTTGATAGCGGTTTAAGGCGGTCGCGAGATTAAAATGGACTTCGGCCAGCTTGGGACTGGTTTTAAGATTATTGGTCCAGAGCGTCAAATCATCATACCAGGCCCGGTTACGCTGAAACGTGGCCGCGCTGAAGAGGAGGATGATTGAAGCTAAAATAAAGCAAAGTTGATTTGGTATATTTTCAACTCCTCCTCCATCTTCAGGTTTACCCGTGAATTGATCCAGCAACGCCAGCCCGAAAATGATCAGGCCCAGAATGGGAAAATACAGGAAGCGTTCGGCGATTAACAGGGTGATGGGGATGATGTTGCTTACCGGCAGCAAGGTGATAAAAAAGAAGAGCAGGCCGAAAGCGGCCGCGCGGTTTCTTTTAAATAGTAAAAAGGTTACTGTCCCGATTGCCAGGAGGCCGGAGAACGCCAAAAGCGGTTGCCAGGAGAGACTGGCGAAGACCGGCAGGTCATATAAGACCCTTTGTTTGACCGGGACAATAAGCAAGCCGAGATAGCGAAAAATAACCACGGACATGGTCAACATCGTGCCGAATGGGGAGCCGCCCCAGAAACCCCGCATGGCCACCCGCTGGAGTACCGCTGTGCGGACCACAAGGTAACCGGCGGCAATGATTATCAAGGGTACGAGCAAGAGTGATATTGACCGTGGTTTTCTCATGGTTTTGTCGCCATAAATGAAATTAATCAGCAACAGTATCAGGGGCAGAGTTATCGCCATTTCCTTGGTGAAGATTGCCAGCAGGAAACAAAGTGAAATGATAAATATTGCTTTCATTGATGGGTTTAGAAGTTTATCTGCCAGCCAATTAAAGTTTTTGCGAGGGGGGCTAAGGGGGAGCGGTCTTTTTTCCAAAAAGAGTTCCCCCTTAGGTTTTCTTGTCTTCTGACTTTGTTGTTGCTCCTCCAGGTATTTCAGGAATACTATTATCGCTGTCAGATAAAAGATAAGGGCCAGCAAGTTGCCCTGGCTGGAAATCCAGCTGACGGCCTCGGTTTGAACGGGGTGTACGGCGAACAGGGCGGCTCCCCAAAATGCCGATATATCCTGAGTCAGCAATTTAGTCAATAACAGGAAAACCAGGATGACGTTGATTAAATGATAGATCAGGCTCAGGAGATGGAACCCAAAGGGATTGTCGCCCCAGAGTGAATAGCCGGCCGCGAAGTTGAGGGTGGCCAGGGGGCGGTAGTGGGCGAATTTTATGAAAGCCGAGGTGGAACCGGAGCTGGTGAAATAGGACGGCCAGTTTTTCAGGGAGTGAACGGCCGGGTTATCGACCAGAAACTCATAATCATCGTAGGCGTAGCGGTTGAACAGTGAATTCGCGTAGACCGAGACTGTCAGGATAATCAGGAGCAGGATAAGATGTTTTTTCTTCAGCCGGTTCTTAATGTATAGTGATAAACATTCAGTTTTTAATGATAATAACAAGAATGCCTGAGACAAGCAACCAGCAATTCGTCAGGAAGCCGCCACCGTATTCATATTTCAATAATTTCTTCAAAAAAACGGGAAAGCTCCGGGCCAAAGTATTTGACCTCCCGCGATTAAATCGAGTAAACTTACCGGGGGCGGTTCGGACAATCCCGTTTCAGATCAAGATTAAACTTCCAAGCCCGGAGAGTGGTTTGATGACAAAGTTCAGGTTAAGGGTCCGTTGCTTTGACAGCCGGGAAGCCGCCAGGATTTATTTTGAAAAACTCGGCAGCTCAAAAAGCGGCGCGGCGATTATGGCTCCCAAGGCCGTCTTTAACGCCGTAATCGTGGAAAACCTGGATAACCGCGCGGTGAATATCCTGAAACAGGAGATGTTGGCCTTGGGCGGGGAAGCGGCGACCAATGAACAGGTCAGCCGTTTCCGGTTAGGGACTTCAGATACTGTTTTACTGGGTACCCGCAAACAGTTTGATTCTTTACAGAAAAAGCTGGCTTTGCAGCCCTTTGGCCTGAAAGCGGTCGGTGGGGAACTGGCGCGGGTCCTGAATAACTACGAGCGTCGGGATTTATCTTTTACTGTCGGTTCGTTTGATCTGGACCTGGGCTCCAGGCCGTTAATCATGGGCATCCTGAATATCACCCCGGATTCTTTCAGCGACGGCGGCAGGTTTTTCCAGCCTGAAACAGCTTTAAATCATGCCCGTCAACTGGTTGAAGACGGCGCTGATATTATTGATATTGGCGGCGAATCATCCCGCCCGGGCGCCGTGCCGGTCTCCTTGGCGGAGGAGCAGAAACGGGTTTGGCCGGTAATCGAGGCGCTCCGGGAACTGAACGTACCGATTTCAATTGACACCTACAAGGCTGAAGTCGCGAAAGGGGCTTTGGAGCGGGGCGCTGTGATCATAAATGATATCAGCGCGCTAAATTTTGACCCGAAAATGGCCGAAATAGTTGCTGAACATGACGCGGCCCTGGTTTTGATGCACATGCGCGGTAATCCGCGAAACATGCAGAAAGATCCCCGCTATGAAAATTTAATCGGCGAGATAATCGATTATTGGCGGAAAGGAATAGAGAAAGCTGTTCAGGCCGGCGTTGACAGGAAAAAAATAATCCTCGATCCCGGTATCGGGTTTGGCAAGACGCTGCGGCATAATCTGGAGATTCATAACCGGCTGGAAGAATTTCAAGGCTTGGGACAGCCTCTCTTACTCGGTTCCTCCCGCAAGGCTTTTATCGGGGCGATTACCGGGCGGCCGGTTGCTGAGCGGGCATGGGGAACCGCGGCCAGTATCGCCTGGGCCGCTTCCCGGGGAATAAACATGGTCAGGGTGCATGATGTGCGCGGCATCGTGGATTTGCTTAAAGTTACAGAAGCCTTGAAATCGGGAGGAAGTTTCAAAGTTGAAGATTAATACACCGGAATTAACACCCAACACCCGGGTTGTTTTCAAATATGAAAGCAAGGACGGTTACGAGATTTACCAGAGCCGGATCGAAGATGTTACGTCGGAATTTGTTATCTTCGCCATGCCCATGCGGGGGGGCGAAATTGTGCCGCTTCAGGTGGGGCGGAAACTGGAGATTAATTTCACCAAGGACGACGGACTGTATGTCTTCAGGAGCTTGATTGTCAAAAGGGAAAGAGACCCTATCCCGCTACTTTACGTGACCAGACCCCGGCAGGTCAAAAGGCAGCAGCGGCGGCAGTTTGTCCGGGTTGAGACCTTCATTCCGTTATCCTTTCGCCGCCTGACTGTTGACGAAACAAAGGAGGTCTACGAAAAATGCCGCGCTGAATTTAATTTAAAAGATATCAGCGAGACGCTTTCAAGCTATGTCGATGACGAAATCGAAGAAGTCGTGCCGCCCAATCATCAGGGTATTGTCCACAACATAAGCGGCGGCGGCCTGTTGTTTGTGTGCGAGCAGAAAGTCTCCGGGCATGAGCTTCTCCTGCTCAACTTCTCGCTGGAGACCGATGGCGAGGCGGCTGAAATCTACGCCCGGGTTATTCGTTCCTACGAATTTCATAAAGAAGACACTTCCTATCCTTTCTCACTGGGGGTGGAATATCTCATTATCGACCAGGAATGGCGTCATAAAATAATTCAATATACTTTCAACCGGCAGATTGAGTTGAAGAAAAAAGGTATTTCCTGATGAGGTGGTTATTATGATTAAACTTGGAGTAAATGTCGACCATATCGCGACTATCAGGCAGGCGAGACAAGGCGTTGAGCCTGACCCTGTTCAGGCCGCGGTGCTGGCCGAACTGGCCGGCGCGGATGGCATCACCATCCATTTGCGTGAAGACCGGAGACATATCAACGACCGGGACGTGCGGGTGATTAAAGAGGTGGCGCGGACCAAGCTGAATCTGGAAATGGCGGCCACGGATGAAATGGTGAAGATCGCCCTGTCAACCAAGCCTGACCAGGCCACCCTGGTGCCGGAGAAGCGTCAGGAATTGACAACTGAAGGCGGACTGGATTGCGTCGGATTAATGTCAGCGCTGCAAACAGTGGTGAATTTACTCCAGGGCGGTGAAATTGAAGTAAGCCTGTTTATCGATCCCGACCTTGAACAGGTAAAAGCGGCCAGCCGGCTGAGGGCTGACGGTGTGGAGATCCATACCGGAAGTTACGCCAACGCCTGGCCTGATGGTGACTGGGCGGACGAACTGGACAAAATCCGCAATGCCTGCAACTACGCGGCTAAATTGAAGTTGAAGGTTTACGCCGGCCACGGGCTTAATTATCGGAACATAAAGCCGTTGCTGGCAATCAAGGATATTTCAGAAGTCAATATCGGGCACAGCATTATCGCCCGGGCTTCTTTGGTGGGCATAAGCCGGGCGGTCGGCGAGATGAAGAGTTTACTGGGCTGATTGAGCGGTCTCCCCGGCGGCCGGTTTGTTCAGGTCTTCGATCGCAAGAAAAAAAACTGAATGGTGTCACCACGTATGATGGATGAAGATCAGCCAAAGCGCCTCACCAAAGAGCTGAGTGAAAAACTTTTCGGCTCCCTGTCTTTACCGGTTGTTATCTGCAATCATACCGGCATAATCTCCAGCAACCCGGCTTTCAAAAAAAGGTTTGGCCTGACTCTTGGGAGCGGGAAAAGAAAAAATTTCCTGAAACTGCTTCCGGAAGATACCCGCGCGAAGGCTGAAAGCCGGCTTAGACACCGAGAAGAAGCTCCGGTTCTTCCCCCGATTTTTGAAGTGGAAATAACGCTTGAAAATGAGGACGGCTCTTCTTTTATTTTGACGGAGCATTTAATCGACTATGAAAATGAACCGGCCCTTTTGTATATTATCAATGAGGTCGCGGAGGAAAAAACGCTGCGGGCGCTTGTTTTCAGAAAAGAAAAAATGAGCGTCATAGGCGCCTTGACCGCGGGAGTAGCTCATGAATTCAATAATGTTCTGGGCGGTATCCTGGGCTACGCCGAGCTGGCGGGAGAAAACCCCCGGTTTGTCAACAAACTGCTGGAAGTGATCGCGTCCCAGGGAGAGCGGGCCAAGTTGATAACGGATGGTCTGCTTAACTTTTCCCGTCGTGATGAATATCGTGAAGAACTGGTCAACCTGTCTCTGCTTGTTGATGAAGTCGTCAATATCCTGGAAAAAACCTTCGCCAAGGAGGGGATTAAAATAAACCGGGACTATCACGGCAGTTACGATTTGTTTACCAGTCCGGGAAAAATCCAGCAGGTTGTTGTGAATATAATGCTTAACGCCAGGGAGACCATTGGGAAGAACGGTGAAATAGACCTTGAGATAAAGGGCGCGGCGAGTAATGTTTTCATTTCAATTAAAGATAACGGCTGTGGTTTGAGCGCCGGGATGCTCAGGAACATTTTCGCGTCCGAGCTTGGCGTTAAAAGATTCAGCGAATTGGACAACAGTACTGATTTTGGTTTAAGGCTCTTTTATTCGGAAAACCTGTTGAAAAGTCTTGGCGGACGTTTGAAAGCCAAAAGTAAGCCCGGGGTTGGCAGTGAGTTCACGATTGTGTTGCCCTGGAAAAAGAACTGGTCGGAAGACCTTCCTCTTAGGGAGAAATAGTTGAGCTTAAGCGTTGGGACCGATATCATTGAGATAGGGCGGATCGCCGCGCTTCTGGAACGTTGGCCGGAAAAGTTCGGCAAAAAATTATTCACGGACGAAGAGAACTGCTACTGCTTGTCCCGGAGGAACCAGGCCCAGCATTTTGCCGCCCGGTTCGCCGCTAAGGAAGCTTTGTTCAAGGCTCTGCGTCTTAAGCGGGGCTGTGGCGTCGCCTTGCGTGAGATTGAAGTGAAAAACGACTCAAAGGGCGCTCCCCGCTATGAGTTGTCGGGCAAGGCCGCTCTCCTCGCCCGCGAACGGAAAGTAATCAGTATCAGTTTGTCCTTGTCGCATTGCCGCGAATACGCTACCGCTGTAGCGATAGTCGAATATGAATAAGGGGGAAGCGCCGCCCGCCCCTCTGAAACTTGTGCCCGGCCCAATCTTGCGTCAAAAAATCAGACGGCCGCTTCCAGCGCGTTTTCCGCCGCGCCAACCTTTGTGTCTTTGCTGACAGACGCGAGTTGGGAGATTTCCTCGCTGCTGAGTATCTTCTCGATATTTAGAAGGATCATCAGCCGTTCGTCACTCAGCTTCGCCATGCCCTTGATAAAATCGGTGTTGACTCGTGTGCCCATCGTCGGAGCCGGATCGATTTGACCGCTTTCAATATCCAGGACTTCACTAACGCCATCGACAATAATACCGGTAACTTTCTGCTCAATTTCAACAACAATTATCCGCTGTTTATTATCACGCTCAACATCGTCAAAACCGAATTTCTTGCGCAGATTCATAACCGGAATAACGCGGCCCCTCAAGTTGATGACGCCGTCGATGAACTCGGGCATTTGCGGAACGTGGGTAATTTCCGGGAAGCGGATTATTTCGTGCACTTTAGAAATATCGACTCCATATTCTTCCAGCCCCAGTAAAAAGCTGACAAACTGGCTGATGACGTTTTTTTCGTTTTGCTCATTTTCCATGGCTATTCTCCTTAATTTATCCCGCCGCCGAAATACGCGCCCCGGCGAACTGGCGGGGTCAGGTTGGTTATCAGGAAGGCGCAATCGTCCTTCCTGATAACAAGCTGATACTTAAAGTCAAAACTCTTCGAAGTTCTCAATTGCTTCATCAGCGTCTTGCGTTTCAGGTTCTTTAACAACCAATCCTGTTTCCAGGTGTTTTACCTCATTAATATGTCTGGTAGCGACCCTTCTTCTGCCATTCCCCCGGGATTTTCTGGCGGAATCTTTTCCCACCTCGAAGAAGGATATCAGTTCCTGCAACATTTGGGCCTGTGAAGCCAGTTGCTGGGAAGCCGAGGCCGATTCCTCGGAGGTGGCGGAGTTGGTCTGGGTGACCTGGTTGAGCTGTTCGATAGCCTTGGTGATCTGCTCGGCGCCGTTGGCCTGC
>JAJRWM010000184.1 GCA_024276815.1 bacterium
AATCCCATTACCCCGGAGATGCTGGCTCCGGTTTTTCCCATGAACCTGATTGAGCAGGAAGTCAGCCAGGAACGCTGGATTGATATTCCCGACGAAATCATCGAAATCCTCTACCGCTGGCGCCCCAGCCCGCTGAGACGGGCCAGGTATCTTGAACAATATCTCGACACGCCGGCCCGTATCTACTGCAAAGACGAGAGCCTTAGCCCTCCCGGCAGCCATAAACCAAACACCGCCGTAGCGCAAGCTTGGTACAACAAGCAGTTCGGCATCAAAAGACTGACCACCGAGACCGGCGCCGGCCAATGGGGCAGCGCCTTGTCATTCGCCTGTAATCTTGTTGGCCTGGAATGTAAAATTTTCATGGTGAGGATCAGCTTCGACCAAAAGCCCTTACGTAAAATCATGATGAATATCTGGGGCGGCGAATGTATCGCTAGTCCCAGTAATAAAACAAAATTTGGCCGGGAAATACTGAGTTTGATGCCGGAAACCCCCGGCAGTCTGGGCATCGCTATCAGCGAAGCGATTGAAGCGGCCGTAACTGATCCGACCGGCGAGACCCGCTATTCCCTGGGCAGCGTGCTCAACCACGTCATGCTGCACCAGACGATTATCGGCCTGGAAGCCAAAAAACAACTGGCGTCAGTTAACGAGAAGTTGCCGGATGTGGTAATCGGTTGCGCCGGCGGCGGCAGTAACTTCGCCGGGCTTTCGTTCCCCTTTGTCTATGACAAGCTTAACGGCGCCGATATTACAATCATTCCCACCGAGCCAACCGCCTGCCCGACCATGACCAGGGGGCCTTACGCCTACGACTTCGGCGATACCGGCTGCATGACGCCCCTCCTGGCTATGCACACCCTGGGACATAAGTTCGTGCCGCCGCCAATTCACGCCGGGGGTTTACGCTACCACGGTATGGCGCCGCTGGTGAGCCAGGCGATAACCGAAGGGCTGCTTACTCCCAGGGCCTACGACCAGGTGACCTGTTACGAAGCGGCGCTGACCTGGGCCAGGACCGAAGGGTCGATCTGCGCGCCGGAAACCAGCCACGCTGTCGCCTGCGTTATCGAGGAAGCTAAAAAAGCCAAGGAAGAAGGCAAAGAAAAGGTGATTTTGTTTAATTACAGCGGGCACGGCCTGATGGACCTGCTGGGCTACGAAAAATATATGACCGATATGCTGACCAGATATTCTATGCCCGAAGAAGAACTCCGGCAATCACTGGAAGCGATCAAGGATTTACCGAAACCAGGCAGATAAAGTAACCGGCCCCCGCCAGCAAGCTGGCGGGGTATTCTGGCGGCATAATAAAGCTTAAAGTCAAAGGATATTTGAGGCTGACGCGGGGGAACCAGTAATGTCATTCCAGCGTATGCAGGAATCTAGTGGATTCCCGTTGGCACGGGAATGACAAATAAGGTCTTTTCCCCGCACCCCCTCCAAAAAAACTTTAATTGTTAGCTCTTTGCTTCACTCCCTCCCCCACCAAACACGCCGACAAAACTCTTGACAAAAGTTTTATAGTAGTCTACATTACTCCGTGAGATTAAAGAGCTTATGCTGGACAAAACGGTGGACATAAACATGGTAAAAAAAGTAATGACCTTAAAATCAGGTAAATTCGTATTTAGCGCTGAATATTCCCCCAAAAAGCTGAATGATCTTCTGGCTGAATCAAGGCTACTCTATCAAACCGTAATTGATTTACCGATTTTACCCGAGCTGGCCTCAGAGTTGGAAGAGGAATTGATAAGAAGATCAATCTTTGGCACGGCGGCGATAGAAGGAAACCCTTTAACCGAAGAACAGGTCGGGAAAATACTCGACGCTGAAGAACCGGCTGGTTTTCAAAGAGCGGAAAAGGAAATAAGGAACCTTCAGTTGGCCTATGATTTGGTGAAAACATCATCAAGAAAATCATTGCCCGCCAAGTTTGATGAAGAGGATATTAAGAGTAAACACAGAATGATAACGGAAGGCCTGGATTATCCCGACAATATTCCCGGAAAATATCGTGACCATATCGTAAAGGTAGGCGACCGGGAGCATGGCGGCGTTTACACGCCTCCTAAAATCCGCCTGGACATAGAAAATTTGATGAAGGAATTTATTGGCTGGATTAACAGTTCCGAGTTAACGGCAATGAATCCCATAATCAGAGCCGCCTTGGCGCATTACCACCTGGGCCTGATTCATCCCTTTGGCGACGGCAATGGCAGAACCGCCAGAATAATGGAGGCCTTGTTTATGAAACAAGCGAATATCAAGTACCTCCCCGTTATGCTTTCCAACTACTATTATCGTAATATTGACGATTACTTCCGGGCTTTTTCCCAGTCCATTAAAAGCAAAGATGATGAGATAACGCCCTTCCTGGAATTTTTTCTAAAAGGCGTCAGGGCTTCCCTCCGGGAAATTAAAACTAAAATTATTTATGATATCAGGATTCTTACCTTGAGGAAGCATTATGATTCTCTGAAAGCAGCAAAAGAAATAACTCAACGACAATTGGATTTACTGGTAATGCTCCTGGATAAATCGCGTATGGACAAATCATACGCGGTTAAACCTGACGACCTGTTTAATCTTTCGCCCTTCTCGGTCTTGTATCGTAAGGTGGTTGATCGGACAGCGAAGCGGGATTTACGAAAATTAACACTAAAAAAACTTTTAATTTTTAGTGATGGAAAGTATAAATTAAATATTAGCCACCTGGGGTGATTAAAACCGGTAACGAATGTATTCCAGCCGGCCGACAAGGTTTGGCCTGATCGCGAGGTTATTATGCTTTACAAAAGATTTCGCCAGTTTATTAAAAAGGAAGATTTGTTAAAGCCCGGAGATAACCTGGTTATCGGGATCTCCGGCGGGCCGGACTCTGTTTGCCTGGGGCATTTATTGACGCGTTGGCGTAAGGAGTTTGGCGGCGAGTTCCTGGTTGGCAGTCTTAATCATGGGTTACGCGAGGCGGCGGCTGAAGAAACGGAGTTGGTCGCCCGGTTAGCTGAAAAGTGGGGCCTGGGTTTCCAGGCCAAAAATATGGACGTAAAAGAGTTGGCCGATCAGGATAAACGCTCGCTTCAGGATGCTGCCCGAAGTGCCAGGCTGACCTTTTTCCGGGAGTTGATGGCCAGAATCGACGCTGACCGGGTGGCGCTGGGACACCAGGCGGATGACCAGGCCGAAACGGTACTGCTCTGGTTCTTACGGGGCAGCGGCCTGAAAGGGCTGGGCGGAATACGCCCGGCGGCCCGCATGAGTTGGGGAACGATCATCCACCCTCTTCTACCTTTTCGCCGCGAGGAAATTTCAGCTTACTTAAAACAACACGGCCTGCCGTTTCGACATGACGAATCCAATTTCGAGAATAAATACCTGAGAAACCGGCTTCGTCTTGAACTGATACCGCGGTTGGAAAAAGACTTTAATCCCCGGTTGCAGGATCGGTTAGTTAACCTGGCGCAACAAATAAGAGCCGCTGACAGCTATCTCGATTCGGTTGCCGAAGAACTGTTCGACTCTCTCAACCTCGACCGGTCCGGCCGGGAACTAAGCGTACCCGTTTCAATCCTGAAAAGACAGCCGCCGGTATTATCGCAGCGGCTCTGGGGGCTGCTGATTAAACAGATTAAGGGCAACCTGAAGGGGATCAGTTCTGATCATTATCATTTTTTAGCCAGTTTACTCGCCGATAACAAGTCGGGAAATTACCTGAGATTACCCGGCGGGCTGTTGGTCAGGCGGGAGTTTGACAATATTGTGATTGGCGATGATGACCGGGTGGTCCAGCCGGAACCGCGACAGCTCAGGCCCGGCGAAACCGTTAACTGGGGCGCTTATCAGTTCAGCCTGGAATCGGTTGAGCAAGCGGGCGACACCAACTCGCCGGAAAGAATATATCTTAATGGCGATTTGTTAAACTTGCCGTTAACCATCAGGAGTTTTCGTGAGGGAGATAAGATTGTTGGCCGGAGCGGTGAAAAAAAAGTAAAGCGTTATTTTAATAAATACCGCGTTCCTCTTTCACAAAGATCAGCGCAACCGGTTATCAGTTCAGGCGGGGAAGTGATCTATCTTCCGGGCGTTAAGCTGTCGGAAAAATATCGCTCTGTTACTGACGCGTCAAAGATCCTTTGTTTTTCCTGGCAAAAGCTGGTAATTTTTCAGTAATATCCCTGCCCCAATTTGTCCAGGATGTAAAACGCTCTAATATTGACCCTGAATATCCTGCCAGTCCGTTACTTTCTCACGCATCCGGGGAACATGGTAGTACTTATAACGATAAACCGCGTCCATGGAGTGACAGTCAATACACACCCCGGTAGTCACGTTCTTGTTAATTAAAAAGCTGTTGGTGGCGTCGCCTTCAATATTCTTGCCAATGCCGACGCGATCATCCAGGTAGGTCCAGCGATGCGCGTTGTGACAACTGGGACAGGAAATTATGCCGTTACGGGAACGCCGGCCGTCAATATCATAAATACGGAAATAATTCTGCAGATTTTTTATCCCGCGGCCCAGATCGGTTACCACTATGTCCAGGTTGTTGCTGTCATGTTGCGGATGGATCATTACCGGCGGGACTTTTTTCGCCTCGGAACCACCTTTCCGATGACAACTGGTGCACAGCATCATCGTAACTTCCTGGCCGTCGCCGGGATTCTTCGACCATAAATAAGCGTCCAGAACAGCGTTATGAACAGAGTGGCAAGCGCTGCACGGTCCGCCGTCGAAAACGGTCTGCCCCAGCATGTTCTTCTCATCGGGAGCGGTGATTTTCATGTCATGATCCGTGCCGATTACGGTACGGTTCGGTCTATGACAATTGATGCAAAGCGAAGAATTGTCATCGTTGACCATTCTCAGGAAGCTGTTACGCCCACTACCCTCAACCTTCTTCCCGGGACCGGTTTTCGGACGCCGGGGATCCCAGCGGTGAGGATCGTGACAGGTGGTGCACACCATAATCTTACGCTGATAAACTTCCTTTTTCGGGACCAGTTCCCGATCTGTCGGATGAGTGTATTTTGATTTATCGCCGCCCGCGTCATTCAGATGACATCCTTTTTTCAGACAGTTCTGGTCCACATAATCTTCCTTGCCCGGGAAATACCTGGTCAGGATGTTATCCTGGTAATCCTGGTGCATCAAATGACAAACGCTGGCGCATTCTTTTCGCATTCGCGGAGTTATCCGGTCAGCGTAATCCTTTTTGGTCACCAGCACTGATTTTAACGGCAGGTTGGCTTTACCAATCAGCCAGGAAGGATTGATGCCCACCGGATGCGACGATTCTCCCACCTGCTTTTCCGCTCCGAGCCGGCCGTCAGAATGACAGCTGAAACAGGCCTGACTCACCGTATCCTTGGCCTCAACCAGTTCCTGCGCCCACAACAAATCGTTCAGCCCCTGGTGAACGGTATGACACATCCCGCAAATACCGCTGCTTTTAACTGTTTGACCAAAACGGTTCTCACCCGCGGGAGAGCTGACGTTCAAATCATGATCCGTACCCAGGATAAAGCGTTTGTCCAAATGACAGGTTAAACAAAGCCGGGCGTCCTTGTCGTTGGGGATCCGTAAGAAGCTGTTCCGGGTATCGCCTTCGGTATTTTTCTTCGGGCCAATCTCCTTTTTACGGGGGTCCCAGCGATGCGGGTCATGACAGGTATAGCAATAGACTTTACCTTCCAGTATTTTATTGCCCTTTTCATCATATAACGGCAGGGGGAAATCACGTCCCACCTCGGCGTACTTGCCGGTGGCGCTTGAAATCTGAACATTGGTCGGATGAGAGTATTCTCCCAGCAGTTTCTTTTCGGCGACTTTACCTTCCTGGTGGCAACTCTTGCAAAGCTGGGCGGCGATGTCCTCATCGCCGCCGGCGATCTTCCTGGCCCAATTTCGCCGGGCGTTACCGCGATGCACCTTATGGCAAGCGCTGCAAACGCCGCTTTGCTGAACAGTCATCCCGTCGGTATTCTTCTCATTGGGGCTGGTAACACTCATATCGTGTTCAGTGCCGATTACGTATTGTTTCGAGGTATGACAATTGACGCAAAGCTTCGATTCCGAGCCATTGGAAATCCTCAGGAAACTGTTATGAGCGTCGCCTTCGGTCTCTTTACCCGGCCCCTCGCTGGTCTTTTTCTCCGAATTCCAGACGTGCGGATCATGACAGGTATAACAGACAACGTTGCCCTTTTCCTTTAGATTGCCCTGCTCGTCAAACAGGGGTAGCCTGGTCTTGCCTTTAACGCGGGTAATACTGATGTTGGTTGGATGGGTATACTCGCCAACCAGTTTCTTGGCGGCGGCGGCGCCCTCAAAGTGACAGGTCTTGCAGAGCTGCGAAGAAAAATCCTCACCCCGCCCGATAACCTCTTTGGCCCAGCGGCGCCGGTTAATACCATTATGCGGCAAGTGGCAGCTTCCGCAAACTCCTGATTGTTCGGCGGTCTTCCCTAAAATATTCTTTTCCAGCGGCGCGGTTATTCTCAGGTCGTGATCAGTGTTCTTGATATAGCTCTTGTCCAGGTAGCATTCCCGGCAAAGAGAGGAATCAGCGTCGTTCTTCATCCTCAAAAAGCTGTTGTTGCCGTCGCCCTCGGTGCCCAAAGCCCAGGGAATCTTCTCAATCCCCTCAATCGAGAAACGCTCGCCCGGCGTCCAGACGTGCGGATCATGGCAGGAAGTACAGTAAACCAGGCCGTTCTTTTCCCGTAGCCCAAATTTATTAAACAGGGGCAAATCCGTCTTTTTATCCCCGGCCGGCATATGTTTTTCGGTGGGATGGGAATAAAAACCCACCGATTTGTTTTGGGCGAGGTTGCCGCCGCTGTGACAACTCAGGCAAAGCTGGCTGACGATGTCCCCTTCCCCGCTCAGAGGTTTGGCCCAGGTGTGCGCCGTATGGCATGGCGAGCAAATCCCGCCCTCGGAAACCGTTTGCCCCAGGCTGTTCCTTTCGTCGGGTCCCATCACGAAGAGGTTATGATCGCTTAAATAAACCGACTTTTTATCGGCGTGGCACTCAAAACAAATGCTGTTTTTCTTATTGGTTTTCAGCAGGATCGGCGTGCCGGGCGTCCCCTTGTGAGGATGATGGCAACTGTTACAGATCAATTCCCCGTTCGGCCCCTTTTGCGCTCCCAGCGCCAGCATGCTGTCTGAGACCTGGACCTGGGTCGGCACAATATTCACCGGGTGTTTAATGTCATAAGGTTTTTCACGCTTGACGATGGCGCTTTTCTTCTGGTGACAGGAGCCGCAAAGCCGGGTATCGTTGTTATAAACCAACAGGTTGGATGTCCCGGGAACGGAACCGTGTATTTTATGACAGGAGACGCAAACGACCTCGCAGTTTGGCCCCAGCTTGGCGCCTTTGTCAAACCAGTAATCAGGTATGACAGCCGTTTGCGGAACGATATTAACCGGGTGGGTTCCGATGGCTTCGGCCCTCGCCTTGTTGCTGACGACTTTTCCCTGATGACATTCAGCGCAGAATTTACCTCCCAGGTTGGTTTGCCTCAAGATCGGCCCGTCAGACCCGTCAGCCGCGGAATTATCCACGGCGTTATGCTGGATATGGCAACCGTTACAACTGATTTTCCCGTTTTCGACAAAGACTCTTTTGGTTGGCTTGATGTTCTTAATGCCGACATCGACCGGATGAGTGCCGGTATTTTCCTCGTTGATGCCGGAACTTTTCTTGTCCAGATGGCATCGTTTACAGAGACGGGCCTGGCTGTTGTCTTCCACCAGCAGCTTTTTACCGGGGGCGCTGTGCGGTTGATGACAGGTACGACAGGTGATCTCGCCGCCGGCCCCGGTGACCGGCTTACGGTTTCCGATCCATGATTCAGGCAGGACCGCGACCTTGAACTTCACGTCAACCGGATGAGTATCCTTCCCCGGACCATGACCCGGCATACTGGGATTGGCGGTATGACAGCCTTCGCAAAGAGGCGCCCGGTTGGAGCCGGGGATGCTCACCGGCAGAGCTAACAGGTGGTCATAGGGAGAACCGTGGACGACATGACAGGACTGGCAGATGACCATGTTGGGCTTGGTGCCCTCAATCGCCCCGGCGGCTTTCAGTTCTTCCGAAAACTCCAGGGTATCAACATTAACCGGGTGCATGCCATGAAGTGGCCCTTCCTTTTTGTCTTTATGGCATCCCATACACATTTCCGAGTTATTGTTGGTGGAACGGAGGAAAAAGGATCTTTCCACGCTGTAGTCTGTTTTACCCCCGTGAGCGGTGTGGCAGGTGCCGCACTCCACCTTTCCTTTATACAGAGGGTAGAGCCCGGGGATATCCATTTTAGGATAGAACCCCACCGGGTGGCGTTTGTTTGTCCAGACAATGCTCCTGGAATCCCCCAGCGAACCGTTATGGCAACTAAAACACATCCGCTCGGTAGTAGCCTGCCTTTCCTTGGGCATCGGGACATAATCGGTGCCCTCGCCGGATAAAAACGTCTCCATCCAGTAATAGTGGCACATGGCGCATTCTTTACGGGCGTCCCGGAATTCGGTCTCTTTAATACTCACTTCGGCCCGAATCGGAATTACGCCCATCCAGAACATAATCAGCGCGATGATAAAAACATTTATCGTTTTATTTTTTGGCATAATAATTTCTTGTTCAGGGATAATCCTTCATTTGGAAAACACTGACCTTATTGCCCCACATTTCCACAACGTATAATCTTTTATCCTTAATATACAAACCAACCGGCGAAGCGAATTTTTTCAATTTATTGTTCACCCCGACAGCTCCCAGAAAGTCGCCCTCGAAATTGAAAGCCTGGACGACATCGATATAGCTGTCCGAAACAAAACTGTTGCGCTTGGGGTCCAAAGCCAGCCCTTGCGGGCGATAGAACTGACCTTTCCGCACTCCCCAGGTTCCCACATCGCGGATATAGTCAAAATCCTCGTCGAGAACCTGCACCCGGGTGTTGCTGACCTCGCTGATGAAAAAATTTCGGTCCTTATCTATTTGTATGGCGTAAGGAAATCTCAGCTGTTCTTTCTCGAACCCCATAAACCCATAGGTCTTGATATAGACTCCGTTTTCGTCGTAAATGAGTATCCTGTGATTGTTATTGTCAACAATGAAGCATTTGGTTCGTTTGTCCGTTATGGTAATAAATATATCGGTTGACACTTTGGGCAGGACAATCGTAACGTCAGTGGGATCGGCGGGTTTTTTCCCTTCTTCGGTAGGTATTAATTTAAACAGAAAAAGGAATTTTCCCTCCGGGCTGAAAACCTGGATACTATGATTTTTCGAATCTGCCACGTAGATATTGCCGTTTCCCGGATGGACATCCAGCCCCAGGGCATCCCAGAACTCGCCTTTATCGCTTCCCCTTTGACCGAACTGGAACAGGTATTTGCCCCGCTTGCTGAAGACGACGACCCGGCCGACAACCCCGTCCAGCACATAAATACGATCATCCAGTCCCACGGTCACGTCGCTGGGCAAGTGGAACGCCCGGCCCCCGCCGCTCTTGAGCTGGAATAAAGGCTTGACATTGACCAGTTCCAGGGCGTAAACCCGAAGGGAGCCCAGCGGCGCCGCCCAAAAAATCAAAACCGCGGCGGTAAGCGCGGCAAGGCGTTTCGCTGATTTACCCCGGGAATATTGGCCGGACTGGCGATATCTTCGTCTTTGAATTAGCATAATCTCTAATATCTTATCACAAGAGGATTTTTAATGCTAGCGGCGGAAGACCGCGACCAGGGCAAACGCACTAAAAATATTTAAAGTATAAGGAAATAGTTGCGGCAAGATTAAGCGGTACCGGATGACTGACGATATTTTCTCTGTTTACAAAATAAGCCGCGAAGGAGAAAACAAGTCATGTTAGTAAAGAAATCA
>JAJRWM010000185.1 GCA_024276815.1 bacterium
GTTATCATCGACCAACGGTTTGATTTTATAACCTCCAACGCCGCTTTTCACTGGTTTGCCAATCTCGAAGAGGTCATGAAAAAATATAATGATGCGCTGGAGGAGAACGGGCTGATCCTGTTTTCGATTTTTGGCCCGCGAACCTTCTGTGAATTATCAGGCTCTCTGCGTAAGCTCTGGGGAGAAGATGTGGAAATAGCCGCCAACCGCTTTATCGAGCCGGCGCGGATTAAAAGTATACTGCTAAACAATTTTAAGGATATCAGGGTTGACGAAGAGCTTTTTACGGTGACCTACAACTCGCTCAGGGAAATTTTCGAGGTTATTAAATATACCGGCGCCAGGGGACGGGGGCTGACGACAAGACAGTTTACTCCCGGCTCGATGAGAAAACTGGAGGAAATTTATCTGGCGGACCACGCTGAGTTCCGGGTGACTTACGAGGTTTTCTTCTGCCAGGGGCTGAAGGGTTGATTCGCTATGCCGGGAATTTTTGTAACCGGGACAGACACGGAGGTCGGTAAAACTGTCGTCAGCGGTTTGCTGGGCCGTTTTTTATTGGCGCAGGGCTACCGGGTAATCACCCAGAAATGGCTGCAAACCGGCTCCGCTGACGCCATGTCGGACCTTGCCAGCCACCTGAAATTGATGAAGAGGAAAAAAGAAGATGTTCGTCAGTATCTTGCCGACCTGATTCCTTACAGCTTTGCCCTGCCGGCTTCTCCGCACCTTGCGGCGGAAGGTGAAAACCAAAAAATCGACGCTGAAAAAATCAAACAAAGCTACCGTTCGTTAAGTGAAAATTTCGATTTCGTCATCGTGGAGGGCAGCGGCGGTGTTCTGGTTCCCTATAGTGAAGAGGGACTGGTTATCGACATCGCCCGGGACTTGAAATTACCCGTTTTAATAGTGGTCAGCAATAAACTGGGAGCGATTAACCACACCCTGCTGACGGTTGAGGCGCTCAGAGGACGGGGAATGCCGATAATTGGCTTGATATTTAACGGCCAGCAGCCGAGGGGGGATGACCTTATTCAAACTGATAACCCGCGAATCATCAGCAAATTGACTATGGTCAACAGCCTGGGACATTTGCCCCGGCTTGACGATATTAACGAACTATACGACTGCTTCCAGCCCCTTGGTGAGAAGGTGCTGAAAGCGTTTAACGAGCAAATATAAGGCAAAACAAGAACCTTGGAAACCCCTTTTTAGACTTCGCTGAAAAGGCGCCCGGCGATAGATATCGAATAAAAACGGGTTCCCCCACAAGCCTTTCAGAAGGTTTAACGGAATAAAAGGACATCTTGAAATGAATAAGTGGCAGGAAAAAGATCAGCGCTACATCTGGCACCCTTATACCCAGATGAAGGAAGCTCTCGAGGCCCCCCCGATTCTGATCGAGCGGGCCGAGGGACTCAGACTGTTTGACGATATGGGGAACTTTTATTATGACACGATCGCCAGTTGGTGGTGCAATGTTCACGGACACAATCACCCCAAAATTAATGAGGCCATCAAAACACAGTTAAATTCCTTTGAACACGTGCTGTTCGCCGGTTTCACCCATAAGCCGGCGATTGAATTGGCCGAAAGACTGGTCAGGATAACCTCACCCAATCTTACCAGGGTCTTTTATTCCGACAATGGCTCAACCGCTGTCGAAGTCGCCCTGAAAATGTCCTTTCAGTACTGGCATAACACCGGCAAGCCGGAAAAGAAGAAATTTGTTTCACTCGACCGCGGCTACCATGGAGACACCATCGGCACGATGAGCGTCAGCGGGGTGGATTTATTCAACGGGATTTTCAGCCCGTTATTCTGTCCCTCCTTCAAGGCGCCGACTCCCTATTGTTATCGCTGTCAGCTGGGCCTGAACCGGACAACCTGCGATATTGACTGTCTGGCCGAACTGGAAAAAACGCTGAAAAACCATCATCAGGAAATCGCAGCCATGATTATCGAACCGCTGGTGGCAGCCGCCGGCGGAATGATTGTCTACCCTGTTGAATATTTGAAAAAAGTTCGGCAGCTCACCAGCCGCCATGACGTACATTTAATTCTGGACGAGGTCGCGACCGGCTTTGGCCGCACCGGGAAAATGTTCGCCTACGAACACGCCGATATTCAGGCCGACCTGCTTTGCCTCTCCAAGGGGCTGACCGGAGGCTACCTGCCGCTGGGGGCGACCCTGGCCACGGATGAAATTTACGACGCTTTCTACGCTGATTACGAAGAGAAAAAGACTTTTTATCATGGCCACACCTTCACCGCCAATCCCATTTCCTGTTCGGCGGCTCTGGCCAGCCTGCGAATATTCGAGGAAGACGATACGCTGAATAATATTCAGGAGATAATCGCGGCTTTAGCCGAGGGACTGGAAGAGATGAGAGATCTTGAACTGGTGGGCGATGTCAGGCATCTCGGGATGATCGGCGCGCTGGAACTGGTCAGGGACAAGGCGAGCAAAACCCCCTTTGGCTTTGCCGAAAGAACAGGCCGACGGATATATGAAAAAGGGTTGGCCCAAAACCTCATCTTGAGGCCGCTGGGCAATATTGTCTACCTGTATCTGCCTCTGATTACCACCGGAAAAGATTTGGATTACATTCTGGGAACCATCCGCCAGATAATCGCGAGTCTACGACTTGAGGCTAGCTCGTTTCGCGACTTTTAACATCGCCTCGTAAGGGTTAGGTAATACTCAGCGGATATGTTGCGAGCGATTCAGAGGAACCAAAGGCTATTTGTAAAACACGCCTTTCCAACTCTTAAAGTTTTTTGGAAAGGGGCACCTTTTTTCCCCAAAAAGGTTTGCCCCACAAAATTTTGGGGAAACTCTTGCCGCTTGCCGCAGGTTTGTGTTGACAGGGAATTTCAATCTTTATATACTGATGATTGTTGATAGTCGCCGTTTCTGGTTTCATGATTTCGGGAGGCAATATGAAAAAATTACTGTTTATTTCATCTATACTAATCGTCCTGGCGACCGTTTTTGGCTGTAACCACCTGTTTAAAAGAGAAAATACGCTCGCGAGTAAAAACCCGCGGCCGGCTGTCGTTAAGGATAAAACCGCCGTTGCCGGCGTTGAAGCCAGTTGGGGCAGTTTGACGGGCAAGCAAGTAACTATTCTCTACACAAACACGACCAACGGCATTCTCAAGTCCTGCGGTTGCCCCGGCAATCCCTACGGCGGGCTGCCCCAGCGGGCCCAAATGATAAAAATGTTACGCCAACAGGACCCGGGACTGCTTCTGCTTGATTCCGGGGATACCCTCTCGGCGATCTTTCAGCCGGGTAATGAGCGTGATATCGCTCACGCGCGTTATGTCTTCGAAGCTTACCAGGCAATGAAATACGACGCTATCGGCATCGGCGACCAGGACCTGGTCCTGGGGGTTGATTTTTTTGAGGAAGCCCTCAAAAAGTATGAATTACCGTGGCTCTCGGCGACTTTATTAAAACTGCCCAGAAGAGAACCCCTGGTTGAAGGCACCCGTTATATTAAAAGGAAAAAATTCGTGGTAGCCCTGACCAGCGTTATCTCCCCCAAAACTTTTTTCTTTTTCCCGCAAAAAAACCTGTTGCTGGGCAAACTGCTAATCCAGGAACCGGACAAGGTTCTTGCCAACCAGTTGCCCACCTACGAAAAAGCGGCTGATTTAACCGTGGTGATTTCCCATCTGGGAATTGACCGGGACAAGCAACTGGCCGCCTCGTTCCCGGGTATTGACGTAATCATCGGCGGGCACACCCAAACCTTGCTGGAGCAACCGGTTAAAATCGGGCACACCATTATTGTCCAGGCCGGCAGTTCCGGCGAGCATTTAGGCAAGCTGACTCTTTATCTCGATCGGAAGAATAATATCAATGGCTATTCCAACCTCCTGATCCCGCTTAATGAACAAGTGCCGGCGGACCCCCTTGTCAACGCCATTATCGAACAGTACTATCATAAGTCCCGGCAAGGAGCTACACCGGAAGCCGTCAGGGAAATGGCCGCTCAGAAAAAGCTGGTTTATCCGGAGTCCAATTGCGGCCTTTGCCATTATGATGAGCATCAGACCTGGTATGAAAGCAAGCACCGTACGGCCTTCTTGGCACTGGAAAGATCGGGGCGGACTGACGAAGTCGAATGTCTTTTTTGTCACACCACCGGGTTTGGCTATCGGGGAGGTTTTATCAGTCGGGAGAAGACCCCGGCGCTGGCGGCCGTGGGCTGTTTGAACTGTCACTATACGTCGATAAGAGACGGCGTCAAGATCAGGTCTCTGGCCTCAACCGGAAAAAAGAAGATCTGTATCGGCTGTCACACCAAACAAAAGTCGCCGGACTTTGACTATGACCGTTACTGGAAACGTATCAGCCACTAGGGCGGATCGCAATCAGATGTAATCTTTTTCACCGCAAGGCCGACTAAAGTTTTAGTGCTGGACGACTCGCACGATAGATAGATTCTTGAACAACGCGAATGATAGATAGATTCTTGAACAACGCGAATGATAGATATAGCAGTTATTAATCATAATGTTACATGTTTGGGAACGCTTTGCCGATAAGTGAGGTATGCGGGGGATAAAACCAGATACCAAATTTAGTAGCGCTGCCGACATCGCTTCGATGTGTAAGCAGGAACGCTGTCCCA
>JAJRWM010000186.1 GCA_024276815.1 bacterium
AACACGATAACCAAGTATATCGCGCCGCTCGATTCAACCGTGCCGGCCTGGAATTCCACCGTGGGTATTGTTGATGCCGTGAACACCTTCCAGGGCGAAGAGGTTATCGTTTACTGGAACGGCGCGACCGATACCGGCAGCGCTCCGGTTACCTACAATATCTACTATTCCACGACCGCTCCCGTGACACTGGGAACAAAGATTGCCGCTGTCAGCGGAAATCCTTCCGCTCCCAATGACTGGGAATACACCGTTACCGGTTTAACCAATAATGTAGAGTATGGATTTGTTGTCAGAGCGCAGGACAGCGCCACTATCGTTAATGAAGATACCAACGTCGTGACTCTTTCAAGCTTGCCGTCCGATACTGTGGCGCCGAACTGGAGCGGCGGCAACGGGTTGGTTGTTGATGGCAGCGGTTATGGTGATGAGATAACCCTGACCTGGAACGCCGCTTCTGACAACACTCTGCCGATTACCTATAATATCTATCAGGCTGAATCTCCCGGCGGAGAGGTCTTCACGACGCCGACCGCCAGCACTTTGGATACCACTTATAATTTGAACGGTTTAACCAACGGAACCACCTATTATTATGTCGTTCGCGCCCAGGATAACGCGCCGGTGCCCAATGAAGATACCAATACCGGCGAGGTTTCGGATGTTGTCGTTGACGGCGATCCTCCGGTTTGGTACAGCACGACCGGTATCGCCAACATCTTCTCAGCCTCCGAACTGGTCGGCGATTCCCGGGTTAGTTTGAAATGGAGCAGCGCCGTCGATTTTAATACCGTGCATTACAATGTTTATTATACGGACAGTCCGACCGATCCGGTGACCAACGGTATCCAGTTGTATCATGTCTCCTATGCCAACGATCCCTCGTACGATCATAGTTATATCGTCACCGGTCTGACTAATGGCGTTTCCTACCGCTTTGTCTTGAGAGCGCAGGACCAACTGGGGCAGGAAGAAACCAACTATTTTGTCCAAAGCGCGATACCGACAGCCGATACGGACGCTCCGACCTGGCCTATTACGACCGGCGCCCGGCTGGCCGAGGGTAAAGACGCCAGCGTGATTGTCAGTTGGAACATGGCGTCCGATCTCAGCGAGCCGATTAAATATAATCTCTACTATAATACGAGTTCCGACGCCACCAACGGCACCAAGCTGGCTGATGTCACCACCGCGACCGGCAATGGCTATCATTATCAGTATCAACTTACCGGGCTTACCAACGGCGTTACTTATTACTTTGTTGTACGAGCCGAAGACGATGCCCTGATTCCCAATGAGGACCTTAATACCCAGACAGTGTCAGCCGCGCCCGTGGCGGATAACAATCCTCCTGAGTGGAGCGGCAATGTTGGCGTCCAGGCTTTGTTCGCCAGCGATCTGATGGTTCGCGTAGAATGGGATCAGGCGGTCGATTCGGAGGGCAGCGATCCGGTTAATTATCTGGTTTACTATAATACGAGCGCGGTGGTGACCTCCGGCACGCCGAGCGTGAAAAATGTCGGCGGTACGATTCCGGCTGGTTCCGAGTATGGTTATTCAACTGAAATTACCGGCTTGACCAATGGGGTGACCTATTACTTTATGGTGCGGGCAGTCGATTCAGCGTCTGTTCCCAACGAAGACCAGAACTTTATCACGCTGGGGGCGACTCCGGGCGGCTTGTTCTACGACAGTACCGATGCCGCGGGCATTAATGACAGTTTCGAAAGCTACGGCGTGGCCATGAACGATTATGACAATGACGGGTTGCTGGATATCTACACCGCTAATTATAACGCTCAAAACAGAATGTATCATAATGACGGTTCCTTCGGCTTTACCAACGTCGCTTCAACTCTCGGCGTTAATTCCACTATGGATACCTATGGCGTTAACTTAACCGACTATGACAATGACGATGATCCTGACCTGTTCCTGGCCAACGACGATACCATGATCGAATTCTATCGCAATGAAGCCGGCAGCAGCTTTACCAACTTTACTACCGGCGCCGCCCTTGGTATTGATAAATACAGCGCCTCGGCGATTTCCGCCGATTACGATAATGACGGCGACCTGGACGTTTACGTGATTCGGGGTGTGGGCAGTAACGGTAAGCCTAACGTTTTGTACCGCAATAAAGGCGGCAACCTGTTTGAGGTTGTGACTACCGAGGCCCAGGTCGAGGACAGCGGCATCGGCGCCAGCGGCGTCTTTACAGATATTGATAATGACGGTGATCTGGATCTTTACGTTGTTAACGGGGCCGGCACATTGGATCAACTCAATAATCTGTTCGTCAATAACGGCGACGGCACCTTCACTTTAAATAACTTCCTGGGGCTGAACGATACCGGTAGCGGCACCTCAGTAGCCGCCGGCGATGTCAACAACGATGGCTATGTGGATATTTATGTGGGTAATTTCAACCAGATCAATAATATTTATATCAACGATGGCACGGGTAATTTCAACCAGTCCAATACCTTGTTCAATTTGCCTTTGCCGGCCAACCCGACCAAGAGTGTCGCGATGGGCGACGTTAATAATGACGGTTACCTGGATATCTTTGTCGTTAACGATGGCGTCAATAACGTCCTTTACCTCAATGATCTCAACGGTAGCGGCAAGTTTGTCGACGCTACGATTCAGTGCAATTTAAGCAACGCCTACTCCGGCTCGGCCGCCGCCTTTGGCGATGTCGATAACGACGGCGACCTGGATCTGTTCCTGACCAACCGCTTGGCCGGCAAGAATCGTTTGTACAGCAACCTGCAGGATACGGTCAGCGGTAATAACTGGTTAAAGGTTCATCTCGAAGGTATCTCGTATGATACCTCGACCAATAATACGTCGGAAAACCGGGACGCTGTTGGTTCTCAGGTGAAATTATACGTGGCGGATGGCACTTTTACCAACCTGTTGCAGATGCGCGAGATCAGTGGCGGAACCGGATTTGGCAGTCAGAACGAACTGACGGCTCACTTCGGGCTGGGTGCTACGACCGTGGTTGATATCGAGGCCTTCAGAGGTGATAACCGGGTCAGACTGACGAACCAAACCTCCAACCAGTTAATTAATATCCAGGAAGCCTATGATACGACTGATCCCTACTGGCTAACGACCACCGGCATTCAGGCCGCTGCCCCCGGTGATTTAAGGGTGACAGTTGCCTGGAATGACGCTGCCGATAGTAATGGGCCGGTAACTTACAATATCTACTATGACATTACCAGTCCGGTTCGGATTGGAACGGCGGCGTCATTAGTTTACAGCGTGACCGGAAATACCTCCGGCGTTGGCTTTGATCATTTCTACGAAGTAACCGGCCTGACCAATTTTATGCATTACTACTTCGCTGTGCAAGCGCTTGATATGGTCGGGAATGACGACAGCAATATCGTTGAGATCCACGCTCAGCCGATGGCCGAGTATGATCCGCCTACCTGGCTGACGACCACCGGCGTGCAGCAGGCGTTTGCCGGTGAAACCCAGATCATTGTCGCCTGGAACGGAGCGACCGACGCGAGTCCGCCCCTGAAATATAATGTCTATTACAGTACTGGCGCTGATCCGTTTGTGGGCACCAAGTTGCCGGACGTTGCCACCACCGAACCAAGCCGTTGGGGCGCTCAGGACAGCGGCGGCTGGGATTATCAGTATATTATCAATGGGCTTACTCTGGGTCAGACCTACTCCGTGGGAGTCAGGGCTGAGGACAGCGCTCAATATTCGAATCAAGAAACCAATACAGTAATCAAAAGTAATGTGACCCTTGGCAATAATCCGCCTACCTGGCTGACGACTACCGGTATCCAGACCGCTAAGGAAGTTGAGACCCTGTTCGGGGCCGTTGATATCACCTGGGTGGGCGCCTGGGATCCGACCGGTCCGGTAACTTATAACATCTATTATGATACCAAGGAAAACGAAGTATTTAATGATCTGGTTGATGAGGAACAGTTTAATATTGATATTACTGACCCTCTCGACGGCGCGACCTTCAGCGCGACCTCGGGCGTGGCCAGTAAGCTAAGGGCGCAAAAACAAGGCGGCGGTACTATAATTATTGACGGCGCTTCCGATCCGACTTATCCCGGCGTTGGTCATATTACCAGTCCGGGCGCTACTGACAGCGCGTCTGTTCTCTCGGCCAGCGCGCTGACCGCTCCTTACAAAATTGTTTACCAGATTGATAACCTGGCTAATATTACCGACGGCGGCTTGAGGATGGGGATCTTCAATACCATAACCTTGCCGGTTACCGCGGCCGGCTGGGATAACGCCGGGGTCGCGAGCGGGGGCGGGGGCGGCGCCAAGGTCTATATCCAGTTCGCGGGCGACGGCAATGTTTATCTGGCCTATCGTGACGTTAACGGCGACCTCTGGCGATTTGATAAAACCACCGCGAAAACCGGTAACTGGTACAAAGAAGGCACCATTGACTTTGGTTTGATTGAATATGATAAATGGGTAACTCAAAAAGCTTACCATGTTGAAATTGAAAGAACAGCGGCCGATGATTATTACCTGAGGATTAAAAATGATTCCGAAGTCCTCCTGGTCGAAGCTTCAATCGCCGCCGCCAGTGTCAGAGACGGCGCGGTCGCTGAATACCTGGCGATTGGTGATGTGACCAGTGACGAGGCTACCGTCAGCGTTGATCTGGACGATGTTTGTCTGGACTCGAATGTTACCGTGCCCGCCGTTCCGGAAATAACCAATGTCGGTCACCTGGAGGGCACGATCACCAATCGGGTCACCGGTCTTGACGATAATAAGCGCTACTTCTTTGGCGTGAGGGCTGTTGACGGGGCCGGAAACGAAGATACCAACACCGTCATCCTCAGTCCCGCCCTGACAAAAGACCTGCAGGATGGCTGGAATATGATTACCATGCCCTGGCAGCCGCTTTCATCCGATCCTCAGGATATCTTTGGCGACGATATTCAATACCAATTGTATATGTGGGAGTATGACGCGGCTCTTACCCCGCCGTATTCCGCTCCCTCCTCACTGGAACTGGGACGCGGATACTGGCTCTGGGGTTGGCAGGCCGGTGTAACTGTTGATGTTGACGGCGAAGAGCGGGTTTCACCGCTGACTGTTCAGATCAGCGCGGGCTGGAATATCATCGGCGCTCCGTTTGCCTTTGATATCCTGATGAATGAAGTGGAGGTGGATACTATCCCACCGACTTCTACCAGGCTTTTAGGCCAGGCTCAGTCGGACGGTCTTCTGGTCGCCGCGATTTATAATTATGAAAACGGCGGCTATGTCGTCGATATCCTGCCTGATGGGCTGATGGATATGTGGAATGGTTACTGGATCTACGCGTTGTCCGATTTAAATATTACCATGTCGCCCAATCCGGCCACCGGCGGTAATAGCAAGATGATGGCGCCGGGAAAAACCGGTAAACGCGTTATGTACGCCGCGGGAAGCGACCGGGAGGTTAACTTCAACGTCGCGGATGACAATACTTATTCTACCCTCAAAGCGGCCTACGGGGTTATCTACAGCGACGCTTACCGCTTCCTTGATGATAACAGCAGCAATGAGGACCTTTCATCGGCTGAGCCGCCAACCAATTCAGTTTACGCCTACTTCCCGGCCTCGGATGGCGTTGGTATTCCCGGTTACAGCGATGTCTTCATGTGGGATAAGAGGGACGCGGATGTTACCGAAGGCTGGGCCTTCGAGGTTACCTATCCGGCCGGTAGCGCCAAGGCTGATTTGCCGGTTACCGTAAGCTGGCTGGCCGGCGATATCGACGCGATCAGCAGCGGCTATCTACCAAGGCTGATTGATGTCGAGGGCTGCACAGAGGTTAATATGCGCCTGGCCACCAGTTATACCTTTACCTATGGTAGTGCCGGCAGTGTGCGGCACTTCCAGTTTGTGCTGAGCGATAACAGCGATACCACTCCGCCGCCGGCCGTTACGGTGAATGTCAATTCCACCGGTATGGAAGGGGAGGCGCGCATCGACTGGAGCGGTTATACTGCGCCCGCTGATTTGGAATCATATATCGTTTATCAGCAAACCGGTGATTTTAGCTCAGTTGATGGCTTGGCGCCGCTGACTGTTTTGAATCAGGATGTGCTGAGTTATACCGTTGATAATCTGATTCTGGGCAATACCTGTTACTATGCCGTGGTCGCTCAGGATACCAGCGGTAACAAGGATAACAACGTTACCACGGTTTCCTTTACGCCGCAGGCTGATACGACATCGCCCGGGATTGTCACCATTAGCGCTACTGATACCGGCGAAGGCGGAACCGTTCAGTTGAGTTGGGCCGGCTACTCTCCGCCGGTTGACCTGGAAAGTTACGAAGTGTATTATGATACGCTAGATTTCAGCGATATTAGTGCGATGACGCCAGCCGCTACCCTGGTTTCCGGGGTCGCAAACTATAACGTCAGCGGTTTGACCAATGGTCAGCAATACTATTTCGCGGTCGTGGCGGTAGACTATAACGGGAACAAACTGGCCGGTGTCACGACGGCCGCGGCTACTCCCTCGGCGCCGTCTACTCCGACCACCTTGACGATTAACGTTACTCCAGCCGGAAGCAAGGTTTATCTCGATGGTAATTATGGTTATCGGGGACGACTGATAACCGGAGCCGACTATGACAACGTAAGTCCCGGCTGGCATTTCTTCCGCGTTACCAAGCCCGGCTACGCTGACCAATTGGTATCCAAGTATATCAACAACGGCCAGGCTAATGTAATTAACGTTACCCTGAGCCTGAAAGCCGATCAGGTTTATCTGCTGTTCAGCGACCTGCTGGGCGCGGATAACTCCCAGATTGTAACGCAACAGGTTGTTGACTGGGATAATGACAATGACAAGGACCTGTTGGTTAGTAAGGTGGACGGCTCGATCCTGATCTATCGCAATACCGGCAGTGATGAAACTCCGGTCCTGGGCGCTTCTCAGGTATTGCGGACGGCCTCCGGCGACTTTAACGGCGGCGAGGAAGTCAGCTTCTTTGTCGTTGACTGGAATGGCGACGGCTTGAAAGATATTATTTATGGTAACAGAAGCGGCCAGGTTTACTGGTGCGAAAATACCGGCGCGGACAGCAGTCCCGACTTGGCCGACATGGTTGTCCTGACCTTGACCGACGCCAGCGCTCTCGATGTGGGCGCTGACGCCAAGCCGGTTGTCGCTGATTGGGATAATGACGGCGACAAAGATTTGCTGGTCGGTAACAACGCCGGCGCGGTTATAGTCTTTGAAAACGTGGGCAGTAACAGTAACCCGCAATTCAATGCCGGCGTTAATCAACTGGCCGGTGGTCAGGCGATTAACCTGGGCAGCGACGCCGCTCCGTTTATCTGTGACTGGGATAATGACGGGGACCTGGACCTGTTAGTCGGGGCCAGGGGTAAAGTCTATGTCTATAAAAATACCAACAATGATACCTCGCCGCAGCTCGCTGAGGCAAGTATGGTTAAAGCGAATGGCGTCAATCTCGATGTGGGTGATCAGGCTAATCTCTTCGCTGTCGATTGGAATAATGACCGGCTGATGGATATTCTGATCAGCAATGAGGCCGGTAAGCTGAGTCTGTATCGGGCGCAATCGCCCAGCGGCGGTAACGGCGACATTGATGGTTCAGGACGGGTCGATGGTATGGATCTGATTATCCTGGGTCGGGCCTTCGGGGCGCAGGAAGGCGTGGACGCCAACTTCGACCCACGCGCCGACCTTAACGCTGACGGTCTTATTGATGGTAGTGACCTGCAAGTGCTTGCCGGCAACTTCGGCAGTGTGTACTAGATGAAGTGGTCGTAATGAAATATCTTCGGCGCTTGGTGCCGATTATTATAGCGCTGTTTTTTCTGTTGGCTAATGGTTGCGCTCCTCCACCCTCCGGTTCCGGAGGCGGCAGTAGTAGCGGGGGAGGGGGCGGTACCCATACGACGACAAAAGCCGGCATTCAGGGTAAATTGATTGTGCCTAACGGCGTCGCGCCAAAGCAAGCGAGAACAATGTACGCGGCGCTATCTGGAGATGTGTTGCCGGGAGCGACGGTAGTCTTGTCTGACGCTGATGGGACTCCCTTTGATACGACGGTATCTGACGTTAAGGGCGAGTATCTGTTTGATAATGTTGATCCAGGTAACAATTATCTTATCCATGCCAATCTTGGCAATATTAATCTCTATGGTCTTGTGCCGTTTGTGAACGATGTCGATGTCGATGTCGGTCAGATTGACGCGGCGTCAACCGCTGTTTATCTTTTAGCGCAATACTATGTTAATAACGATCCCGACTTTACCAGCATCGCTGACGTTGATGTCGGAGCTTTGGAAACCTACCTGGAGCTTAATATCGCCCTGGTAAACGAAGTCGTGCAGGCGTTAGTTGATTTTGGCGATACCAACGCTTCATCAGGAGATATTATTGATAATGTCAATAATACCGTTGTGACTGCCGCCGCGGCCGCGGCTAATGATACGGCGATATCAATTACCGCCAGCAAGGAAGTCCTGACGGTTAACGAGGAGTTCTTTGTTTACGTTAACGCGGGCTTCGTCACGGACCTTTACGGGGCGTCCTTTGGTCTTGAGTATGATTCCACCAAAATTCAGGTTAAGGATAGCGACTTGAGTGATACCACTATTCAGCCAACCTACGCTCAGGGGGATTTTTTTGACAGCGCGGCGTCTAACCTGCTGGTTGGTTTTGAAAACGGCGATTACGATAAGCTCCTGGTAGGAATCTCAAAAACCGGGCAGGTGGTCGGCAATGATGGTAATGGTAATCTGCTGAGAATTACTTTTAAAGCGTTGGATACTACCAGTTCAACTATCCTCTGTTTTGATTCCACATCAATGATAACGGATTCATCGGACAATGAGATTCCCACAAACAGCTGGGCTGACGTCTGTAAGGAAATTTCCATCCAATAACAGCAGGCTTACAGCCTGGGGATAGGTCGCTTCGCGACTTTTGAACCCGCTTCGTAAAAGTACTCAGCTACGTGTCAGGTAGTATTAAGCGAACAATTCTTTGCGAGCGGAATTGATGTGCCAACGGCAAGCATGGTCAAGCGGTAGGCTTGTTTAGGCTTGACTGTTTTTTGTTCTGAAGCTACATTTGATTTATGACAAACGGCTGGCGGGACCTGTACCAAAAAAATAAATCTACCGTTAATTTCGTTCTTTTATTTTCCCTGTTCATAATCATTGCGCATTTGATTGTTTTTCTGATCCAGATAACTGATTTTATCGTTGTTTTAAATAATATGACGGCCAGGTTGGTTTTTCTGTCCTTAAGAACATTCACTTCTGAAGTAATAATGAATAACGAAGTGTTAATCTGGGGAAACTTTTCCCTGAAAATTATCACTGAATGCACTGGCCTGTTTCTTTTTATCGTTTATGCGGGCGCGGTGGTCAGTTTTCCAACGACCTGGAGAAAAAAAGCTTTGGGATTGCTCGGTCTGCCGGCCTTGTTTTTACTGAACCTGGTTAGACTGCTGGTTTTAATGCTGATCGGCCGCTATTATCGGTCGGCGTTTGACTTTGTTCATCATTATTTATGGCAAACCACCTTTATCATCGCGGTGATTGCGGTCTGGATGGTCTGGGTGGAGTTAGTGGTCCACGATGGGCAACAAGCGGGTGATGGGCTTGAAGGCTAAATTTTTCTTCCTGGCAAAGCTGATTTTCTGGGCAACTCTGCTTTTTTTAATCCTGCAACCACTCTGGCCTTTTTATTATAAACTGGCTGCCTTGACGAGCCAGATAACCCTTGGCGCTCTGCGGTACAAGGTCTCTGTTACCGCTGGTAAAAAATGGGGTGTTCTGCCGGGAAATCCGGAGTATATCTATTTTCTTTACCGATTCCGGTCGGCGCAGGTGGACGCCAGTTTCTTCAGCCTGAATATTATTCCGTTTTTAGCCCTGATGTTTTCGACAATTAGTAAAGTAGGGAAAGCCTTCCTGGTCCAGGTTGTTGTTGGCGTGGCAATAATCATGACCGGCCACCAGGTGTTTCTTTTAAGCGCTTTTTTTTATTTTTGCCGAGGCTCTATGGCCGGCAATATTTTAACAACTTTCTTCGGTGATTTTGGCAGCATTTTTCTGCCCTTTATTCTGTGGCTGCTATTTCGGGGCCGGGAAATAAAACTATTCAATAATTAGAGCATGTTACGAGCGAATGCAAGGCAAAATAAGAACCTTGAGAAACCCCTTTTTTTGAAAAAAAGTAGGTTTCCAAACCTTCCCCAAAAAACTTTAACTTGGAGGAGCCGCGAGTAAGATCGTTAAATGCCGTAGAACGTATTGCAATCAGATGTAACGTTTTTGCCGCAGGCCAACCAAAGTTTTTGTGGGGGATTGGGGGCGGTGTTTTTCAAAAAGAGCTCCCAGGATTCTTTGAAATTAATTGATTTTCATGTGTTCATGAGCTCTTTAGATATAAAGTTAAGATTTTAAATGTGGAGGGGGTTCTTCAGCCAGGTGTAAATCCAGAGTACCCTCCCATTGGCCATGAAGATTGCAACGGCTGACCGCCCTGAGCAGGCCTGACTGCTTTAAGTTGACGCTCAGCGTCGCCTGAGGCAGCAAAACCACCGGGGTGAAGGTCAACCTGGTCAGGTAAACCTCTCCAACGTACAGGTCGATAAACTGGATGTAATGATCGTTTTCAACCGGATGCTGTATCCGGCCAACAGAAACCTCCAGGAGAAAAGGTTTGCCGGCGGTTAGTTTTTCGGGAGTTTTTAGCACGGGAATATGTTTTTGTTCCATTTCGGTTAGCGAAGCAGGATCGTTCGCCCGGTTAATCTGCAAAAACCAGTTGTGGTATTTGGTCATCATAAAACCTCAAGCCGGATTCGGATGAATACCGGGCTATCGCCTGTTCCTTCCTCTTCGATATAAAGAATACTCTCGTACTTGCTCTTATGTAAACTCTCGTCATTTTCCGGCAAAGCCACGCCAATTTTAATTTTTCGGCTCTTGTTTGCAGCCACCGTCACTTTACGACGGAATCTGAGCCATTTTTTGTGAGGCAACCACTTGAAGCCGTCAGTAGGCGAAATAGGTTGTTTTTTGCCATAGGCCAACTCGCCGGTAGGGTTCAGGGTATAGGTGTGAGAAACGGTATCGTTATTATAGATTGTGAATTCACCGCGTTCTTCATTCTCTCCCGGTTGCAGTTCCTTGAGCAGAACCGTGCTGGGAACAATCTCGATTTTACCGCTGGCCGGTTTTGATTTTAACCATTTTTTCTTTTCTGTCTCAAGGTAAACTTTAGGGTAAGCGTAACTGCCGCCCCGGTTGTTGGCTGTTTTTTCCCTGATTGCCAGGGCGATAACCCAATGTTGGTTATAATAGATCTCCTTTTTGGGGATATGGATATACATTAAGATATTTTTAACTGAATGGGCCGGAATCTTCAGGTAGAGTTTTTCGAAGCCAAGCCAGGAAGGATTGGGGATTTCCTGGTAGCCCTTGATCCAGTCAGCCTTGATGGTTGAAGGTTTAACGGTATCCATAATAAAAGTAGTTGCCTTGTTGGTCTCGTTATATATTTGGAGCGGCATACGCAACTGGAATTTTTTACCAACCGGCACTTCCGTAAAGAGGAACTCCCGGGGATTAATCTTTAAGTTATAAGAGTAAAGCGGTGTGGTTAGCGCGACGGACAAGAGAATCAAGAGAAGCTTGTTCAGGTATAAGTGATTGGTATTGTTCATTCCCCACTCCCGCAACATAATATAGTCCAGTTTGGCTGGCAAGTGAAAATATATAGGCAACAAAATCTATCAAGAAACAGACTATTTTTTTCATGATAGGGATAATAGTATTATATTATATATATATCATGGCGGTTTGTAAATCTTTAAATAATATTTGTGGTAACCGGTTGGTGGTTTGGGAAAACGTTTTTCACTAAAACGAAGTGCGCTCAAGTGTAAAGTTCTTAGGGGGAGGGGGGAATTTTTGATTCTGGTCGGGGCGAGAGGATTTGAACCTCCGGCTTCCTGCTCCCAAGGCAGGCGCGCTAACCGGGCTGCGCTACGCCCCGATGATTTGAAATGAGAGGGCATTTTAGCAACTAAAGCACTTTCCTGTCAACAAATATTCTTTGTTTTGGAGTTCCCCTCTTAAGATCCGCGGGGCAGAGTTTCCAAGGTTCTTGTTTTGTCTCACAAAAGTTCGTAAAATGCTCTAGCACCTTACGATTGGCCGCCTTTGAGGATGCCCAGCGCGGCTTGGTATACTTCTTCCGCAGTCAGCGCTTCCATGCAGTTTTGGGGCTGGTCGCATATTTTCAGGTAGCAGGGGGCGCAGGGGAAATCAGTGATTAATTTTTTACCCCGCCCGTAGAGATCAATCTCGGTGTGAGAAGTCGGACCAAAAATGGCCAGTACGGGAATTTTTTGCGCTATCGCTAAATGTAAGGCAATGGTGTAACCGGTGATTAACAGGTCAAGCTGACCAATCAGAGCAGCAAATTCAGACAGCGAATTATCAGTACCGCTGTCAATAAGCCCAGGAGCCGCTTCTTTTATGCGGGAGTTGCGTTCAATTTCATCCGGGCCGCCCATTAAAACCGCCTGAATGTCAGGCGTCCCGATTAATTTTTCGCCCAGTTCTATAAAACCCGGTTCTGTCCACTTCTTGGTGGCGAAAACCGGACCGCACCCGGTGTTGAGGCCGACCAGCCGCTGATTCTCTCTCGCTCCTGAATTAAACAACTTTTTCTTCGCCTGTTTAGATAGGGATGAAGAGATGTTCAGCATATACTCCTGCCCGGTAAAAGACAAGCCCAGCATCTCAAAGGTGATTTCCTGGTAACTTTTTTGATTCGCTTTAAATTTTAATTCATCATCCAGACCCAGACGGAAAGCGTACTCGGCTTCGTTGTTTAAAAAAGTGAGCGCTCCATTTTCCTTCATACCAAAACCCATTTTATTTTCAGCTTTGGCAAGCATGGCGAGACCCGTGGCGTCCATGCTTTTATCCAGACAAATTACCTGGTCAAAAGTCTCAGTCTGAAGCCCGATCAGGGTGGTGAGATCAAGCGGCCACAATCGATCGATTAAAGGGTTGTCCGCTAAAAGGGGGTAGGCGTTACTATAGGTTATCCAAGTGATAAACGACTGGGGATACCTGGCTTTTAAAGCCGGCAACAGCGGCGTTGTCCTCAGAACATCACCCATCGCTCCCAGCTTGATTATTAAAATTCTCTGGCCCTGGGGCCGGTATTTATCGCAATCCTGGCAAAGCCTCTTGAAGCGACAAGGCTTCTCACCCAGGAAAAAACGACAATCGTCACGCCAGAGCACTTTTCGCTCTCTTCTTGTTACTTGCCGGAATTATTTTTCTTCCTTTAAAAATTCCTGATATTCATCAGAACTCATTAACAGGTCAAGCTCTGAATGATCATTCATCTCAACGCTTATTAACCAGCCATCATCATAAGAATCCTCGTTGATGATTTCCGGATTGTCAAAGAGATCCTCATTGACCTCAAGCACTTCGCCGCTAATCGGGGAATACAGGTCAGAGACTGTTTTGGTGGACTCAACTACGCCGAATTCAGACATATACTCCACTTCTTCCCCAACACTGGGAAGCTCGACAAAGACAATGTCGCCCAGTTGACTTTGCGCGAAATCGGTAAGACCGACCAAACCGACATTTCCTTCCACCTTTACCCAAGTGTGTTCTTTGGTGTACTTCAATTTATCTGGGAACATTCGTCCCTCCTTCATGTATGAAAAATAATTGAGCTTGCCGGAAGCGGATTACCACCCCCACACACAATCTGGCCAAGAATCGTATTGAAAATTAACATAACTTTTTTTAACCTGTCAAGTCTTTTATTTTTTATTTCAACTACAGGTGGAAACGCGGATTGTTAGTGTTGCCGGCTACTTTGGTTTGAGCGCTAAAATTGTTCATAACTGTTATAGAACAATTATTTTTTCAGGGCGTCCACCAGTTTCAATTTGATCTCTTCATGCTCAAAAGAATGAGTATCGGGGAATTTGCCAAACAGGTAACCCTGATATATTGTCTCCTTGCCCTGGGTGATAATTACCCGAACCGCCGGATTGTTCAGCGACTCGCTTCTGGAAACAGGACCAGTGGGGCCGATTACGAAATCGCTGTAAAACTCTAACGCCCGGATCATCATATCTCCGCTGCCAAGTCCCAGAGCGACCTTGTCTCCGCCAATGCTTACCTCGATATGCCTGGTCTCATTGTTTTTTTTTGTTTATCACGCTGATTACCACTTTTTTATAAGGGCTTTTCACCTTTTTCGCCGGCTGAAAAGGTTCTTTGGTCGGTGGAGCGGAACCCAAATGAGGAGCGCTTCCCGGCATACCAAAATGTGAGCGGGGCATGTTGGCCGGATGGCCTTTCATCTTGACCGCTTCCTGGCTTTTCCTGGTCGCCGCGCAGCCGGCGTAAACGACGGATAAAGATAAAATTATTAACAACCAACCCTTTTTGCCCAAATTTGAAATCAAAACGATCCCCCTAAATAAATTAATGTTTTTTACCCGCTACTTGCTATCCGTTTTCCCTGACTCTGAAGCCCCGGTATTTTTCTGATTCTTGCCTGCGCCATCTTCTGTTTTCTTGGGTGGAAGAGGGGCGCTCAGCGCTATTTTAACCAGTTCCGAAACGGAGCCGGCATTGTCAAACGATCTGATAACCAGCGCCAACTGTAGGCCCGGCTTAACGGTTAGCTTAAAACTCCAAGTCTCTTTGCCGGTCGCGCCCTGAAAACTCTTGCCGCCGTCAACGCTGAATTCCACCCGCTCAACCTTAATGCCGTTCCTGGAAGCCGCGTAACTGACAACGCTCTCGCCGCTAATCTCTACCCCGGTTTTACCAGCCGGCAGAGAATACTGATTGCCGCTTACTTCAACACCGTTAATTTTAATTTTGTTTAACGCCGGCCTGGTAGTGGCCTTATAATAATGGAAACGGGCCTGCTGCCATTTATCAGCCAGCTTCTTTAAAGCGGCTTCGTTGGCCGGGTTGCGTTTGAGTACAAGGGTGTCTCCCGTCTTGGTGCGGACAGTGTTGCCCCTCCTGATAGCGCGTATTTCTCTCTGGAGAGCCTGGTAGGTTTTGGTCAGTTCCTTTTTAGCCGTGATTTTAGTCAGAGCGTCAATCTTTTGAGCTAATTCCCTGATTTGCTGAACCAGTTTGCGGTTATATTCGCCTTCATACTTGCTTGATTTGCGGGCCGCGAATTTTTTTAATAATTCCCGCTCTGAATTGGTCAGGCTGTTAACCGCTTTTTCAACTTTATCCTTTACTCCCTCGGTATGGACCAAAAACACCTTGGTTGCGTATTCCTCGATTTGTTTTCGTTCCCGGTTCAATAATTCCTCGAATTTACCGGCGTCCATGTTCAGGTAAACGTCCTTGTCTATCTCGCCGCTGATCTTCTGGAAACGAGTTCGCGACTCACCTAACAAACGAT
>JAJRWM010000187.1 GCA_024276815.1 bacterium
ATGAGGTTTAAAACGGTTGAAATGAGTAACCTGGGAGATAAATTGAGGTAGAAACGACCACTTCTCGGACTTTTTGCCAACCATAACCCACCTTTGACCGTAGATTTCACCAAAACCTCCCGTTTTGCAACAGCCCCTACTAACATGACTTGTTTTCTCCTTCGCGGCTTATTTTGTAAACAGAGAAAATATCGTCAGTCATCCGGTACCGCTTAATCGTGCCGCAACTATTTCCTTATACTTTAAATATTTTTAGTGCGTTTACCCTGCGTTCGTTGCCGGCCTGTTTGACAAGTTTTAGCGTCAATGATATTATCTGGAAATTCAAAAAAACGAGGCGTCTTATGAGCATTTCGATAACTTTACCTGATAAAAGTGTCCTGAATTTTGATCAACCGGTTACCGTACAAGAGGTGGCTGAATCAATTGGTCCGGGACTGGCTAAAGCCACTCTGGCCGGTATCGTCAACGATAAAAAAGTGGACAACGGCTTTTTGATTGAGCGGGACGCCGCCCTGAAAATCCTGACTCCGGATTCCCCTGAATCTCTGGAGCTTATCCGCCATTCAACGGCTCACGTTCTGGCCCAGGCCGTAACCAGGCTTTTTTCCAAGGTTCAACTGGCAATCGGTCCCTCGATTAAAGAGGGCTTCTATTATGATTTTGACCTCGAAACCACCTTCTCTCCTGACGACCTAGTCCGAATCGAAAAAGAGATGAATAAGATAATCGCCGAGAAAATTCCTTTCCAACGCCTGGAGATGACTAAAGCTGAAGCCATGGCCTTACTGAAAGAGCGCGGCGATACCTATAAAATCGAGATGCTGGAAGGCATTGAGGATGATCACGTCAGCTTTTACCAGCAGGGCGAGTTCCTGGACTGGTGCCGAGGGCCTCATCTGCCGGACACCGGTAAAATAAAAGCGTTTAAACTGTTAAAAACGGCCGGAGCGTACTGGCGCGGCGATGAAAAACGTCCCATGCTGCAACGTGTTTACGGTACCGCGTTCCCCAAAAAAGACGAGTTGGAAGCCTATTTGCATCGTCTTGAGGAAGCTGTCCGCCGGGACCACCGCAAGCTGGGTAAAGAACTCGACCTCTTCAGCTTTTCTGATGAAGTCGGCGCCGGCCTTGTCATTTACCATCCCAAGGGGGCGGCCATTCGTTACGCCTTGGAGGATTACCTGAAAAAAGAACATGTCGCGCGGGGCTACCAGCCGGTAATCGGCCCGCAGATACTGAAGGTCGATATGTGGAAGACCTCGGGGCATTATCAGATGAAGTATCCCATGTATTTCACGAAGATCGAAGAGCAGGAATACGGAATCAAGCCTATGAACTGCCTGGCCCATATCATGATCTACAAAGCTAAAACCAGGAGTTACCGTGATCTGCCTCTCAGGCTGTTTGAGTTGGGAACAGTCCATCGGCATGAAAAAAGCGGCGTCTTGCACGGCCTTTTGAGACTGAGAGGTTTTACCCAGGATGACGCCCATATCTTTTGTCTGCCGGATCAGCTTCTCAGTGAAATCAAGGGGATTATTGATTTTGTTGACTCGACAATGAGTTTGTTCGGCTTCACCTATGAACTGGAAATCTCGACCCGCCCGGAAAAAAGTATCGGCAGTGACGAGGACTGGGAACAGGCGACCGCCGCCTTAAAAGAGACTCTGGACCAGTTGGGCTTGCCATACGATATCAACGAAGGCGACGGCGCTTTCTACGGACCCAAGATTGATATCAAGCTCCATGACGCGATTGGCCGAAGCTGGCAGTGCGCCACTATCCAGTGCGATTTTTCCCTGCCGGCGCGTTTTGATTTGAGTTATGTCGCGACTGACGGCAGCTTGAAGCGACCGGTGATGCTGCACCGGGTTATCTTCGGTTCCCTGGACCGCTTCTTCGGCATCCTGATTGAGCATTACGCCGGGGCTTTCCCGGTCTGGCTTGCTCCCACTCAGGTTCGTATTATTCCGGTATCGGAACAACAGACGCCATACGCTGAGCGGGTCGCCGATCAGTTGCGTCAGGCCGGTATCAGGGTTGATCTTGACAGCCGCAATGAGAAACTTGGTTACCGCATCCGTGAGGGAGCGAAAGAGAAAATCCCCTATCTGGGAGTGGTCGGCGAACGGGAAGCGGCTAATAACCAGGTTGCTTTACGCAAGCATAAAGAAGGCGACCTGGGCTCTATTGATTTGGAGGCGCTGCGGGAAAAACTGACCTCGGAAATTGCCAACCGACAATAATAGATGATAAGCTAGGTTCATGAAAAAACGCTTCCTCGTTCTGCTTGTCATCTTTGGACAGTGCTGTAGTCTGTATGCTTTGGAGGGGGCGCTGAGCAGGGTTCTGTGGCAGCGGTGGGATGTTTTCCAGAGTGCGCGGTTGCTTGAGGAATCAGCTTGGGACAAACAGCGGGTTGATATCATTCGGGAAACGCCGTCACAGTATTTTGTCCGTCAGCGAAACCGCCGGAACGTCCATTCCTGCTTTGATTGCCTTATTTGTCATAAAGAAAAGCCTGGGCCTGATTCCAGCTCCAATATTGAATTAAACGCCCCTGGCAACGAAATCCTCTTCTTGTGCGGCAAGTGTCACCAAAGGGGCGGATTCCATCCTTTTCACGCCGAGCCGCGGCAATTTCTGAGTCAGTCTAAAACAGACCTGCCTTTGCCGGGAATTGGCTTCAGCAAAGGATACGTGGTCTGCACAACCTGCCATGACGTACATGCCAAAAACGCTGACAACCGGTTGCTGCGGGAAATCGGCCCCGATAAAAAATACCGCAATCGGCAAGCCTTTTGCTTAAGCTGCCATGAGAACTGGCGGCAGAAATCCTTTCACCGGCTGGAGAGGGGAATGGATATTTCTCTATGTTTCGCCTGTCACGCTCAAAATCCCTTTACCAATTCCGACAACGCTCAGGAGATAACCTTTGATCTGAGCCTTAACTGTAATTTTTGCCATGACAGCCTTGCCGACAGACATTTTTCCGATCTTTTGACCAAGCCCAAGGAAGTAGTTTTAAAAAATCCGGCCGTAGCTAATTTAGTGGTATTCAGGGGCAATCTCACCTGTATTGCCTGTCATGTTCCTCACACCGGGAAATATACGACGCCGGCGCTTCTCCGGCAAAACTACTTCCAAAGAGTCGCCAATTCAGTAAATACCAACCCTCATCGCTATCTGGTTACCTGCGCGGCCTGTCACGGGAAGATTCCCCAGGCCGGGGACAAACCCCAATTTACCACCGCTCAAGAGATAAATCAGTTGTGCACCCGGTGCCATATCAACGAAACCAGGCAGTTCGTGCAGCACCCGGTGGGCATGCGCCCTCAAAACACGAAGTTTATGACCTATAACCGCAAATTCCGTCTTTTGGGAAGACGCATGACTTGTCTGAGTTGTCATGATCTGGACGATCACCAGAAAAAGGCCGCCCGCGATAATTTCATCAGGGGTTCTTACCGGAAGGTAACTCAGCAGTGCGACAAATGTCACAATCGTAATTTATACCAAAAAGTAAACCCTCATCGGCAGATCGACTCCTTGGGCAAAATAATCGGCTCGACTTGTAATTTATGCCACATCGCTTATGATGAAGACGGGAAGGAGTTAACGGTAAGCTGTTCACAGTGCCACGTGAAAAAGTTTAACCTGCGTAATTTGAACGCCAACCATTTAACTCTCAAGGCGTCGCCTGATTTCTTATGCATACTTTGTCATGAAAAGAAAACCGAGGTTGATGGCGTCGAGCACCTGGGGAAGCGGCTGGACGGAAAAATGCTGTCGCGGGTTGAAAAATTCATTGACCGGGAAAATATCAACCTGCCCTTGGGCGATCGGGGCCGGGTGTTTTGTGTTACCTGCCACTATCAGCACCAGGTCGGCATCCTCAAGGGGGGGGGGGCGCCGCGAAAATACCAGGCCAACCGCTTAATTGTTGAGCGGGAAAAGCTATGCCAGGCGTGTCATGAATGACGCGTCCACTTAATCTTCGTCCATAACCTGTCCCTGGATAAAGGAAACAGCCTGCTTGCGGATTTTGATTTCAGTGCCCTCAGCGATATTCAGGGTGAAAAAATTAGTCTGAACGCTGGTAATCGTGCCGTATATTCCCCCGAGAGTGACGACTTTATCGCCCCTCTTGAGATTGTCAACCATTTCCTTTTGCCGTTTTTGCTTTTGCTGCTGCGGCCTGATAAGCAGAAAATATAAGATGCCGAAAATTATTATCAGGGGCAGAAAACTGGCCAGACCCTGTTGTCCTCCAGCCTCTCCTCCCGGTTGTCCCATCGCCCACGCTAGATCAGCGAACATAAATACCTCCCATAATTTTGTAGAGCTATGGTAATAAATTTCTTTATGAAAGTCAAGCAGGGATAGATTTTGTGTGTAACGCGTCAGTGAAGTGGGGGATTAGCTGGTGTCGGGGGAGAAAAGAAGGTCGTAAACATCGGACTGCGGGTCGGCGGCCAGAGAATCCAGCGTCGTTTTGAAGCGTTCCCGTACATCAAAACCCCGCAACTTCAAGG
>JAJRWM010000188.1 GCA_024276815.1 bacterium
AAAAAAAAATTGTAAGTTAGAATCCCCTTTTGATCTGGATCACTTTTGAGCCGGAGTATATCTAAATAGAAATGAAAGAGATGGTCGCATGTTAGGTTCTGTTCTCAAGAAAGTGTTTGGTACCAAGTACGAACGCGATGTCAACAAGTTGATGCCGTTAGTTGAACAAATAAAAAGTTTCGAGCCGGCGCTGAAAAAACTTTCCGACGCGGAATTGAAGGCCAAGACCGATGAATTCCGGCAACGTCTGCGGCAGGGTGAGACCACTGACGATCTTCTCCCGGAAGCCTTTGCCGTGGTCAAGGATCCCGCCCGCCGCCGCTGTCTTACCGATGAGAATTGGAACATGGTTCACTTTGACGTTCAGTTGATCGGGGGCATCGTTTTACACCAGGGCAAAATCGCCGAGATGAAAACCGGTGAAGGGAAAACCCTGGTCGCGACCTTGCCGGCTTACCTGAACGCCTTGTCCGGCGACGGCGTCCATATCGTAACGGTCAACGATTACCTGGCGCTGCGGGATCGGGAGTGGATGGCGCCGTTGTTTGAGTTTTTAGGTCTGACCGTGGGCTGTATCCATAACGGAATGACCTCGGAAGAGAAACGCCAGGCTTACGCCTGTGACATTACCTACGGAACCAACAATGAATACGGCTTTGATTATTTGCGGGATAACATGGCCAACCATCCCAGCGAACTGGTCCAGCGGAAATTTCATTACGCGATTGTCGATGAAGTGGACAGTATCCTGATTGACGAAGCCAGGACCCCGCTGATCATCTCCGGGCCGGCCGAGGAATCGACGGATAAATATTACCAAATCGATCAAAAGGTCAAATACCTCAAAAAAGACCAGCACTTCACCGTCGAGGAAAAAGATAACCGGGTAACCCTGACCGAAGAGGGCGTCGCTCACATGGAGGAAGTCCTGAACCTGGAAAACCTCTACGATGATCGGCACATGGATCTGGTTCACCATATTAACCAGTCGCTCAAAGCTTATAACCTGTTTAAACGGGATGTGGATTATGTCGTCAAGGACGACGAGGTTCTGATCGTTGACGAGTTTACCGGCCGCTTGATGGCCGGCCGTCGTTATTCGGACGGATTGCACCAGGCCCTGGAAGCCAAGGAAGGCGTTAAAATCGAAAATGAAAACCAGACTCTGGCCACTATCACCTTCCAGAATTACTTCCGGCTTTATGACAAACTGGCCGGCATGACCGGTACCGCTGAGACCGAAGCCTCGGAATTTCACGAGATTTACAAGCTTGGCGTGGTGGTGATTCCCACCCACATGCCGTTGATCCGTCAGGATCATCAGGATGTTATCTATCGTACCGAAAAAGAAAAGTTTGACGCGGTTATTGAAGAAATCATTGAATTGCATCAGAAGGGACAGCCAACCCTGGTGGGGACTATTTCCATTGAAAATTCGGAAAAGCTCAGCAAGCGACTAAAACGCAAAGGCGTTAAACATAATGTTCTGAATGCCAAGTATCATGAACAGGAAGCGGAAATCATTTCTTTGGCCGGTCAGCCGGGCGCCGTGACGATCGCTACCAATATGGCCGGCCGGGGTACCGATATCGTTCTGGGCGACGGGGTCAAGGAAAAAGGCGGGCTGCATATTATCGGCACCGAACGTCATGAGAGCCGCCGGATTGACAACCAGTTGCGCGGCCGAAGCGGGCGGCAGGGCGATCCTGGTTCTTCCCGTTTTTATATTTCGCTGGAAGATGACCTGATGCGGCTTTTTGGTTCGGAACGGATAGCCAGCGTCATGACCAAATTGGGTATGGAAGAAGGCGAACCGATCATCCACCCCTTTATCAGCAAGGCCATTGAGACGGCCCAGAGACGGGTTGAAAGTCATAACTTCGAAATTCGTAAGCATTTGCTCGACTATGATGACGTTATGAACCGCCAGCGGGAAGTCATATATGAGCAGCGGGCCGCGATCCTGTTCGGTGAAAACCTGCGCGATGACGTAAACGAGATGATTGATGATTTGGTTGAGGAAAAACTGGAAATATTCTGTCCGGATAATGTCTATCCTGAAGAATGGGACTGGGACGGCATTAAGCTTTGGTATCGTGAACTGGGGGCTGAGGAATTTCCCCGGATTGACGACGTTGAGCGGTTAAAGCCCGATATGCTGGCCGAGATATTACAGCGGGAACTTAAGCGGACCTATGATGAGAAAGCCAACAAACTGGGGCCGGAAGCGATGAATTTTCTGGAACACTCTGTTTTGCTGCATATCGTTGATTCCCAGTGGAAAGATAATCTTTACAGCCTGGATCGCTTAAAAGAGGGTATAAATTTACGGGCTTACGCTCAAAGGGATCCTTTGGTTGAATATCAGCACGAAGCTTACCAGATGTTCCAGGAAATGATCAGCCGGATTCGGGAGGAGAGCCTTGAATATCTCTTCAAGATTCAACTCGTCAACCCGGAAGAAGCCGCTCCGCGGCGGCGGCAGCAAATATATTACGGACCGCCGGAACAAACGAAATCCAAACCGGTTAAACGGGAATCAAACAAAGTTGGTCGTAATGATCCTTGTCCTTGCGGCAGCGGAAAGAAATTCAAGAAGTGCTGTATGGCGAAATGACTTCCGCCCGCGCTTTCCTGAGGGTTGGCCGTCGGGTTTTATTCGAACGTTACACTTTTTTGTGGTTGTTTCTCTCGGCTGTTCTGCTTACTTTAAGTTTGCCCCCCTTTGACTTTTCCCTGCTGGCCTGGATCGCCCTGGTTCCCTTGGTTATCATTCTGGAAAACAGGCCCGTGCGGGAAAGCTTCTGGCTCGGTTTTATCTGGGGAGCTGTCCTTTGGCTTCTGACTGTATACTGGTCTTTTGTTTATCATTTTGTCGCTCTGCCGAGCGTGGTTTTCCTGATGTCTCTGTATCCTGCTTTATTCGCGGTTATATACAGCTATGTTCAGAAAAGGATCAACTGGTCAAAGCTGATTGTCTTTCCCGTGACCTGGTTGGTTGTCGAGCATTTCAGAAGTATCTGGGTTTACGCTTTCCCCTGGAACGTGATTGGTTATAGTCAGCACTGCAATATCCCTTTAATCCAGGTTGCCAGCTATGGCGGTGTCTGGCTGATTTCTTACCTGATAGTTTTTTTCAATGTCAGCCTCGCTGAGTGTTGGCAAAGAAAAGGACGAGGAGCCGCCAAGTTTATACCCCCGGCCGTTTTGCTGGTTCTGGCCGGCCTGTTTTACTGGGGGAAACAGCAAGTGCCGCCCTTTGTCAAGCCGGACGGTCCCAGCATATCGCTGATCCAGGCCAACTTTCCCATTGACATGAAATTCCGGCCTGAGAATATCGATATTCTGATCAAACGAACCAGGGAATTGAAATCTCAGGAGCCGCGGCTGGTTGTCTGGACGGAAACCGCGATTTTAAATTATGTTCTCACGGAAGAGAACGCCCGCAATAAATTATTTGATTTGGCTGAGGAGATGAACGCTTCTTTGCTGGTGGGGGCGCCAAGCGTTGAAATGGGAGATAACAACCAGGTTGTTTACTACAACAGCGCGTTGTTAATCAAGCCCGATCGTAAGATCGGCGGGGTCTACAACAAAATCCATTTAGTGCCCTTCGGTGAATTCCTGCCCCTGGCCCGAAAATTTAAATTTATGGAAAAGCTTGAGGAAATGGTGAATTCCGGGGGTTTTACCGCCGGTAAGGAATATCGTCTTTTCCGGCTGGACGGCCAGTCTTTTGGCGTGTTGATCTGCTTTGAAGGAGTTTTTGATTCTTTGGTCAGAAAGTTTGTCAACCGGGGCGCCCATTTTATGGTTAACATCACTAATGACGGCTGGTCAAAATCGGTCGCCAGTCATTATCAGCATTTGGCCTTTGCCGTGTTCAGGGCGGTTGAGAACCGGATCTATTTTGTCCGGGCCGGCAATACCGGGGTTTCCGCTTTTATCGATCCTTACGGACGTTTTTATGAAAAATCAGGAACTTACAGCCGGGCTTTACTCACCAACCGGATTGGTAAAGCTGGCGCCCGAACCTTTTATACCAGGTACGGTAA
>JAJRWM010000189.1 GCA_024276815.1 bacterium
GTTCCCTCGGACGCCGGTATGACAAATATCTAAAGTTTTTTGGGGAAGGTTTGGAAACCTACTTTTTTTTCGAAAAAAGGGGTTTCCAAGGTTCTATCCCCTCAAGCCTTTGATGTACCGCTTGAGCGAAACAAGGCTGGTGGGCTTGCTTTAATGAGGTTCTTATTATTGCCCAGAATTATGGTACGCCCGAGAGGATTCGAACCTCCGGCCAACGGTTTAGGAAACCGCTGCTCTATCCTACTGAGCTACGGGCGCTTATATTTTGGGGATTTTCAAACGGTTGCGCTGGAGGATTATATCATCAATCTCGCGTCTCGTCTCGTTGCGGTAACAGTGCTCGCAAAGTTGCTTCCCCTCAAAGGAATAACCTTGTCCGACCTCGGTTAGTTTGTGACAGCGTTCACATTCAAACATTTTTTTTGGCACGGCAACCTTCTTCCCACCTTTATTCCCGGTAGATTTATTTAAAAATATAGCCCAATCTGACCGGGTAACCGGTCTTACCCATAATCTTGTCAAACAGGCCTTCAACCGGAATAGGTATAAATATCCCGCGTCTCTGATCTTCTCTGAGCACGCTTGGTTTACCCTTAATATCTGCCAGCCTGGCGGCGGCGATTACGGCGTCGTCCAGGTCGCCCAATTCATCAATCAAGCCGTACTCGAGAGCCATCCGCCCCGAAAACACCCGCCCATCGGCGTATTTCCTGATTTCCTCCGCCGGCATATTCCGACCAGCAGCGATAGCCTCGACAAATTGCTCGTAGACGTCGTCGATCATCCCCTGTAAAAGCCGCTTTTCTTCCCCGGACATTTCCCGGCTGACGCTACCGATGTCTTTGAATTTTCCGCTTTTGATAACCCGCGTCTTCATACCGACCTTTTTAAACAATTCCTCCAGGTTGGGGGTCTCCATGATTACGCCGATACTGCCGGTCAGAGTGCCGGAATTAGCGTATATTTTATCGGCGGCGCAGGCGATATAATACCCGCCCGAAGCGGCGACTTCTCCCATAGAGACCACGACCTTTTTCCCGGCGGCTTTGAGTTTGTTCACTTCAGCCATAATTTCCTGAGCCGCGGCCACCCCGCCTCCCCCGCTGTCAATCCTAAGCACTACGGCGGCCACGTTTTTATCCTCGCGGTATTTGTGCATTATTTTTAATATTTTATCGCTTTCCTTGGTGGAAAATGTTCCCAGTATGGAAACGATAGCGACCTTCTTTTTGCCGGGCAAACCGCCCAGTCCAATACCGTCTATTTTACTCATATAATAGCCGAACAATCCCATAACGAAAAAGAAAACCGCGAATATCGTAATAATAAATCCAACCGATCTTTTCATCTTCAAACCACCTTGCCAAGAACAAACAGCCAGTAATTGGCCGCGATATAACCAAACAGCAAGAACAAGCCGCCCAGACTTACTCCAAGTATTTTCGGCTGTTCAGGAAACTTGAACGATATATAGACAACCAACATCATCAGAATCCCAAAAACCGCCGGCACTAAAAGTTCAGGAGGAGCCTTTGCCAGCAACGCCCCATCATGATACCCCAAATCCGCGACAAAGAGAATAAGTAAATTAAAAATATTGCTGCCCAGAATATTGCCGACGGCCATATCAACCGCTTTTAAACGAACCGCGGACCAGCTAACCACCAGTTCCGGCAACGAGGTGACGAGAGCAACGAATAATCCACCCACAAAAGAATGCCCCCAGCCGGTCAACTCCGCCAGCTTGTCGCTTAAATTAACCAGCCAGATTCCGCAACCAACCACCACCGCCGCCGAAATAACAATCTTCGTGACAATCCCGGCAATTGGCGCGGTATTGTAATGCTCTTCAACCAGTTTGAGCGAACGCTCATTAAGGCTGAGAAAATACATCAGCGGCCAGTATGAGATAAAGATGACCCAGGGAATCACGCCAATATTACCAACCGCCCAGGTCCAGGCGCAGATAATATTTAACGTCACCAGCATGGTGAAAACCATGCCCGCTAGCAAGGATATCTCGTGATCCTCCTTAATCTGCTGCCAGAGTATTTTTTCCCCAATAAAGATATCCAGTAAAAACAATATGAACAAGTTGAAGACGTTGCTGCCCAGGATATTTGAGATCGCTAACCGGGACGCCCCCTCGCCTTTGACAAACAACATCGCTGACGTCGTGGTAGTCAGTTCAGGCAGCGAGGTGATAGTCGCCAAAAGGATTAACCCGATCCAGGCCCGTCCCCAGTTTTTTATCTCGGCCAAAGCGTCAGCGTTAACCGACAACATTCGCCCCGCGATCACAGTTAGCGTGGCGGCAACCATAAAACGTATCCAGAGGTCCAGCATTTACCTTACTTTCAAACAGCTATTTAATCAAAAAATTATATTAAATTGTCGTCCATTTTGCAACTGAATTAATTTTCCCTGCGTAATGGATCAGTGAAGCGTGTGAACCAGCAACGTCGTTCCTGCCCGGTGTCATTACAGCGTATGCACAGAACCCAGGGGGGGTAAACTCCGGCACAGAATCCAGTGGCTTCCCGAAATCCTGGTTGCCGACTCAGCTCAAAAGTTGTATACTCCTTTAATTAATTTAAATCGAGATATTAATTTATGAATTTGAATGATTTTGATTACCAGTTGCCGCGAGAATTAATCGCGATTTATCCCGCCGAAAGAAGGGATGAATCCCGGTTAATGGTGGTTGACCGTGAGACACAATCCATCAGCCATCACATATTCCATGAAGTGGTTAATCTTTTACCTCAACCGGGCATTTTGGTTCGCAACAACACCAGGGTCTTTCCGGCGCGGCTCAGGGGACATAAAAATCCTGACGGCGGCCGGGTGGAAGTTTTATTGATCAAGCTCATTGAGCCAAACGTTTTTGAAGCCATGGTAAGACCGGCCCGCCGTTTAAAAAAAGGTCAGAAAATCGATTTTGGGGAATTGACCGGGACAATTATCAAGAAACTGGAAGGCGGCACGCGCCTGATTGAGTTTAACTGTCCTGATCTGATGGCTAAGCTGACTGACCTTGGCGAAATCCCCCTCCCGCCGTACATAAACAGAAAAACTGCCGGCATTGACGCTGACCGCTATCAGACTGTTTACGCGGACAAGTCAGGCTCGGTCGCCGCCCCTACCGCCGGCTTGCACTTCACGCCTGAAATATTAAACAAATTGCGGAAAAATCAGGTAGAAATAGCCGATGTAACGCTTCACGTTGGCCCCGGCACCTTCAAGCCGGTAAAAAGTGAAAATATCATCGAGCATAAAATGGACTACGAGGAGTATTCGGTTACCGGAGACAATTGGCGAAAAATAAAAAACAGCCAAGCGCCGCTAACAGCGGTGGGTACAACCAGCGTCCGGACGATTGAGACTATCCTGAGCAATGAGACACCGAAACTGTCTGGGATGACCAATCTCTTCATCACCCCCGGCTACCGGTTTAAAAGGGTCGATCATCTTCTGACCAATTTCCATTTGCCCCGTTCGACTTTACTGATGCTGGTCGCGGCGTTTGCCGGACTGGAATTGACCCGCAAAGCTTATCAAGTAGCCGTTGAGGAAAAATATCGTTTTTACAGTTATGGCGATGCTATGTTAATCTTGTAGCTGATGTTTAGCGCATTTAACGTTCTTACTGTCAGGTTTCTCCAAGTTAAAGTTTTTGGAGGAAGGTTTGGCAACCTACTTTTTTTCAAAAAAAGGGGATTCAAGGTTCTTGTTTTACCTTACATATAAATGTTAAACGCTTTATTCGAGAATAAATTTATTATGAAATACACAATACAAACAAAATTCAAACCGGTCAGCGTTGAATGCCTCGACGGACAAATTTGTTCGATTAACCTGGTTGATAATCAGGACAATGATTCATCAGAGAATCCACCTTTTCCTGAATTAACAGATTACTTTAACGGTAAGAAGGTGGATTTTAACCACCTGAAGCTTGACCTGAGCTGTTATCCGTCATTCAGCCGACTGGTTTTGGAGAAATGCCGGGGAATTCCTTACGGGGAAACAATAACCTATGCTGAACTGGCGAAACGCGTCGGTCGTCCCAAGGCGTATCGGGCAGTGGGATCAGCGCTGGGAAAAAACAAGTATCCGATTATCATCCCCTGCCATCGCGTGCTGGGCAGTAATCATAAACTGGGTGGATTCAGCGCCGGGCCGGGCTGGAAAGAGTTCCTGCTCGTCTGGGAGAAACAGCATATATGAGTGGTGAAGTTACAAAAATAATAAAAGAAATCAATCAGGGGAAGATTCCACCCTACATCGTGATTCACGGCGACGATGAACTGTTTGTTAGCCAAAGCGCTCAGGAAATCGCTGAAGTCATCTTGCCGCCGGAAGAAAGAGATTTTAACTATGATCTCCTGAGCGGCAAGGAGTTGGATTTTTCCGAACTGTTTTCCCAGGCTCACACCTACCCCTTTTTAGGGGAGCGACGGCTGATAATCGTCAAGGAAGCGTATTTTTTCGCTCCCAAAAGTAAAGACGCCGTCAAGCTAACCTCTGAAGCCAAGCGGCAATTCGCCGATACCAGGGAAGTCGAACAAATACTCAAAGAAGAGCCGGTCGAATTTTCCACGATAATCTTCACGGCCTCATTTGTTATCAAGAAAACTGATCCCTTGTTCAAGTTAATCCTTAAGCATGGCGTCGAAATACTGATAACAACAGCGAAAAAGTTCAATCCCAACACAGACAGAACTTATCTCCTGGCAGAAAAAACGCTTAGAGCCAGGGGTAAAAAAATTGATTACGAGACCTATGAATTATTACTGGCTAAATGCGGCAACAACAGCCGGCTCATTCTGGACGAACTGGAGAAAGTGGCAACCTACATTGGCGATGAAGCATTTATAACGAATGAGCACATTAACGAACTGGTTGTTAAGGTCGCCGAAGAAAACATTTTCCAGTTTCTGGAAGATTTAACCTCAAAAAAACTGGCCAACACTTTAATTGAACTGAATAGACTAAAAGAGGAAAACAACCGGCCTGAAATATTGTTATTTATGATCATCAACAATTTCCGCTGGATTAATCAATTGTTGGAAATGAGGCTGGAAGGCGCATTTAAGAATTTCCGCCGTTTTGATTATTACACTTTTCAAAATAGCATTATCCCCGTCTTAAAAGAAAAATATTCGGATGTTCTGCCGAGCGAGAAGCGAGCGAACGTCTTAATGCAGCACCCCTTTGTGATAATGAAAAATTACCAGGCTTGCTTAAAATATAAACCGACGGAAATAAAAAAGATTATGGAGGCGCTTGAGAGAATTGATATTGCCATGAAAACAAGTTCTTCGGACATCTGGCTAAAGCTGGAAAATTTAATCCTGATAATATGTAACGCCGCTCCGGTCGCCCTGATATGATTAACAACTTTTTTAACAAAAAACATTTTGGCTTGTTATTACTGATTGCCTGCTGGGTTGTTTTCTTCAATAAAGCCCTGTTATTTAAGGGAGTTTATTTTTTTTATGACCATTTAATGCACAATTATCCTAATCGCTGGTTTTTTTTCCACAATTTGAAACAAGGCTCCCTGCCCCTCTGGTCACCCAACATGTTTGGCGGTTTTCCGCTTTTAGCCTAAGGACAGCACGGTTTTTTCTATCCGGTTTCATTTGTCTTTTTTTATTTCCTGCCCTTTCCCTATGCCTATAATTTAAATATCACCAGTCACTTTCTGCTGGCGGGCATTTTCACCTATCTTTTCATCAAGCTCTGGAATGAAAACGAGGAGTTGGGCGCGGCGGCCGGCGGTATCATATACATGCTGTCCAGCTATTTTGTTGTGCACCAGATGCACATTAACATTATCCAGGCGGCAAGTTATTTCCCCGTCATTCTTTGGCTGACCGAACGCTTTATCCGTAATCAGCGCTATGTTAACTTGGTACCGCTAGCGATTGCCGGCGGTTTTCTGTGCCTGGGCGGTCACCCCCAGATAGTTATGTATGTTTTATTTTTCGGCGGGATTTATTTTTTATTCCGTTTAGTTGAAATTGACCGCAATAAACGCCTGAAAAGTTTTTTATTTTATTTTATTTCTCTAGGCTCAGGCTTGCTGTTGGCTTCCATTCAGCTTTTGCCCTTAATGGAATTAATGAGTTTCGGCTCAAGAAATATCAGCCGGGATTATAATTTTCTGACCTTTGGTTCGTTGCCCTGGAAAAACCTGGCGACTTTCCTTTCGCCGGAATTTTACGGCACGCCGGCGAATAACACCTACATCGGCTCTCCTGTTGTTGATTACTTCTATGAATATCCAATTTATTGCGGTCTCATTCCACTAACAGGTTTATTGGTTTACCAAAAGAATTCAAAGAACAGATTATTAATTCGTTTTTTTTCCCTTTTATTTTTTCTCAGTATTATTTTAATGCTTGGTCGCTATACTCCGATTTACCGTTTGGTCGCTTTTTTCCCGCCCTTTAATTTAACCAGAATCCCGGCAAGGCTGGGATTTCTGGCCACATTTTGTCTCGCGGCGCTCACCGGATTAAAATGGCCTTTAATTAATATTAAAGACAAAAAATATCTTGATTATTTTATTTTTATTTTTTTAATCGCTGATTTGTTCTACTATGGCTATAGTTTCAATCCGGTGATCGACCCCAAAATATATCAGCCGGCCGGGCCGATAACCAGCGTCATAAAACAGGATAAAACGATCTTTCGGGCGCAGAGATTTAACGTCCACCAACTATGGCGGCCGCAGGGATCGCCGGATGAAAGGTATCAACCCTTTACCAGCGGCTGGTTAAACGGCACGGATAAATACTTTAACGCCAGTGAAAGCTTAACGCCTAACACCTTCACGCTGAACAGCATCCAGACCCTGGACGGGTTTAACCAGCTTCAGTTCTCCCGCTTCAAAGAATTAATGGGCGCGCCGCGCAGCAAGAGCAGTTTAATTCCCTATAAACCCACCTTGCCGATTCTGAGCCTTCTTAATGTCAAGTACATAGTTACTTCCCAAATCCTGGAGTCACATTTACTGCAATTAGTCAAGGAGTGGTCAGACCTGAAATTATATCGCAATAAATTTGTTTTGCCGAGAGCTTTCCTGATAACTAGATATGAAGTAATAGCCGATCCGCGAAAACTGCTGGAAGCAATGCAAAGCAACGCTTTTAATCCCGTGAATAAAGTATACCTGGAAGAACCGCCGCCGCGTTTTTCGGCGGTAACGGTTAATTTAGCGGCCAGGGTAAACATCAGCGACTACCGGAACAACCAGGTAGCAATTGACGTCCAGTCCCCTCAAGATGCTTTTCTGGTGCTGAGCGACGCTTATTACCCGGGCTGGCGAGCCTTTCTGGATGGACAAAACACGAAAATATATCGGGCGGATTACACTCTGCGGGGAGTCCGAATCCCGGCCGGCAAACACAAGCTGAAATTCGTATTTGAGCCGCGTTCTCTTTATTGGGGGGCGGCAATCAGCCTGGTTACCTTGCTACTATTAACAATATTTGGCATTACCACTATCCGCTTAAAATGGTAAGTCACGCAATATCATTAAAGCAATAATTCAGCGATTTGAACAGCGTTCAGCGCGGCGCCTTTGAGCAGGTTATCGCTGACAATCCACAAGTTTATTCCCTTTTCAATCGATTCATCTTCCCGGATACGGCCAACCAGGGTATCGTCTTTACCTTCAGCGTCGATGGCCAGGGGGTATTGATTGTTCGCCGGGTCATCCACCACTTTAACCCCGGGAGCGCCGGAAAGTATTTTCTTGACCTCAGCCGCCGATATTTTCACTTCAGTCTCAATATTTACTGACTCGGAATGCGCCCGGAATACCGGTATACGCACAGCCGTAGCGGTAAGTTTAATGGAATCATCGCCCATGATTTTTTGAGTTTCGTTAACCATTTTCATTTCTTCCCTGGTGTAACTATTTTCAAGAAAAATATCGATATGAGGTAAAGCGTTAAAAGCGATCCGGTATGGATAGACCTTATTCTGAAGGGGCTTATTGTCAGACCAGGCTTTCACTTGGCCGGTCAGTTCATCGATGGCTTTTTGCCCGCTGCCGCTGACCGCCTGGTAGGTGGAGACAACTACCCGTTTGATTTTTGCCGCTCTGTGGATCGGCTGGAGAACAACCACCATCTGGATGGTCGAGCAATTGGGATTGGCGATAATTCCGTTATGCCACTTCACGTCTTCAGGATTCACTTCAGGCACCACCAGGGGCACCTGACTATCCATGCGCCAGGCGCTGGAATTGTCAATCGCCACGGCTCCGGCCCTGGCCGCTCGTGGAGCGAATTCCTTGCTGATGGACGCTCCGGCGGAGAAGAGAGCGATGTCAATCCCCTCGAATGAATCAGGTTTCAGTTCCTTAACCGTAACTTCCTCGCCCCTGAAAGTAAGATTTTTCCCGGCTGAACGTGAAGAAGCCAGAGCCACCAGTTCGCTAACCGGAAAGTTCCGATCAGCCAAAACCTTTATCATCTCACGGCCAACGGCGCCGGTAGCGCCGACAACCGCGACTTTTTTACCATTCATAATCTACTCCCTGATCTGTCCGTTACCAAGAATTATAAATTTAACGGAGGTTAATTCCTCAAGCCCCATAGGCCCCCGGGCGTGTAATTTTTGGGTGCTGATACCAATCTCGGCGCCCAAACCGAATACCGCGCCATCGGTAAACCGGGTCGAAGCGTTAACGTAAACAGCGGCTGAATCGACTTCCGCCAGAAAATCACGTGATGTCTGGTAATCAGTCGTAACGATAGCGTCTGAATGATGAGAGCCGTATTGGTCAATATGGTCCACCGCTTCTTTAAAACTGTCCACAATCCGAACAGCCAGAATCAGGTCCAGATATTCTTCATACCAGTCGTCCTCAGTCGCCGCGACAGCTGATGACAAAATGGCGCGGGTACGTTCACAGCCGCGTAATTCCACCCCGGCTTTTTGATATCGCTCACCCACCTTCGGCAGAAATTTCGCGGCTATATCCTGGTGCACCAGCAGCGTTTCCATGGCGTTACATACCCCTGGACGATGGACTTTGGCGTTAAAAGCGATCTCGACAGCCATTTCAAGCTCAGCGTCTTTATGGATATAGGTATGACAAACCCCCTTATCATGCTTGATAACCGGAATGGTCGAGTTCTCCACGACCGCCCGGATAAGACCATGTCCGCCGCGCGGAATGATTATGTCAATATAGTTATCCATTTTAAGCATGATCTGAACCGCTTCACGGTCGGTAGTGGAAATGACCTGAACCGTTTCGGCCGGCAAACCCGCTTTCGTTAATCCGCTCCGCAAAACGTCAGCCAGGCAGAGATTGCTGTTAATCGCCTCCGAGCCGCCGCGAAGAATGACGGCGTTACCGCTTTTCAAACATAACCCGGCGGCGTCAACCGTAACATTGGGACGAGACTCATAGATAATGCCGACAACGCCGAGGGGAGTCCGCACCTTGCCGATTTCCAGGCCATTAGCCTGACGATTGATATTAAGCACTTCTCCAACCGGGTCCTTCAAATTGGCGATATCACGCAAACCATCAGCCATTCCCTTGATCCGCTGGTCATTCAATGTTAATCGATCAATCAAAGCTTTACTCAGCCCTTTTTCTTTTCCTTGTTGGAGATCACGCGCGTTTTCCGACTTTATCCGCTCGGCGCCCTCCTCAATCAGGTCGGCGATAATGCGCAAAGCTTTATCTTTTTGAGCGGATGACAGAACAGCGAGTTTCCGGGCGGCGGCTTTAGCGGCCGCCCCAATTTGGTGTATCGACTCTGTAAGCATATTTATCCCCTTTTTGTTAAAACGAGATTATCCCGATGGATGACTTCTTCGTATCTGGTGTTTTCCTCACCGAGGATTTTGGTTATTTCAGACGATTTTTTGCCTTTTATTTTTTTTATCTCAAAGGCGGAATAATTAACTAATCCTCTGGCTATTTCAGATGACTTTTCGTTGACAACCTTGACCATATCGCCAGCCTTGAACTTGCCGTGAACCGCGCTGACGCCAATCGGCAGCAGGCTGGTTCCCTTTTTAATAAGAGCGGCGGCGGCGCCCCGATCGACAGTTATCTCGCCCCGTGACGACTTGGTATAGGCGATCCATCGCCTTTTAGTGGATAATTTGCGTTTGCGGGGAAAAAACATAGTGCCTTCATTTTCTTCTTCGCTAAAAAATATATTCCTGATTATTTTATCTTTTTCACCATTGGCGATTATCATCGCTCCGCCGGCGGCGACAATCTTTTCAGCCGCGGATAATTTACTCGACATGCCGCCGGTGCCGAACTTTGAGTAGCCTTTCTTGACAAATGATTTGATTTCATCGGTAATCACCTCGACTTCAGGAATAACCCTGCCATCGTTATCCAGCAGGCCGCCAACCGTTGACAGGTTCAGCGCCAGGTCCGCTTCGACCAAATGCGCTACAATCGCGGACAGGTTGTCATTGTCGCCAAAACGTATTTCCTCAACCGAAACGGTATCGTTCTCATTGATTATAGGAATTATTTTTTTTTCCAACAGTTTGAAAATCGTATTACGGGCATTCAAATACTGGATACGATTGTCAACCAAATCCTGAGTTAATAATAGTTGCGCCACCGGATACCTGTGACCTTTACGCTCCAGGTTATGGAACGCTTCCTGATACATGTGCATCAATTGTATTTGGCCAACCGCGGCCGCTGCCTGCCTTTCGGGAATAGCGTCCGGTTTTTCGTTGAAGCCCAAGGTGTTGCAACCAATTCCAACCGCGCCTGAAGTAATGATAATTACTTCCCTGCCCTGATCTATCAAGCCAATTATCTGGTTGACGAAGGCGTCCAGGCGGAATTTATTGATACCAAATTTTTCCGTGGTTTTACTGGCGGTTAACACGCCGGTGCCGATTTTAATGACTATTCTTCGGGCGTTTTTGATAATTTTATTGCGCATAATATATGCCTAATAACGAGAAAAGACAAACTCGCTCTCTCCCACCACGATGGTGTCGCCTTCCTCAATCCCGGCGTCTTCCAGGGCCTGGTTAATCCCCAGTTTTTCGAAGATACGATCCAGACGCTGACGGGCTTCAAAATTAGTAAAATCGGTAATATGCACCCATTTCTCCGGCTCTTTCCCGGATATTATATACGCGTTGCCCTCTTTTTTCACCTTGTACCTAGGCTCAAAAACCACTTTCTTGACGGTTGCCCTGGTTTCAAGCTGACGGGGGATACTGTCCAGGAGTTTGCTGGCGGCATAAACAAGCTCGCGCGTCCCCTTACCGGTTACGGCTGAAACGGCATAAACAGACAACCCCATTTTCTTGAAATCCCGCTTAAGTTCAGGCAAAACACCCCGGACATCGGTAATATCGATCTTGTTAACAGCGATTAATCTGGGCAGACTGGCCAGCACTTCGCTGTATTCCCTTAGTTCCTGATCGATAATTTTAAACTCGTCAATCCAGCCGCGCTCCTCATTGTTGGCCGGATCGATAAACTGAATGAGCAGACGGGTTCGCTCGATATGTTTTAAAAATTTGTCGCCCATGCCAACGCCCTCATGCGCCCCCTCAATCAAGCCGGGAATATCCGCCATCACAAAGCGTTTGGTTTCGTCAACAATGACCACTCCCAGGTTGGGGGAGAGAGTCGTAAAGGGATACGAGGCGATTTTAGGATGCGCGTCGGTTACCCGGGAAAGGAAGGTTGATTTGCCGGCGTTAGGAAAACCGACCAGGCCGACATCGGCGATAAGTTTCAAGTCCAGACGAAGTTCACGCGCTTCGCCGGGCTCGCCTTTTTCATAAAGCCTGGGCGCTTTATTGCGATTACTCTGGAAACTGGCGTTTCCCCGACCGCCCCGGCCGCCTTTGGCCACGATTATTTCAGAATTGGGTTTTACCAGATCGGCGAGCAGGTTGCCGCCTTCATCATAGACCATGGTTCCGGGCGGAACTTTAAGATACAAGGGGGCCGCGCTTTTTCCGTGAGCTTTCTTACCGCTGCCCCTTTGACCAGCCGCGGCTTTAAAGTGCGGACGGTAATGAAAATCAATCAGGGTGGACAAATTATCGTCCACCCTGATAATAACATCTCCGCCATTACCGCCGTCCCCGCCATCGGGACCGCCTTTGGGCACAAACTTCTCACGGCGAAAACTGGAGGCTCCGCTACCGCCGTCTCCCGCTTTGACCTTGATTAAGACCTGGTCTAAAAACATAGACCGGGATTATTCCGCGACGGCTTCAGTGACAACCGCGGGAACGATATTGATCCATTTTTTGCCTCTGGCTTTAGTCGCGAATTCAACCTGACCATCAACCAGGGCGAAAAGAGTATAATCCTTACCGCAACCAACATTGATACCGGGTTTAAACGTGGTACCGCGCTGCCACACCAAAATATTGCCGGCTCGAACCTTCTCGCCGCCATACTTTTTGACGCCTAATCTTTTACCTATACTATCTCTACCGTTACGAGTGCTACCACCGGCTTTTTTATGAGCCATAACAAAAACTCCTTAATAAATAATTAACTGGCAATATCAGTAATCTTGATCTCGGTGAACAATTGCCTGTGCCCCTGCTTACGCTTATAATCTTTTCGTCGTTTAAATTTGATGACGACAATTTTTTTGTCTTTTTCAGTTCGAATAATCTCGCCTGTCACCCTGGCCTTATCCAAAACCTCGCCAAGCTGAATTTTATCGTCAGTAGAGACCATTAACACTTTTTCAAACTCCACCTTATCGCCGGGTTCACCAGCGATTTTTTCGGATCTGATAATATCCCCGACCCTTACCAAATGCTGATGACCAGCAACTTCAACAACTGCGTACACTTAACTCAACCCCCCTCTAGGCGTCTTTTAAACAGATTTCCATTAACATGATAAACAGATTGGGCATTTTATTACATTACGAGCCGCTTGTCAAGCCCCAAAAATTTGGAGTTCCCAAACAGGTACTCTTAATGCTTAAACCTGGTGGACACCCAACCTCAACCAACCGGCATACGGATGATAAAGGATGTTCCCCGCCCGGGAGTTGTTTCAAACTCAAGTGAACCCTGATGTTTTTCCACGATAACCGAGCGCGCGATGGCCAGCCCCTGCCCGGTTCCCTTGCCAACTTCCTTGGTGGTGAAGAAAGGATCGAAAACACGCGCCTGAACTTTTTCGGGTATGCCGTTTCCGGTATCAGTTATGCGGATTTCCACTCCCCGCTCGCCATCCCGCCTGCTACTTACGGTGATCGTGCCTTTTTCTTCGGCATTTTCCCCGATTTTCTCGACAATAGCATGGGCCGCGTTAACAAGAATATTCAGGATCGCCTGGTTGAACTCGCCAATCAAACACGACACCAGCGGTAAATCAGTGGCTAAATCAGTCACCACCTCGGCATGATACTTCCATTCATTGCGGGCTATGGTAATCGCGTTGTTTAACGTTTGATTAATATCCAGGGCGCTTTTCTCCTTACCGCCGGGATGAGAAAATTCTTTCATCGCCCTAACAATTTTGGACACACTCTCTATTCCTTCCAGAGTCTGACTGATCGCCGGCGGAATTTCCTGGAGTATATACTCATAATCCATTTCTTCCACTATCTTTTCAACTCCCTGGATATCAGTTTCGGTTAACCGGTTTTCCTTGACCGCTTTTAACAACTTATCGTACTCCGCCTGAATATCGATTAAATCCTTAAAAGCGTCTCTTAAAAACACGGTATTATCGCTGATAAACTGCATGGGAGTGTTGATCTCATGAGCGATGCCGGCCGCCAATTGTCCGATTGAGGCCAGTTTTTCAGATTGGAGGGCCTGGGTCTGAGCCTGTTTAAGCTCCTTATGCAGGGTTATCAGATCGTTAACCATTTCCGTTAGAGATTTTTCTTTTTCCGCTAATTTCTTGTTGGCGGCTTTTAATTCGCTTTCGACTTCCTCGCGTTTTTTTATGTCAAAGATTAACCTTTGATTGGCGGCTTCCAGTTCTCTGGTACGTTGCTGAACTTTATTTTCCAGTTCGTCTCTGGACTCAACCAGCACCATCTCGGCCTGTTTAAGCCCGGTAATATCCTCAAACAAGGCGACAAAATGTTTTTTTTGAGGGCTAAAGGCTGAAATTGTATACCACTTGTTGAGCGGCTCGAAGTAGGCGCCAAACCTGACCGGCTTGCCGGTCAACGCGACTTTTCCGTAAATAGCGATGAGGTCGGGGTCGGCGTTTTCTATTTCAGGCATGATCTCGGTAATTCTTTTCCCGATTATATCGCGGCTAAAACCGGTATATTCTTCGAAGGCTTTATTGATTTCCAAAAAAACGTAGTCAATCGGCTCACCTTCAGCGTTGAGAATAATTTCATGATAGGCGCACCCGCTTAACATATTCTCAAACAGGGAACGAAATTCATGCTCGCTTTTCCGCACCGCTTCCTCGGCGGCAAATTGTTCGGTGATATCAGTAACAATCATCCCCCAACCGTCATCATTCAGCTTAAAGGTATCGATATTTAAACGCAGTTCACCGGACCAGGAGTTTAAAACCACGTTTTTACAGGTAAAGGACCGGAGCGCTCCGGCGTTTTCCAGGTATTTTTTGTATTCAACGCTCTTTTCAATTTCCGGTAGAAGCTGGCTGAGATTTCTCCCAAGCAACGCGTTTTTCCTTTTCTCAGGTGTAAATAAATTCAATCCGGCCTTGTTAACATCAATTAAATCGAGCTTTGAATCGAACACCATAAAGGGAAAGGACGCGAATGCGATCAGGTTAGCAACAAAAATTTGGCTCATTGGTTTTTCCAATAACTGACTGGCGTTTTACATTCAGCCACGTCGCGTAATCTTAAATAATAATTAATATAATTATTTATCAAATAACCGCCTTGCTGTTTTCCACTCACGTTTTTAAGATAGTATTTCCCCCTATTGGTTTTAAACAAATTTGAATAAACTTGGTTGAGGATTATTGGTCTGTAGATTTCAGCAACGGTGAATTGGGAAATATTTTAGTATTAAGATTGGTTTTTTCGGGAAAGATACCGGAGATTTTAGCAGGTGATTTTGTCTTCTAAAATCTCGTCGATCCGCAAACCGCTGTTTTGGGAAAGGGCTAAATTAACCCGGCGTTTACGAGGGCGGTCATACCTCTCCTGTTTCACTATGATATCGACGGTGGGGCGGAAAGGATTAAAGGAAGCCTTGGAGACCACCCCTTCTTCCCCGTTATTCAATCTCACTTTCGTGCCAACCGGATAGAGGGGCACATTGAAAAGAAATTTTTCCAGATAATTTTCATCGAAGGAATTTTTGCATATTCTCAAGCACTCTTTCAGCGCGTCATGTTTCTGCATCTTTTCACGGTGGGGGCGGGTAGACGAAAGTGAATCAAAAGTATCGCTGATCGCGATAATTTTTGAGAACAGATCAATCTCATCCCGTAACAATCTGTTCGGATAACCGCTTCCGTCTACCCTCTCATGGTGGTGGGATACCGCCTTCAGGATGCGTGAAGACATCTGGGGAAGCTTCTCCAGCATTTCCCTGCTGTAGGAGCTGTGTTTCTTGACCTCTTCGTATTCTTCAACCGTCAATTCATCAGCTTTATGCCTTATTTCATCAGGTACTTTTAACATGCCGACATCATGGAGCAACGCGCTCAGACCCAGTTCGATCAGTTCTTCTTTCGCCAGCTTTAAAGCCAGGCCGATGATTAATGAATAAATCGCTACGTTAGCTGAATGCATATACAGATATTCCGACTCACACTCCAAGGATGTCTGCTGCTGACGTATATTAGCCTCTTCGTTAAGCTCGTCAATCATTTTCTCCAGGCTCTTTTTAAAGTTGTCCAGGTTGAGCCGGTTATAATTTTTCAGTTCCTGAAACGAGGCCCAGGTGATTTCTTCCAGGTCACGATGCGATCTGCCAAAACGCTGGGTCAGTTTTTCCTCGCTATCTATCTGCGCCATGCTCATTTCAATGCCGGCTTTTTGGGGTATTTCTCTTCGGATAAAATTCTGCCTGGTGAAATAGTTATCATCGTTTGAATCTTTTATTTCCGGGAAAAGAGCTTCCTCAGCCGGCGACTCCTCCTCGATAATCACGGTTCGGATAGCGTAATTTTTCAGTCGTCTGATATAATCTGCGGTTATGATTTGACCGCTTTCCAGCAAGACTGTCTGACTCCCGGTATAAATAGTCTGCGCCAGTCTCATGCCCGGTTTAACTTCACTGATATCAAGTTTGATTACTCTTTTCATGCCATCTCCCGAAAAAAAATTACTCAAAACCCAAACTAAGCGCCACCACCCCATAGCTGGTCATGAGCGGAACATTTAATGAAATCAGATTTTGCTTGTATATTTTATTGTTGGCGTCATCTAAAAAAATGGGCACCGAAATCTCGATTCCTTCGTATTTATAATGATCGTTGATGATAGTCACAGCTTTGCCGCAGATCATGTTGCAAATCTCGCTGATCGAGCTTTTTATCAGCAAGCTGTGATTGGGTATCGGCATCCCACATAAAAGATCTGACGCCAGCCGGTTAGCGAGATGACTATCCATGCTATAAATAACAAATCCGTTAACGCTTCCGAACACCTTGATCACGGCCGCCATATTGAAATGAGGAAACAAGCAACTGCTCTTGGTCGGTTTCCCCCTGGTGACAGCCTCATTTATCAAGCCTCCAAACACGTCGACCCCGGCTTTGATAAAGGTGTTAACGAAATCAGCCTTCACACTTGCCTCCCCATTTTTACCGTTCTTAAAATACTCCATAAAAACACTCTCAAGGCGCGTATCCGTATTAAATTGCTTTTACCTGTTATATGCAAGCCTCATGCCAAAAAGCGCCCACCCCTTTTTATTTAGCGTAACTCATTGTTATATTTATATTATAGATGATTTACATAATTTCCCTATTCCATAAACAGAACCAGGTTAAAGCACGCAATTGTACAACTGATTATTAAAAATGAGGGGTTATAAGGTTGTTTGGTTAATTATATTAAGCACTTAGAAGGCAATGTACAAGATTGCACTGATAGTAAACATAGTTTATTGATAGTAAATCGACAACAGGATCAGGTAGCTTTTAAGAGAAATTGGTGGTGATAAGCAGACATATATAACAAATAACGCTGTTCAGCAGGAAATGGGGTTTAAGCCTGCTTCAATCGGTCATACCAGCAACCGGCCTGAGGATTCCCGTTTTCACGGAAACGACATCTTCACAGGGTTTAACAGTAAAAATATTGGGAAAAGCCGTATCTTCGAGCCTAACTCGCTTTTAAAACAGATCCGTGTTTCTTCGTCTCATTTTTTTATTCAGGGTTATGAAAAAAGTGGTGCCAACACGCAGCTCACTTTCAACCGTTATCTGTCCTCCATGGTTTTCCACAATACCATAACAAATAGCTAAACCGACGCCTATCCCCTTGCCAACTCCCCTTTTGTTCTTGGTACTAAAAAAAGGTTCGAAAATTCGGTTGGCTGTTTTTTCAGTCATGCCCCGTCCATTATCAAAAATAGTTATACGCACTTTATCATCCTGGCCGATAATCCGAATAATAACTTTTTTTATTTTTCGACCCACCAGCGCGTCGAATGAATTATTCAACACATTGTTAAACAGTATCTCCAGTTGATAGGGATCGCACTCAAGCAGTCCTCGATAGTGATAAAAAGCCTGGATAGATATGCCCCTGGTTTGGCATTCTTCTTCCTTGGCGGCTAAAATTTTCTCCATTAACAAACTAATTTTGACAGTTCGGAAAGCCGGTTGATAATTCCCCGAGAACAGCAATAAGTCCTGAACAATGTTTCTCCCTCGCTTGACCTGCTTATCTATGATATTCAGGGTATTCGAAACCATCGTCTGATTAGCGATGTTTTTCCGGCTGAAGGTGGCCCAGGTATGAATCGTGCCCAGCAAATTATTAAACTCATGGGCGATGCCCGACACCAGAAGTGAAAGACTGGCCATTTTTTGCGAACGGATAATATTTCTTTGCCGCTCCACTCTCTCGGTGATATCCCTGATAACACTTAACAGCTCAACCGGTTTGTTTTCTTGTTTTATCAAGGTAACGTCCATCTCAGACAGAATCTCGTTATCGTCTTTATCAATGAAGGTTACCGGCCAGTTTTTTATCGTGCCTTTTCGTTGTATTATTTTTATTTTTTGCTCAATATCCTTTTTATCTTTCATTAGATCAGGCCAGCGCCTGGAATACAGTTCTTTTTCGCTAAAACCGAGCCAGTTCAAAAAAGAGGAATTAGCGGTATGAACCCTGGTACTTAAATCGGTAATCATTATCATATCGGTAACATTATGGAATATTTCCTGGTACTTGCTTTCAGATTCGAGCATGGCCGTGACAAAGCGATGATTCTCGATTGTCTGGGCTATTTGTTTACAAATCAGATGCAGCAGGTGAGTATCCGCCAGGCTGAATTTCCGTTCAGGCGTAAAGTGAGCCAAATTCATGACGCCTATCGACTTCGCGCCGGATTGAATCGGTATGGTCGCCCAGGCGCGGTGCCCGACCCTGCGAGCCTCAAGCCGAATCCTTTCAGGAATATTGGGGGCTTCGGAAATATCATCAAGGGCGACCGGCTTGTTGTTTTTCAGCGCTTTTTCGGCATAGCTGTTTTTAAATGGTATCAGTTTCACTTTTTCGGCAAAATCATCGGTCAGACCGCTGGTTACATATCAGCGAAGACAACCGGCGTCCTGGTCAAGCAGGTAGATGCCGCCGCCGACCTCTATTTTAAACAATTCAATTATCCGCTGATAAACATTATGAAGTTTTTGCTTCAGGGGCAGATTCTGAGTCAGTATGGAAGTAATGCTGAAGAGAATGGACAACTCATGCGACTTCTGAACAACAGCTTCAACACGTTTCCTTTCCGAGATGTCGCGGGCCAGCGCGAAGATCACCCTTTGACCCGAGTGTTCAATTATCCTGCTGCTGACCTCGACCGGAATCACAGCGCCGTCTTTTTTGACATGCTCGGTCTCAAAAACATAAGAGCCCCGTTTTTCCAATTCCGAGATTCTTTCCCTGATAGTTGAGCGGTACCTGGAGCCAACAATATCGGTTAATCGTAATTTCAGGATTTCGTCCCGATCATACTGTAGTCTCTCACGGGCTATTTTATTCGCTTCAATCATATTACCGTCCAGGTCATGAATAAATATAGCGTCGCCGGCGTTATCAAAAAGCGTGCGGTAGCGATGTTCCGATTCTCTTAAAAACTCCTCCGCCAGTTTTCTTACGGTGATATCATCAGCGATACCAATGCCGCCCATAATGACGCCGTCATGAGAAATGATCGGGCCGAAATCGGCTTTTATAATGTTTGCCTTACCGCTTAAGACAGAGATATATTCCCCTTCGAAATGACCATTCTTTCCGCTCAGCGAGGTCTTAATCGCCGCGACAGCGTCTTTATTCGTCAAAGATGACATAAGATCAAGGCCGATCAGCTTGTCTTTGGGAGCGCCGAGTATATCAGCCAGGTGATCGTTGCAGGAGACAATAACACCGTTCCGGTCATAGTGGAGCACTCCCAGCGGCGAGTTTTCGAAGATCAGCCGATATTTTTCCTCGCTTTCAGCTAAAGCTCTTTCTGACTCTTGAAGATCACGGTAAAGGATCATCCTGCTTAAAGCGTCGGAAAGTCTTACTGAAATGTCACGGAACAACCTTTTATCCCGCTCGCTCCACTCCCGGGCGTAGGAACACTGATGCAGACCGAACAACCAGGGTTTACCAACATTCAACTTGATAGCGATATCCATTTGAGATTGGATCTGAAACAGTTTCGAACCTGGGTGATCGTCGTTCCAGGGGAAAGCCCTGCTCCCCGGACTGTATGTCACAGGTTCCGAACTGCCCAGAGCCGTCCTTAAAACCTCGGCTGTCTCAGGATACATGGGAAAATCCCTGTTCATCTCAAGCGCGCCGGGATATTCAGGACTGGTCACTTCGATCGGCACTCTCCAGGTTGGCGAATCAGGATCGCAAGGATGCAGGAGCCAGGCCCGGTCGCAGTCAAAGATCACGATTACTCTTTCCATAACCGCCTGGATCATCCGGTCGATATCAAGCGCCCGCTCGATAATTTCCGAGATTTGGTTCATGCTTTGAAAATAATGGAGGTTATCTTGCTGCTCTTTTTGAGCCAGGATTTTATCCGTTATGTCATAGAATGTGCCCTGGACAATGACCGGTTTGCCTGAATCGTCGCAGACGTTTTGGATGCGTTCCTGAAGCCAGCGTATTTGCCCATCCTTACGAATAATCCGGTACTCATGTTCCAGCTTGAAGCGGGGTGTCGTCCGCATATCTTCAGCGAACATTAAAACCTTGGGCAAATCATCAGGATGGATTATCTGATCCCAGCGAAGATTGCCTTCCCGAAAATCATCATTGGTGTATCCGGTAATTTCCTCAAGCGCACCCTGGAGGAAAAACGGTTTGAAGTTCAGATCGCCCCGGAAAGCGATCCCCTGAAAATCCCGAAC